>CANQND010000035.1 GCA_947625115.1 uncultured Clostridia bacterium | reverse complement strand
TACCGAAAACAATTTTTCCGTCGCTCATTGTGTACGGTTTGACCTCTCCGTCTACTTCGCTGTACGGTTCTTTCAATAGCTTACAATAAATACATTTACCGTCACTACCCCAAGTGTGAATACCGACCCATTTGGTCAAAGTCAAAGTCAAATCGCCCGTTGTTCCTTGTGGAATTTCGTTTGTGTAAATTTTTCCCGCTTCGTCCCTCCATTCAATGCCGAAATGTCCGTTGCCGTTTTTATCCACAAGTTGCGGCAACGTCAAACCCTCAATTGTGTACTTGGTGGGTTTGTCGCCGTCAAAATCTCCTATGTTGCTGTCGTAGTTAAATGTAAGATCGTATTGCACGTATTCCCACTTTGCCCAAAGTTCGATGTCTTTTGCTTGCGAAACGTCAACTGTATCTACCTCATATTCCAAATTGCTGTCGGTACACCAAGCAATAAATTCTCCTGCTTCCATTGACAGTTCTTTCAAAGAAAAATCTTCGTCTTGAACCGTATAATATTGGGGGTTATCATTAGTACAATTGTAAGTATTATGATAAGTAATCGTGTATCTTGTCAACTCCCACTTTGCCCAAAGTTCAATATCTTCCGCCTGCGAAGTGTAGATGTTGTCTACTTTGTTTTGCAAAGAACTGTCGCTGTACCAACCAACAAAAGTGTAACCGCGCTTTGTTGCGGGTTTCAAATCTATACGATCGTCCTCCACAGTGTAGGAAGACGGGTTAAGGTTGATTGAGTACTCAGCGTTGTGGTAAATTATTTTGTACTCTATCGGCGTGTATACAGCCTCTATCTTGATGTCTTGATTGCCGAGAGTGTAGTCCGCCCATTTGCCTGTGTAGTGAGGTTTTTCGGGAACGGTGGGTTCAGTAAGAGTTTTGTCACCCTCGCTAAATCTCACAACGTCCACAACATATCCTCCCGCCATAAAGATTGCCATATGCGTGACGGCGGTGCCTGTACCTGTTCCAGAACCCGAACCCGTTCCTGTATCAGAACCTGTACCTGTTCCTGTACCTGTTCCTGTACCTGTGCCGCTACCTGTTCCGCTACCTGTTCCCGAACCTGTGTCGCCGCCATCGGGCGTTTGGGGCAATTGCAGATTGTCGTTGGGGTTGCAAGCGGCAAGCGCGAGTGCCGCCACAACAAGCACGGTAAGCAAAACTGCGAATGTAAATTTCCAAAGTTTTTTCATAATGTGCCTCCTGTTAGATTTTTTCAACAAAAAAAGTGCCGTCCCTACCGAAACGGCACTTGTAGATGCGTGTCCCGATAGTTACCACACTATTACCTCGTCAAAACATGCTTGATG
This sequence comes from uncultured Clostridia bacterium, assembly GCA_947625115.1. Taxonomy (GTDB): domain Bacteria; phylum Bacillota; class Clostridia; order Christensenellales; family CAG-314; genus Fimimonas. Next base: position 11,511 of record CANQND010000035.1, on the reverse strand, counting down.
AGAAAAGACACCTCAATCTACCGAGATTGTGTGCATGTTTTGACATTTTATTAGTAATAATGTGGTGGTTTGATTTTACAACATATAGAAATTTATGTCAAGACAAACAACAAAACTGCCTTGATAAATGAAAAGAAACTTTGAAAAACTTGATTAAAAAAACGTCCGAAAACTTGTTTCGGTACTCTAAGCTCATTCGTCCGCGCTTGTTGCAAATATCCCTCTTCCACCGCCGAATGGCGGTCCCCCTTCCCCGTAGGTTCGCGTTACTCACCGACGGGGACGGTCTTTATAACAGTTACATATCTGCTCTACGCAAACAGGGGTGGGCGGTCGGGGACCTTGTGACACAAGGAGCGAGGGTGTTCGACCAAAAATAATCTGCAACGAGGGCGGCGTGAGAATATATCTTGTTTCGGTAGTCGAAACTCATCAGTCACCTATCGGTGACGACTGCGTTGGGGCGTTAGAAAAGCCCCAACTTGTTCGCGCTCACGGCAAAGTGTCCACAGGACACGTTTGCTTTTCGTGGCGCGCTCTTTTGTCGTCAAGAGAAGCCTTGTACACAGTTGCAGACTTACTCCCTACGGACAAAGTTTGTCAAAACATAGAATATCCCTATACATAAAAACCCGCCTACTCCCTGCGGACAGGGGTGGGCGGTCGGGGACCTTGTAACACAAGGAGCGAGGGTGTTCGACCAAAAATAATCTGCAACGAGGGAGGCGAGGGAATTGGCTTTATATACCCCTCTTCCACCACTTCGTGGTCCCCCTTCCCCGTAACGGCGTTGCCGTGACGGGGACGGTTATTTTGGCGACTTCCGACGCGCCACCCGAAGCGAAGCCTTTTTTGGTCGAATGTCCCGAGCGACAATTTATTTGTGCAATTCCGCTTTGATACGGCGAACGCCCGCAGAGGAGGACTGTTCCTTTGTTATGACAAAGTGGCCGAGTTCGCCCGTGTTGTTCGCGTGAGGACCGCCGCAGATTTCTTTGGAGAAATCGCCCATTGTGTACACCTTGACGACCTCGCCGTACCTGTCGCCAAACAGACCTATCGCGCCCGTTTTGCGAGCTTCCTCGATGGGCATTTCCTCGCAGGTGACGGGCAAACGGCGTTCTATCGCTTCGTTTACGAGCCTTTCCGTTTCGGCAATTTCTTCCTGCGTCATCGGGCGGGAGAAACTGAAATCGAAACGCAAGCGTTCGGGAGTGATGTTACTGCCCTTTTGCTTAACTTCGTCGCCGAGTACGCGCCTCAAAGCGGCTTGCAACAAGTGCGTTGCCGTGTGCAGGTGAGTTGTTTCTATGCCGCCGCCTTCCGCCATACCGCCCTTGAAACGCTGTTCGCTACCCGCGTGAGATTTGGCTTGGTGTTCGGCAAACTTTTGCTTGAAGCCCTCCACGTCCACCGTGTAGCCGTTTTCGGCGGCAAGTTCCACTGTCATTTCCACAGGGAAACCGAACGTGTCGTAAAGTTTGAACGCGGTACCGCCCGGTACGACGTTGCCGGGAATGTGGGAGATAACTTTGAGAAATTCTCTTTCGCCCGCCACAAGTGTCTTGCTGAAACGCTCCTCTTCCTTGTTGAGTTCGTCAACGATTTTTTCGGCGTTTTGCAACAGTTCGGGGTAAGCGTCGCGGTAAACGTCGATGTATACTTTGGCAATTTCGGCAATGCTACCTTTGGGCATACCGAGAGTGTTTGCCATACGAACGGCGCGCCGTATCAGACGTCTGAGTACGTAGCCCTGATCCACATTGGAGGGGACAACGCCCACGGGGTCGCCGAGCAGAAACGTCGAAGTGCGAACGTGATCGGCTATCACGCGCATTGCCTTGGTGGTTTTGCCGTCCGTGCCGTAGGTTTTGCCGCTGAGTTGCTGTATCTTGGCAAGCGCGCCCTCAAACAGGTCTATATCGTAGACGGATTTCATTCCGTTCAAAACGCACACCGTACGTTCCAAGCCCATACCCGTATCGACGTTTTTTTGCGCAAGGGGCAGATACGTCCCGTCCGCCTGACGGTTGAACTGCATAAATACGTTGTTCCAAATTTCCAGATATTTACCGCAATCGCAACTCGGGTTGCAATTTTCTCCGCAAGCGGGTTTGCCCGTATCCCAAAAGATTTCGGTATCGGGTCCGCAAGGTCCCGTTGTACCCGCTATCCACCAATTGTTCTTCTTGGGGAGGTAAAAAATACGTTCTTTGGGTATTCCGCAACTTTCCCACACGCGGGCGGAATCTTCGTCGCGCGGCGCGTCGTCGTCCCCCGCAAATACCGTTACGGACAGCCTTTCGGGGTCCAGACCGAGATATTTGGGGTCCGTCAAAAATTCGTAGCTCCAAGCTATGGATTGGCGATTGAAGTAATCGCCCAAAGACCAATTGCCCAACATTTCAAAAAAGGTAAGGTGGCTGTCGTCGCCCACTTCTTCGATGTCGCCCGTGCGAACGCATTTTTGCACGTCGGTGAGGCGTTTGCCCGCGGGGTGCTTCTGCCCCAACAGATAGGGTATCAACGGGTGCATACCCGCAGTGGTAAACAAAACGCTGGGGTCGTTTTCGGGAATGAGGCTTGCCGAAGCTATGACGGCGTGTCCGCGTTCCTTGAAAAAGTTCAAAAATTTATCTCTCAAAATTTGCGATGTGATGTTCATTTGTTACCTCTTGCTCTAAACATTACGAAAGACCACGCCTAAAACAGAAATGGTCTTTCGGTTTTTTGATTGTGTACCGCGCTCAGCGTATGTGCGCAGTGCTACTACATTGCCTGTCCGCCACGCGCGCCTTGCGGATAGGCGGCTTGTTTGCCTTGATCTTCATCTGCGGCGTTGCCCTTTTTCTTTTTGTTCTCTTTGGCGGCTTTGCGCGCTTGTCTGTCGTGCGCTCCCAAAGACACAAAGAAGAAGAACAGATAGTAAACGGGTATTGCCCAAATCACCCAACCGAGATGAGTATCGGCGGGCAAACGGAAAGGTTTTGCCACCGTAGCCAAAAATCCGCTTTCTGTCGAAATGCTGTTGAATACAACTAACAACGCCGTTACGACAAGCGTCAATATGCCGACTATCAGCCAATACCAACCCAAGTGCTTACTGCGCTTTGCTGTGAAGATACGCACAAAGGACACCAACAACTGTACCGCCATAGTCAACGCGGTGAGTACCGTCAAAACGGCTATGATGAGGTTTGCCACGCCGTACTCGGGCAAAGGCGATTCCGCACCGAACAGGCGAGTTGCGTTGCCGACGATACCCGCAATGTAGTCGTAGCCGTAGTAGAAGCCCTCTTCGTTGTACACCACGCCCTTGTCAAAGTTCACCAAAAAGGCGGGACGTACAAGCGCGGGCGCGACGGCGAAGTAGGCGAACAGCAACAGGAATATCAACGTCACTATCGCCCAAGCTCTGCCGCCTTTCTTGCTCTTGACCTTTTCTTCTTCGACGGCAGGCACTTGCGACGGTGCCATCTGTTGATAAGTTACAAAGGAATATCCGCACGTGCAGATCGTGTCCTTTACGTTCACTTCCTTGCCGCATCTGGGGCAAAGTTTCGTTTCCAAGCCCACGCTCAATTCCGCGCCGCAATTGCGACAGAAATTTGCCACGGGGCTGTTGTGCGTGTGACATTTGTGACAAACCACGGGTTCTTCCGGTATGCGGAGCTGTTCGCCGCAACGAGAACAATATCTCGCCGCAAGCGGATTGCTGTTACCGCAACGCGGACACACGTTGTAGTTGTTAGCACCGTTCATAGGTACCTCCTAAATTCTTTTTCGTCCGCAATTGGGACAATACAAATCTTCTTTGTCGTTGACGTGTTCGCAAGCGGAACACGTCCATTTTTCCACTCTGTCGGGCTGTTCCCCCTCGAAACTGTAACGGCATTTTGCGCAAAACAAGCTGTTTGCAGAGTTTTCCGCGCCGCAGTTGGGGCAATACCTCTTTACTTCCTCTATTTGTAATTTCAAGCCGCAATTGACGCAAAACTCCTCGCACTCGGGGTTCAAGGTGCCGCAATTGGGACAAATGACGCTTTTGCCCTCTATCCCTTCGAGGCAAGCCTGCCGCACGGTTACTTCGCCCAAGTTGTGCAATTCGTGCGTAACCTGCAACTGCTCCGTCTTTGCGCCGACAAGCGAACCGAAACAGTAGGAACACAATTCCGCCTCCAACTTGTTCGGACGTCCGCAATGCGGACAAATCTTGCGTTCCACCACCCTGTGCGTGTGCAGATTTGCTACGCTCGCGCCGCATTTGTGACAGAAAATCGCCGTTATCGGCACAAGCGTTCCGCAATGAGGACAACGCGCCATCTCGGAGGGTACGGACATAACGCCCGAGGCAAAACTGCCCGCCACGCCCGATTGAGCGTTGACCGCAACGGGAGTGTAGCCCTCCTGCTCGGGTGCAAGAGCTTTGCCGCAATTGATACAGTGCGCGTACGTTTTGTCGTTTATCGCGCCGCAATGGGGGCAAACCGTATCTTCCCGAATTGTGAAGTTGGAACCGCCGCAATTGCAACAGTATAACGAATCGTTTACGTTTGCTTCGCCGCAGTCTTTACATACTTTCATATTGGCTGTCCTTAAAAATTACTTCTATTTACTATATACTATTTCGTTGCAAATGTCAAGGTTAAACCGAAATTTGGCGAATTTCACTTTGCGGGGTTGAAACTGTCTTTCAAAGATACTATCTCGTTGAAAATCGGTTTGTCGGGGGTGCTGTCCCTGTCCAACACGTAGTAGCCCACGCGCATAAACTGAAAACGGTCCTCCGCCTTGGCTGAAAGCAAACTGCGCTCCACTTTTGCGGGAACTACCTGCATACTGTCGGGGTTGAAACGTTCGTTGAAATCCGTCACGCCGTCCACCGCGTCCGTGAGCAGGCTTTGCAATTTGCGAACTTCCGCGTCTATGCACGTCGCCGCGTCCACCCATTGAATGACGCCTTTTACCTTTATTCCGCTTACGTCCTCGCCCGATTTGGAGTTAGGCACAACGGAACATCTCAGTTCCGTAACCCTGCCGTCGCCGTCCGTTACCGCTTCGTCGCAGTGAATGATGTACGCGCCTTTCAAGCGCACGTATCCGTCCGGTTTGAGGCGGTAGTACTTGGGCGGCGGAACCAAAGCGAAGTCGCTTCGGTCGATATATATTTCGCCCGAAAAGGGAACTTTCCTGAAAGTGAGCGTTTCGGCGTTGGAGTTGTTTTCCACCGAAAGTTCTTCGTTGCCGCGGTAGTTGGTAAGCGTAACTTTGAGCGGGTCGAATACCGCCATAACTCTGTTCGCCGTCCTGTTAAGGTTGTCCCTCACGCAGGACTGCAAGTAACTTTCCTGCACCTCGCTGTTGGCTTTGGAAACGCCTATGCGTTCGCAAAAGTCGCGTATCGCCTCTGCGGGGTAACCTCTGCGGCGAATACCCGAAAGAGTGGGCATACGCGGGTCGTCCCAACCCATAACTTTGCCCTCGTCCACCAACTTTTTGAGATAGCGTTTGGACATTATCGTATTGGTGACATTGAGCCGTGCAAACTCTATCTGTTGCGGCAACGGCTCGGGAAATTCACATTCTCTCACCACCCAATCGTACAGCGGACGGTGATCTTCAAATTCCAACGTGCAAATGGAGTGAGTTATTCCCTCGTGCGCGTCCTCGATGGGGTGAGCAAAGTCGTACATCGGGTAGACGCACCATTTGTCGCCCGTGTTGTGGTGAGTGGCGTGCAACACGCGGTAAATAACGGGGTCGCGCATATTGAGGTTGGGCGAAGCCATATCTATCTTGGCGCGCAACACCTTTGCGCCGTCGGGGTAAACGCCGTCGCGCATTTCGTAGAAAAGTTTGAGATTTTCCTCCACGCTGCGGTTGCGGAAAGGACTTTCCGTACCCGCCTCGTACAATGTGCCGCGCCGTTGCCTTATCTCTTCTGCCGTTTCGTCGCTTACGTACGCCAAACCTTTTTTTATGAGTTTTACCGCGCAATCGAACATAATGTCGAAGTAATCGCTGGCAAAAAGCAGTTTGTCCCAAGTAAAGCCCAACCACTTTATGTCCGACTTTATCGATTCCACGTACTCAGCGTCCTCTTTGCTGGGGTTGGTGTCGTCAAAGCGGAGGTTGCATTTGCCGCCGTACTTGGCTTTCATTCCGAAATTTATGCAAAGGCTCTTGGCGTGACCGATGTGCAGATAGCCGTTCGGTTCGGGAGGAAACCGAGTGTACACCTGCGTTACCTTGCCGCTTTGCAAGTCGCTGTCTATTATTTCTTCGATAAAATTTTTGGATTCGCTCATAATCGTTACTCTTCGGTTTTGTTTTTGATAAACGCGCCCTCTTCCTCTTCGGAATACTCGGGCGAAGAATTTTCCGCCTCGTCTACGGGAACTTCCTGCGGCGTAGGCGCAATGCGTATGCCGTGTTGATTGAGATAGTCCTCGTCCACAAAACGCACGATCTTGCCCAACCAATAAATGGGTATGCTGCCCGTTTCGCCGTTGCGGTGCTTGGCTATAATGAGATTGAATTTGCCCGTTCCAGCAGTATCCGCCTCTTTGTGAATGAACAACACTATGTCCGCGTCCTGCTCGATAGCTCCCGACTCTCTCAAATCGGAAAGCACGGGTTCGCCGCCGCCCTCTTTGCCCTTTATGTTACGTATTTCCGCGTCGCGCTTCAACTGACTCAAAGCGATGACGGGGACGTTGAGTTCCTTTGCAAGCAATTTTAGCGCGCGGGAAATGTTGGCGACTTCCTGTTGACGGTTGACGTCGCGGTTGCCCTCGCTGCCGCTCATCAACTGAATGTAGTCTATTACCACCAAATCCAAGCCTTTTTGCGCTTTCAGACGTCTGCATTGCGAGGCAATCTCCGACGGCTTTATGTTGGCGTAGTCGTTGCCGTACAGGCTCATCGTGGAGCAGATAATGTCCTGCGCAACGCGTAGCTTGGACAGGTCCGAAACGCCCTCGGGAAGTTGACCGCTCTTTATGAATTCCAAGGGGACGGTGGACATACTTGAAAGCAAACGTTCCACAAGCTGTTGATTGGACATTTCCAGACTGAACACCGCGACGGTTTTTTGCTGTTTGGCTACGTGTTCGACAATGTTCATTGCCAAAGCAGATTTGCCCACGCCGGGGCGCGCCGCCAATACGATAAGTTCTCCGCCGTGCAGACCGTTGGTTATGCGATCGAACCTGCGGAAGCCCGTTTGTATGCCCCTGAACTGACCGGGGTTTTTGTACCGTTCGTTTATTTGCCAAAGCGTGCGGCTCGTTTCGTCCGCAAGGGACACAAGCCCGCCGTTTGTTCCGTCCTGCGAAAGTTTGAATATCTGCTCTTCCGCAAAGGTGATAGCCTCTTCCGCGCTGGCAAGACTGCGCGCCTTTTGCGTGACTTCGCCGCAAATGCGTATCAACTGACGCATTTTAGAGGCGCGAATGACGATATCGAGGTACTCCTTGTAGTTGGCGGTACTCGGCAAAAAATCGTTCAGACGGGTGATATAGTCTATGTCGCCGACGTCGGCAAGTTTTCCGTTGCGCCTGAGATGATCGACAAGCGAGGCGATATTTACCGTGTTGGAACGGCTTTCCTCTCCCGTGCGGTGCGTTGCGGAATTGATTTCTTTCATCGCGTCGAAAATAACGGCGTGATTGTTTTGGTAAAAATCTTCCGCTTTGAGCGCGGCGATAATGTCCGCCTGAAAAACTTCGTCGCGCAATATGCAGCAAAGTATACTTTGCTCCGCCTCGACGCTGTTTGGCATTGTTACGGGCATTTGGCTGAATTCCTTTTTTGCCGACATAGTATACTCCTCGGTGTACTGCAACGCAAATCTTTTGCGCCTATTTTGGTAGTATAATTATACCTGATTTAACGCCATAAAGCAATAATATTTCGTTAAAAAATTAACAACTGCCGTCAAAAATCTCTTTCGATATAGCCGCGAGCTATGACGGCGTTTACCTTTTTGTAGGAATTTGTGCGTATAAGCCTTGTTTTTACAAGTTTGTTTCCGACGTAATATTTGAGATAGGATTTGGTTTTTACCCCGTCGGAACCGCTTACTAAGACCTTGGTTTGGTCGGTGTAGATCAATTCGGGATATTTTTGCGCGTCCACCACGTACTCTACGGAAAATTTTTCGCGAGATTCGACGCTCTCGCGTTCTATTCGGTAGATATTTTCTTCACCGTACACGTAAAAGGTTACCGTTTTGTCGCAAACGGCAGAGGCAATATAGACGGGATGATCGGTAGTGTTGGTAAAGGTCAGATCCGCGCTTCCGTAACTTACCATTGCGTCGAACCCCGCCTTGACGTAGGACGAAACGAGGGTGTGCTGTACGGCGTTGGGAACAAACCCCGCAAGCAACAGCGCGTTGTACAACGTCGTCGAAACCTGACACACGCCGCCGCCCACGCCGTCGGCGTAGTTGCCGTCCATTATCACTTTGCTCTGCTTGTAGCCGTTAGCTTCGGTGCGGTTGCCCACAACGGCGTTAAAGGAAAATGTTTCGCCCGCAGGCACCGTTACGCCGTTAAGACTTTGGGCGGCAAGCGCGATGTTGTGGCAACGGTTGGTTCCGCTACTTGGGTAAGACGTGGTAAATTTGCCGCGCAAAACCGTGTACTGTTTAAGTTGCGATACCGTCACGGCACGGTCGTAGGTCAGCGGCAGTTGCACCGTCAGCTTTCTGCCGTTGGATCCGAGCATACTTTCAAACAGTTTTTCTACGTTTATTGCCACCCCGTCTTGCCCTTTTGTGTAGGAAAAGCCATTTTTGCCGAAGTTTGTTTCGGCGTCGATACGCTCGCGTTCGACGTAGGAAAAATGTTTGAGAACGTCGTCGAAAGAGGGCAAAATGTAGTTGTACACGGCGCGTTCGGGCAAGCCGTCAGCCAACAGACGGCGGCAGTAGGCAAGTTTCGCTTCGCCGCCGAGGTAAAATCCTCTGCTTTGCGCCTCCGACTGCATTTTGTTGACGTAGCCGTTCAGATCGTAGGAAAACACATCGCCGCCGTACACCACGTCAACGGTTACATTCCAAGGTTGCAATTGCTCGGCGTAAGCCTCCGCGCAAACAAAAACGCCCGCAAAAAGTGCGAGCGCAAGTGCCGTGATCAAAAAAATCTTTTTCATATCCCCAATACCTTGCAGGTAAAACCGTTGGGAGAGAAACTTTGCGTACCTATCTCGATACCGTGAACATAGTCGTGAAAATCGCTTCCGCCGGTAGAAATAAGCCTGTACCTCTTTGCCAAACGGTTGTAGTAAACGCGCTCTTCGGTATTGTGTGCAAAATACTCCGCTTCGATACCCGCCAGCCCTGCCGACGCCAACGATTTTATAAATTCCTCTACCTGACGTTTGCCTAAACGCAACTGTTTCGGGTGCGCCAACACGGGCAAACCGCCGTAACGCAACGTGAGCTGTATCGCCTCGACGGGCGTAAGGCGCGTTGTCTGCACAAAACAGCTTTTGCCCGTTCCCAAGTACTTGTCAAACGCTTCCGCAGCGTCTTTGCAGTAGCCGAGCCGCACCATTTCGTGCGCGATGATCGGTCTGCCCACAAAACCGCGTTTATTAAGCTCGTCCAAATCTATCGGCATACCCTGTTCGCTCAACTTGGCGGCAATGGCGCGATTGCGCTTGTCGCGCAACTCTGCAACGGGTTTCATTGCGGCGATCAGTTCGGGGTTGTCTATATCCACGTTGTATGCAAGTATATGCACGTCTACGCCGTTAAACAGAGTGGAGATTTCCGCGCCGACGACATATCCCATACCCACCTCGCGGGCATATTGACGGGCGCGCCGCGAACCCTCAAAACAGTCGTGATCGGTTACGGAAATACAATCCAAACCGCGTTCCTTTGCCATATCTACCAGACTTTCGGGCGAAAACGCGCCGTCCGATAAATTAGAATGTAGGTGTAAGTCGCATTTCATAAATAAAATATACCAAATTTTACAAATTGTGTCAACTTGCGCAAAAAGCCGTCAACCGCCTCGTCCGCCGCCGAGCGTGAGTAATTTTCTTGCAAAAGGGCGGTTTTGAGCCGTTTTTTTGCGTATTTGCGTAGCAAACGCGCTTTTTTGTGCGTCATTTTGGCAAATACTATTGCCTGTACGTTTATTTTCTGCTATACTATAAAAAATATTTATACCGCCGCGCAACCTGTGACAACGCTCACGGCAAAGCGCGAGATACTTATATGAACAGGATATACCCCACGCCCGAATTGCTCAAATTTTTCCAATCGAAACCCGAAACGCTCATATTCGAGGGCTATTGTCGCTATACCGAAAAAACCGTAATTTGGCAGGACAGAGATAGCTTTGCCCTTGTCGCGCCCGTGGGAGATGTTCAAAAAACGTGCGTCGTTACGCAAAACGTCGCTTTTGCCGACGAAGTGCTGAGCAATATGCACGGCAAAGTGGAACTGTGCGGTATCGACCCCGCGTTGACGGAACATTTTCGCTCTCGCTACAAGTTGGAGTGGGAAACAAATTGTCTGCTCTTTGCTTGGAACGGACAGCCTCTGCCCCGCCAAAATGTCACGAAAACGTATCCGATACCGCCGCAGTACGCCCAAATGATCTCGGACGGGACTTTCTACCGCGCCGATACGGAAGAAATAAAGCAGTGCCTTGCATTGCACCCCTCCGAAGCGATTTTTGTTGACGGCAAGCCCGTGTGTTGGTGTCTGTGCCACTTGGAAAAGAGTCTTGGAATGTTGTACACCGTACCCGAGTACCGCCATCGCGGTTACACTCTCGAAGTGATGACCGCGCTGTGCAACGACGTTATACGTTGCGGCGACGTCCCCTACGCCTACATCGTAAAGGACAACGTTGCGTCGATAAATCTGGCGGCGAAGTACAACCTCGCCCCCGTAAAATACGCAGATTACGCGCTTATCGTAAAGCAATAGCGCGAAAAGGAGTTACTATGTATTCTATCCTCGCAAACGCCTTTGTGGACGTTCTCAAAAACGAATGGCTCGGCATTGTCGCTTCGGCATTCGTACTCGTTTCTTTTTTGTTCAGCAAACAGACCATAACGCGCATAATAAACATATGCGGTTGCGTTGCCTTTGTTATTTACGGCATTTTGTTGCCCGCCTACTCTACCGCTTTTATGAACGGCGCGTTGATAATCGTGCATATAGTTTTTCTTGTGAAAGACTACCTCGCGCGCAAAAAAGCCAAAGCTAATGCCGCGCAAGAAAAAAAGACAGACGAACAGCCCGCAACTAACGAAAGAACGGAGAAAGTAGGCGAGGAGAGCAACGGCGAGGCAAAGGAATGATTTACTAACGCAACAAGCGGGTGGCTCTCGGGGCAAATTATCTCGCCTAAAACAACTCAAAGCAATTGACAACCCGCGACGAAAGTTATATACTATAAGCACCAATGGGGTATCGCCAAGCGGTAAGGCAACGGATTCTGACTCCGTCACTCGCAGGTTCAAATCCTGCTACCCTAGCCA
>CANQND010000034.1 GCA_947625115.1 uncultured Clostridia bacterium | reverse complement strand
CAACTACCATTATACCAGAGATTTATATGAACTTCTTTTTTTTCTTCGGGTGTTGCACTTGATAGTATAATTCACCCCGCAAGTTTCAGTTGTCGACAAATTGTCGACAACTCATTGTGGCGACGTTTTAACGCATTACAATATGAGCGACAGATTATCAAAAAGTAAAACTGAAAGCGACGACGTTTAGGCTTGTCGCTTGGCTGTCGCTTGCAAAAAGGCAAGCAAGTTTTTCGCTTGTTGACGGCCGAAAGCGCGTTCGTTGTTTTTCCAAAAAGTAGCTATGTTGTTTTGCGACGGTAAAACGCGGTCGAAAATCAAATCGCCCTACCGTTCTGTATCGAAATCTGCCCGAAATTTTCGTCAATCTTTTTGCCTTTTCGACATATTGTACTACAAAGGAGTTATATGAAAAATATCGCCATTGTGGGCGCGACGGGCTTGGTGGGAGAAAAACTTTTGTCGCTGACGGAGGGGCTTAGAGGCGTGCGACTGCGGCTGTTCGGCAACGCCTCGGTAGGCAAAACCGTCGTTTTGAGAACGCGCACTGCAACCGTGGAAAGTTGCGAAGCTCTTTTGCGAGCCAAATCGGACATAGCAATGTTTATGACCCCGAACGAAGTTTCCGCGCAGTACATACCTCAACTTGTAAAACGCGGCGTGATATGCGTGGACAACAGTTCTCACTTCCGCCTGCGACACAACGTGCCGTTGGTCGTACCCTGCGTAAACGGCGAAAGCGCGCGCGGAAAGTTGCTCATAGCCAACCCCAACTGCTCCACGATACAAACCGTTATCGCGTTGAACGCGCTGAAAGACTTTTGCCCGCAAAAGATGACCGCGGTAACCTTTCAATCGGCAAGCGGCGCGGGCAAAGAGGCTCTCGACGACCTCGAACAGCGGCGTTGCTACGGCAAATTGCGGCAATTTCGCCACCCGTTGTACGACAATCTCATACCGATGATAGGCGAACTGCGCCCCGACGGCACCACCACCGAAGAACGCAAACTGACGGACGAAACGCGAAAGATCCTTTCTTTGCCCCGCCTCAAAGTAAACGCTTTTTGCGTGCGCGTACCCGTTTCGGTGTGTCACGGAGTGTTCGTAAACGTGCAATTCAAACGCAAAGCCGACGTTGCCGAGGTCAAAGAGGCGTTGCGCGGCGCGCCCAACGTACTGCTGTTGGACGAACCGCAATGTCAACTTTACCCTATGCCGCTGACGTTGCGCAACACCAAGTACGTGGGGGTGGGTCGCGTTTGCAAAGACCCCACGGGCAACGGAATAAACTTTTTTTGCGTTGCCGACAACCTTTTGCGCGGAGCCGCCTACAACGCGTACGAAATTTTGCTGGACAAATTGAGGGAGGACAAAACTTGCTTGTAACCGCGCTTGCCACACCCTTTTACAACGGACGTATCGACCGCGCAAGCTACGAACGGCTGTTGAACTTTCAGTCGGAAAGGGGCGTTGACGCGTTGCTCGCCGCAGGCACCACCGCCGAAGCCCTGTCGCTGAACCCGCGCGAAAGAAAACTGCTCATTGCCCTTGCCGTTGCGACAAACTTGCCCGTGTGGGCGGGCGTGGAAAACTCCGACGTGAAGCAAGCCGCGCGGGAAGCGCAAACGGCGCGAGATTTGGGCGCGACGGGAATTTTGCTTGCGCCGCCCCACTTTGTCAAATGTACCCCGAAAGGATACGTGCGCTACGCGCTTGCCGTCAAAAAAGCGGCGAAACTGCCCCTTATGCTGTACAACGTCCCCTCCCGTTGCGGGTACGTTCTGGACGAACAAGCCCTTGACGAACTCGCCGAAGAAACGGCTTACCTTAAAGACGCGGGCAACGACCTTGCCTTTACCCTGCGGCGCAAAGACAAAACGACGGTGCTGTGCGGCAACGACTGTTTACTGCCTCAGATGACAGTATGCGGCGCGAAAGGCGCGGTTTCGGTGGTGAGCAACGTAGCTCCGCTGCTTACGCGCGCCGTTCTCGAAAAGGGCGAAAGCGCGCTTTTCGGAAAATTGGCTGCCTTAGCCGCCGAGGAAATCAACCCGATAGCGGTAAAATATATGCTGTACAAAGCGAAAATTTTTCACAGTTACGAAATGCGCCTCCCGCTGACGGAGGCAACAAGACGCACTCGGCAAAAAATCGACAAGTTAAATTGGGAGGCGGTGAAATGACGACGGCAGTATTCGGAGCGCGAGGGCGGGTGGGGAGCCTGCTTTGCGAAATGGCAAAAAAGCGCGGACACAACGTTATTCCCGTGGACGTAGACGGTTTGCCCGAGCCGACGCCTCAACGCGTGGACGTGGCGATAGATTTTTCCGTTGCGGAAGCCACCGAAAGCGTGTGCCTGTTTTGCGAAAAGCACCGTTGCGCGCTTGTTACGGGAGTTACGGGAAGAAACCGCGCGCAACAAAAACAAATAGACGATCTAAGCAAAGAATTGCCCGTTATTCAAAGCGTCAACTTCTCCGAGGGGGCGGAAACGCTGTGCCGTTTGGTAAAGGAAGTTGCCCAAACTCTTGCCTCTTGGGACGTGGAGATCGTGGAGATACACCGCAGGGAAAAGAGGGACGCGCCGAGCGGTACGGCGAAAAAACTTGCCGCCGCGGCGGCGCAAAACAGAAATTTCAAGTCGGTAACGGTACACAGCTTGCGTTGCGGCAGTAACTTCGGCAACCACAGCGTGATTTTCGCCACAAAAGGAGAAAGCCTGACGCTGACGCATCAGGCTGAAAATTGCGAAATATTTGCTCGGGGCGCACTGTTAAAAGCGGAATCAATCGTTTCGTCTGCGCAAAATATCCCCGACGGAAAGGACGTAGGGGCAGTTGACGACGATTGACTGCTTGACCCTGTTGCACACTTCAAGAGAATTGCCCTCTTCGTCCCGCGCAAACTGCACCTCGAAACTCTTGCCGCAATCGGGCGTGGCGGTAAGCACTTCCAGAACGTCGCCCACGGCAAATTTGTTGCGCAACTCCACCGTTACGGTGCCGTCGGCGTTGACGGACTTTACCACGGCGACGAATTTGTACGTTTCCACCGCTTTACTGCTTTCGTAGTACTGCCGCGAACAGTCCTCGTCGAAGTAGAAACCCGTTGTGTAGTCGCGGTGAGAGGCTTTGTTCAGTTCGCACTGCAACGACTGCGCCAACTCGGGAGTAAACTCGTTTGCCGCAACGGCGTCCAACGCGCGGCGATATGCCGCAACAACCGTTGCCACGTAGAAAGAAGATTTCATTCGCCCCTCTATCTTGAATGAGGAAACGCCCGCCTCCGTCATCTGCGGCAAAAAGGACAACATATTCATATCCTTGCTGTTGAATATGTAGGTGCCGCGCTCGTCCTCGTAGACGGGTAGCCAATCGTCGCGGCTTACTTCGCGCACCTGCCACTCCCATCGGCAAGCCTGAACGCACTCGCCCCTGTTGGCGTTGCGATTGCAAAGATAGTTGGACAGCAAACACCTGCCCGAGTAGCTTACGCACATCGCGCCGTGAACGAACGCTTCCAACTGCACGTCGGGACAAAATTTCGATATGCCGCTTATCTCTTTCAACGGGATCTCGCGGGCAAGCACCACCCGTTGCGCGCCCAAATTTGCCCAATGCCGCACCGCGTACTTGTTGGTAGTGTTTGCCTGAGTGGACAGGTGCAGACAAAGGTTACTGCGCTCCTTGACGAAATCGAACACGCCCGCGTCGCTGACGATAACGGCGTCAACGCCCGCTTCTTCCAACAGTTTGAGGTAACTTTCCAACTCGTCGAAGTCCGCCTCGCTTGCAAAGACGTTCAACGTTACGTACGCCTTGGCGTTGCTTGCGTGACAAAGCCTCGCCGCCGCAAATATCTCTTCGTCGGTAAAATTGCCCGCAAATGCTCGCAAACCGAATTTTTTCCCCGAAAAGTACACCGCGTCCGCACCGAAATGCAACGCCGTTTGCAACTTTTCCATATTGCCCGCGGGAGCCAAAAGTTCTGTTTTTGGGTGATTTTTTGCCATTTTTATGCCTTTTTGATATATTATGTCTGTGATAGTGTTTTATATTTCGACAATTTTCGCCATTGTTTGACAAAATTTTACCGCAACTATACTAATTTGGTAGAAACGGTCACGCCGTCGCCCACGCGGTACAGCGTTGTGGAGTACCTCGCGTCCGACGTTATCCCGAGCAGAAACGCGCGCATATTTCGCGCCACCGTGATGTGCTTGTGACGTTTGTCCTCGGGGACGTGTTCCACCAAGCCTTTGTACAGCACGTTGTCGCACACAAGCGTTCCGCCCTTTTCCAACAGTTCCGTCAGATAGGGGAAAAACGTTTCGTACTGCCCTTTGGGTCCGTCCAGAAAAACAAAATCGTACTTGCCCGTCAGTTGCGGAACGATTTCCCGCGCGTCCCCCACAAAAACGTTTACCCTTTCGGACATATTCCACTCCGCAAAGTTTTTTCGGGCTTGCGCGGCGGCACTTTCGGAAAGCTCCACCGTGTTGAGCGTGGCGAGGGGGCTTGCGGAAAGCATAACGATACCGCTGTACCCTATCGCAGTGCCTATTTCGAGTATGCGACGAGGCATACGTTCGCGCACCGTTTCAAAAAGCAACTTTTTGGTTTCGTCCGCCATTACGGGTATGTAACGCTCTCGGGCGTATTGTTTAAGTTCGTCCAAAGTCATATCTAAAACGGCGCGCGGCGGTTTTCACCGAAAGTCGCAATCGACAAGGTGGTCGTTTATCACGCCGATACCCTGCAAGTAGGAGTACACTATCACGGGTCCGACAAACTTGAAGCCGCGCCTTTTCAGTTCCGCGCTCACCCTCTCGGACAGCTCGTCCTTGGCGGGCATATCTTTCAAGTCGGTAAGGCGGTGATCGACGGGCTTTCCGTCGGTAAAGCTCCAAATAAAGTCCGCAAAAGTGCCGAACTCCTCGCGCACGGCAAGGAAAGCCTTTGCGTTGGTTATCGCGGCGTTAATCTTTACGCGGTTGCGTATTATGCCGACGTTGTTCATAAGTTCTTCCACTTTGATTTCATCGTAGCGAGCTACGACGTTCGGGTCGAAACCGTCGAACGCGGCGCGGAAATTGTCCTCTTTGTCCAATATCAACGCCCAACTTACGCCCGCTTGCATACCTTCGAGAACGAGCATTGCAAACAGTTCGTTGTCGCGGTTTTCAACTTTGCACCACCTTTCGTCGTGATAGCGAATGTATTTCTGCGCCGAAACGTCGTTGCCGAAATGAAAGGGACAGCGTTTTGTCATTTGAGCGTATCTCCTTTCAGTACCACCACCACGGGCAGAACTACGGGGTTGCGCTTGAACGTCACGCGGAAATAGCGGCGAACGGTTTTCTGCACGGTCGATTTCAACGAAGCGACGCTCCTGTCCCGTTCGGGGAGCTTGAACAAGTCCTGCTTGACGGCTTCGGTCAACTCGCCTATGACGTTCTTGGAGCCGTCCTCTTCAAAGAAACAACCTCTGCTGACTATTTGCGGTTCCGTTACGGGTTTGCCCCTGTCGTTTACCGTCAAAACGCACACCAAAATGCCGTCCTCGGCAAGGGAAAGCCTGTCTTTGAGTACCGTGTTGCCCACGTCGCCCACGCCCAAGCCGTCCACCATAACGCTTCCGCACACGACCTGCCCCGTCACCTTGAAAGAGTTTGCGTCCAACTCCACGCAGTCGCCCAGCTCGGGGACGATGACATTGGCGGCTTTGTGTTTGAGATTTTCCACCAACATCGCGTGCTGTTTGAGATGTCGGTACTCGCCGTGTATGGGAATGAAGTACTTGGGTTTTACCAAAGTGTAGATCAATTTGAGTTCTTCCTGACAGGCGTGACCGGACACGTGTACCGCCGACAACGCGGAATACACCACGTTTGCGCCCAAACGGTACAGTTTGTTGACGACGTTGTACACATCTCGCTCGTTGCCCGGAATAGGATTTGCGGAAATGACAATCGTGTCGTTGCCGCCCACCTGCAATTGGTTAAATTCGCCGCTTGCCATACGCGTCAACGCCGACATCGGTTCGCCCTGACTGCCCGTGGACAAAACGACGAGTTTTCCGTCCTCCACGCTCGACGCTTTGTCTATATCCACAAACATATCGTTGTCTATGCTCAAAATGCCCACTCGCGCCGCCGTTTCCACGTACTTGTTCATAGATTTGCCCGAAAGGGCGATCTTGCGGCGGTAGGTTTTGGCAAGCTCTATTATCATACCCAGCCTGTCCACGTTGGAGGCGAAAGTGGCAATTATCAGCCTGCGCCCCTTTGCCTCGCGGAAAATGCGGTTGAGCGTTTCCTGCACGACCGATTCGCTTACCGTGTAACCGGGCTTTTCCACGTTGGTGGATTCGCTCATAAGCAACAAAACGCCCTGTTTGCCTATCTCCGCAATGCGGTTGAGGTTCATTATTTCGTTGCCCAGCGGCGTGTAGTCCACCTTGAAGTCGCCCGTGTGCAGTACCGTCCCAACGGGTGTGCGCAAGCATATAGCCACACTGCCCGCCACGCTGTGCGAAACGTGAATGAACTCCGCGGTGAACGCGCCAAGACTTACCACGCTTCGGTCGGAAACGGGGACGAAGTTGAATTTGTCCAAAACGTTGTGTTCGACAAGTTTGTTTTCCACCAACGCCAACGTGAGGCGCGTACCGTACAAGTCCACGCGTTTGCCCAACTTTTCCGCAATGAACGGCAACGCGCCGATGTGATCTTCGTGTCCGTGAGTGAGCAATATCCCCTTTACCTTGTCGCGGTTTTCCTGCAAGTAGCTAACGTCGGGTATCACCACGTCCACGCCCGGCATATCCGTTGTGGGAAACGCCATTCCCGCGTCTATCACGACGATACTGTCGTCGTACTCGAACACGGTCATATTTTTGCCTATCTCTCCCACGCCTCCGAGAAAGATGACTTTGAGTTTGCCGCGTTGCCTGACGGTTTTTGCCGCGTGCGGTTGGGCGGACTGCCGAGAACGGGCTGCTTGGGGAACGCGCGACGCGTTTTGCTTAGCCGAAGCGTTGGGCGTTCTTGCAGAAGCCTTTGGAGCGTTGGGCGTTCTTGCCGACGAATTTTGCTTGGAAGTTTTAGGCGCGGAGGGAGTCCTTGCCGCGCGGTTGGAGCGATTTTGATTGGGTTTGGAACCCGTTTTGCGCGTTGAACCGCGTTTGGACGAAGTTTCGCCGCCTGCGGTAACGCCGTTGTTTTTCGATTTCATTTTTACCTCTTGATCGCGGAGCAAAGTCCGCGTTGCGTATTCTATTTTTTCCTCAAACGGGGACAAAAAGTCCCTCAAAGACAAAAAGCGACAGAGTTTTTCCCGTCGCCCATGATTTGTTTTGCAAATAGGTCATCTCGGCAGTTTTTTCGCCCGCTTTTGCTGTGCGCGTATGTAGCGGTCGGTACCCTCGATTTCCACGCGTTTGTAAAAGAACGGTTTGTTGTCAAAGCGGAAGTACTCCACCATATTGATACACTTCATATAGAAGAACAACACAAACGCGGGTACGGTTGTGACGACGGTTTTGACTATCGGGTTTGCGATGAACATAACCGACACAACGGCTATCGCCGCCATCAGGCACACCACGATGAGATTTTTCCAAAAGACGTGCCAAAACCTCATTGCGCCGCGCGCAAGACCCTTTTTGAACGCCACCCGCACGGAGCCGTCGTTGCAGACAACGCTCGGGAGCGTGTAGGCGAACAAGGTAAGCCGCGCCACGTACATCAACAGAGCTATCGCCGCTACGGGAATAATGGACCACCAATTGAACGCCAACAAAAACAGCAAGTAGAACCCTATGCAACCCGTGGCGATAAGCAGATCCAACGGCAGGGCGAACGCGGTTTGCAACAGCGCGAACTTCCACGTGACGGCTTGCTTTTTGATAACGAACCAACTGAACGGGCGCGCGGCGTTGCTCGTCATAAACTCTTCCAACTGACAGGCGGCGGCTACGTCCGTCAACGATACGAGCAGGCGGTAAAGGACGATTATCACGCAAAACAGCACGTAGGACATCGTAACACCGCCAAAGGGCAGCCGCACCGACGAAATGGAATTGCGGACGTTGGAAATAAGATCTCCCAACTGCGCGGCAAAGCGTTCGCTGTCGAAGTCGCCGCTGATAACGGAGTTTACCGTGTCGGACAAAAAGCCCGACACGTTGTTGTCGCTGAACACCTTTGCCATATCGTCTACGAGATTGCCGAAAATCAAGTAGCCCAACGCCACGATGAGAGCCAACAGCAAAACCTGATAGACGATGGATTTGAGCAACACTTTCCAATTGTGCGCCGCAAGCACTAACGGTTTTATCATAGACACCTCAACCGAACATAATTTGCCCCACGTCGCGACGTTCTCCGCCCACTTCGTCGTAGTACTGCTTGTACACAAAGCAGGGAACGTAACTGACGGCGAGCATAAACGCCACCGCGTAAACAAGCGTATCCAAGATGTAAGGTTTGAGCAAATACGCCAAACCGAGCGTGATAAGGCGGCAAAGCGGATACAGCAACGCCACTCCCCAAACGACGCGTTTTTTGCGGAACATCACCCGCGCCGAATAGGACATCGCCCTGTTGAAGCGATAGTTTTCGCTGTACTTCAACGGGAAAGAAACGGCAAGCAGCCCAAACACGTAGGATATAAATATCCTGACGGCTAACGTCAAGCCCAACACAACGGAGGCTATCGCCGTGCCGTTTGCCAAAAATCGTATCAGAAAAGAAATTCCGATAGCGACAAGAGTACCCAACTCGAACGCCGCAATGAAACACAAAACGTAAACCAACATAAGCGGATAGATACCGAACGCACGTTTCATGGGCAAAACGGGCATTTGACCTACGCGCATATGCCTGTCTATCTTTACCACCGCAAGACACTCCGCGAACGCAAGCACGACAACGGATATGACGAACACCCACCAAAACTTTCCGTACCGCAACAGCGACAAACCGTTGAGCAGTTCCGTAAGGTAGTTGTCCGCGGTGATTTTTCCGCCGATCAACTTGACGAACAAGTCTATTTCGCAAGTCGGTTTGTACAGATAGGCGGCAAACGCCATTAACAATGCCGTCGGCAAAGTTACGTACGCCAATTTGAGAAAATTGCGAAACATATAGGCAATGGACGATTTGTTTTGATACCTCATTTTGTTAAGCCCGACTTTTTGAATAAATAAATTATACAATATATTGCGTAAATTTTCAACTGTTTTGCCGATACAAAACAAAAAGCGTTCACCAAGTAAAAAGTGAGGTATGTCGCTCGGGACATTCGCCCAAAAAAGGCTTCGCTTCGGGTGGCTCGTTGTAAGTTGCTCAAAAGACCGTCCCCGTCGTGAAAAATGGGTCCCCACGCAAGTACACTAATACTTGCGTGGGAAGAGGAGCCGCCGACTGTTAGCGGTACCGAGCGCGCTTGCGCGCTTGGTGCTAACCAAAGCCGTGCGGCGACGAGGGAAAGGGGGACCACGAAGTGGTGGAAGAGGAATACCCGAAATAAATTCCCTCGCCTCCCTCGTTGCAGATTATTTTTGGTCGAACACCCTCGCTCCTTGTGTTACAAGGTCCCCGACCGCCCACCCCCTGTGTGGCAAGACGAAGTTGCTCGCAGTAAAGCAGTTTGCGGCACTGCCGCAAGTTGAGGACGGGCGTAAACGCCCGAGCGACGAGGGGTCGATAGCTCAAATGGCAAATCGTCGGGGCAAAACAAGATTTTTACGATTTTTCTTTAACCCCGACATTTGCCATAGAGCCAAGACCCAAAACAAGTTCCCTCTACGCGGGCAACACGGTGTTTATCCAATCCACCAACGTCGAGTAGTAGTTGCCCAAACTTTCGCGCAAAAAGGTGTCTATCGTAAGCAATATGTTGCCCTCTTCGCGCGTGAGCGGGTTGATTTTGGTTTTGCAGATGAGGAATTTTTCCTTTTCTATCATTTCGCGATAGCCCGTTTCCCCCAACTGCGCGTAGATTTTGGCGTTTTGCAACGCCTTGTTTTGTTGAGCGCGGTAAGCCGCCTCGTAGGATTTGGCTTTGGAATACTGATACCGTTGCTCCTTTTCTTCGAGGCTGTTGTTGTACTTTTCTATTGCAAGGCACTCCTTTTCTTCCTGTTCGGAAAACTGCCTCAACGCCTCGGCGACGCGCAACTTTCTTTCCTCTTCCAGAGAGGCGCAAACGTCGTTGTAGGCGTTGTCCGCTTCCTGTTCCTGTTGAGTGACGTATTCGTACTGCGCCGTTGTGTCGTTACCTATATCTTTGAGCGTGTTGTTGTACTTTTCGTTTGCCAACGTCACGTACTTGTTGGCGACGTTGGAGAAGTACAAACCGTTGTCTATCACTTTGCGCTCCACCGTCGCCTTTTCCTGCGTGAGTTCGTCCAACGCCTTGTCGCGTTTTTGAGCGTCCTCATCGAAGATCTTTTTGCGCTGTGCCGACAGGCTTTTGAGCTGAGAGGCGTACGATTTCTGCGCCGAACGCTCCTTGGAGATCATAACGGCGGCAACTTTCTGCTCGGCTAAGGAGTTGAGTTCTTCTTCCGACTTGGGGACGAACGTCAGCTTTTGCAAATTGAGGCTGTCGGGCAAATCTAAATGCGGTTCCGTCGCCGAAAGACTGTACTTTTCGTCTATCAACAGGCATTGCTTTTTCAGTTCTTCGTACAACGCTTTGAGTTCCTGATACCTTTCGTTGCTTATCACGGTTGCGCCTCCTTTGGACGGTGAGCCGTCAACGCAAGGTTTTCCGAGTCAAATTCCACGTCCGACTCCATAACCACCGTAAACTCCTTGCCCGAAAGGCGTATCGGCTGTTTTTCGACGCTCGCCCCGCCGTAAAAAATCACCATAGCGGTTTGGTCGCCGATGACGGTAACCCTTACGGTGTTGCGCGTGCTTAGCTCCACCGCGTCCAGAAATTTTAATTTTTTCGACCCCATATCGATTTTTTCGCTTTCAAAATGCCACTTGCCCGCCAAGTCGTAGTGCTTGAACAGCTTGCCCTCGCGCACGCCGTACACTTCGCCGCCGTTGGAGTACAAACTGTCAAATCCCCACTCGTACACGCCGTCTACACGTTGCGTTTCGGGGTTGAGCCACAGCGTTATGTCGTTGCTTGCGGAAAAGTCGCCACGCTTGCAGGACACAAGGTATTTGCCTGCAAACGCGCAGGCGACCGCGCCGTCGAAACGCAAATTCAAGCCGTCGAAAACCTTTTTTACGTTGCCGTTTTGCAACTTGTACAAGCCGTTGTCGGAGGCAAACAGCGTGCAATCGGCAAAGCTGACGGTGCTGTCGGCGTACACCTTTCCGACGTTGGCGGCAATGGGCGTAAAGCGCGAATCTATCCTTTCCGCTTTCGGGTCGAATGTGTAGCAAGTGTTGCCGAGAACGTACGCTTTGCCCTTTTCGGCGGCGACGGAGTTGCACTCTTCGGGGACGTTCACCCTCACCACATCTCGCCATTGGTCCGTTTCGCCCGCGGTAGATTGATGAAAAGTGTTGTTTTCCACGCCGCACACGCCGCCGCCCGACAGTGCCATTTTGTCGAAGCCGTACACCCACAGCCTTGCCGTCGTTTTCTTGGTGACGGCGTAGGTGCCGAACCCCTTGCAACTGAAAATCAGCAGTTTGTTGTACAGCACGCAACAGCCGTTTTGCTTGTCGAAAGACAACACGAGGTCCTTGTTGAGGTACAAGCCGTCTTTGGCAACGACGTAAACGCCGTTGGAGTCGGCGTAGACCACCTTTACAGCCTCTTGGTCGAAAGGGTGTTCGAAAAATTCGCCCAACCCCCTAAGACCGAAATCGGTAACTTTGAGATTGTGACATTTGAGAAAGTTTTTCAAGCCGAGTTCCACTTTTGAATAGAGAACTTGCTCTTTCGCGCCTTTGATTGCTTGGTGGTAGGTTATCATCTCCACCCCCTTGCGGGCATACGCATAGAGGACAGCTTGCAGTTTGCCGATTTGACGGCGTTTTTGTACCGTTCGTCCCACTGCTCGGCATTGCTCCAATCGCCTATCGAAGCGCAGTACTCCCGCAACACGCCGTAGACGACGGCGCGTACTCCCACATTGGGCGGCAGAGGTACTTCTTCCTGCCAACGGGCGCAATCGGGCATACGGGAATAGCACATATTGTACTTGCCGTCCTGCCTGACGAACAACGCGCCGTCGCTGTAACGAAAGGGTACGTCGTTGCCCTCGCTGTCGGTGAGAGAAATGACTTTGCACAGTTTGTAGTCCTTTACGTCCACAAATCCGTCCGTCGCCTCCACCACCGTTTTGCGCAACGACGTGGCGTAATCGCGGTAGATCTCGTCGAACACGTTGCCGAAACAGCTCAACAGCTTGTTGATGTTTTTGCTGTCGGGCGTATCGGGCATATCGAAGTAGACGGCGGCACTGCCCAAACCCAACATATCGTCGCATATTTTTATCAGTTGACTAAGTTTCATTCATTGCTCCTCCTTTCCGAAACCGCTTGCAACGCGCGTTCCGCCTTTTTGCGGGCGAGAAGTTTGTCCGCGGCGGCGTTTGCGCGTTCGATTTCGTCGAAAATTTCCCGCGCGTTCTGCACGCGGGTGCGCCGAGCATACTCCACGGTGCGGGCGTCCAACGCGTCAAAGGGTACGACGAATTGCACCGTACCCCTCTCTGCGCTGTGTACCTCGTATTTGGCGGAGAGAGTGTTGTAGAACAGGCGGTAATCGTCGTTTACCGCTCTCAACCGCCAAGCTATATCGAACAGATCGTTCGTTACGGGTACCAATGCCATTGCGTTACGCCTCGGTAATGCCCTCTATCATCGCCTGACCGATGG
>CANQND010000033.1 GCA_947625115.1 uncultured Clostridia bacterium | reverse complement strand
CGGCGGTGCTCTAACCTGCTGAGCTATGCTCCTATATACATTACTCTTTCGGTTAGCCACCACCCTGTGGTTCACGGCGGTGCTCTAACCTGCTGAGCTATGCTCCTATATATGTCACTCTTTCGGTTAGCCACCACCCTGTGGTTCACGGCGGTGCTCTAACCTGCTGAGCTATGCTCCTATATTCATCACTCTTTCGGTTAGCCACCACCCTGTGGGTCACGGTGGTGCTCTAACCTGCTGAGCTATGCTCCTATATGTAGCTCTTCAAGTTTATTGTTACCGTGTCGGAACAGCGGTGCGTCAACTTGTTGAGTTATTGTTTGGTACTCACTTGACGTGTGGTGGAGATGAGCGGAATCGAACCGCTGACCCCCTGCTTGCAAGGCAGGTGCTCTCCCAGCTGAGCTACACCCCCATATCGTCAAGTGCCTAACAATGATAACATTTTTGGCGTTTGGTGTCAATTGTTTGCGGGCGGTTTTTTCAATTATTTTGATATTTTGCCGCCAAGGCGTTTACAAATTGAATATTGTATGATACAATGTAAACACTTCGGTCGATTAACTCAGTTGGGAGAGTGTCTTCTTGACGTGGAGAAAGTCACAGGTTCGAGTCCTGTATCGACCACCAAGCGCGCGGGCTTGCATTGAGTTCGCACAAGAATGGAACGCACAGGTTTGCGTTCCTTTTCTTATGCTCCTTTGAACTTCGCCCGTCGCGTGGCGTCTTGTACAGGAAGTCGAAATATGTAGCGTTCCGCAACGCTGCGTGTTGCTCCTCTCACTCCGCTAACGCGGAGACGAGTCCTGTACTCCCCTACATAACAATGCCCGATTGAACTCGCAATGGTTTGGTTGGATATTTGCATTGAAGAACACATGCTGATATTGTGTTCTTTTTTTATTGTTAAATAGCAAATGTTACTTATTGAGTGTTGATAAATGAGTAACAATGCCATAAAATTTATAATATAAGGAGTTGTTCTATGATTGAAGAAAAAGTCGGCAGGCGAATAAAAGAATTGCGCAATAAATTGGGAATCAGCCAAGAAGAATTGGGCTTTCGTTCAGGCGTGCATAGAACATATATTGCAAGTTTGGAAGTTGGAAAACGAAATGTGTCCATTTCCACTTTGGAAAAGATTGTCATTGCTCTCAACGTATCGTTGAGCGAATTTTTCGATTTTTAACGGAGAAAATACATATGACAAAAACAGAATTGTTTATAAAATTGGCGCAACCGAACGAGCAGGGCGTAAGCCGTTGGGTCAGCGTGGGTGAATTTGTCGGAGAATACGCCTGTTTGACTTTCGGGAACGGTGCCTCTTGGGCGCGTAAAGAGGCCACACTCGCCCAAAAATATATAGTGGAATTCGATAAATCCATTACAAAAGGCAACGGAATTGATAGAATACGGCTTGCAGGCTTTAATGACGGAAAATATTCTCAGCATATTCGTTCTGACATAAAACGTGCAATAAAGGCACAACGTTGCGTTGTTCTTGGCACATCTAACCCCGAAGTTGACCATAAAAACGGTATGAAAAACGAGGATCGTGTTATGCGCAATGAAGATCAGCATTTAGAGGACTTTCAACCGTTAAGCAAGGCGGCGAACGATGCGAAAAGGCAATATTGCAAAGACTGTAAAAGGACTCAAATTCGTTTCGACGCCAAGCGATTAGGCTACCCCATGTCCTATTATGCGGGGCAAGCACACCATAATTTTGAAGAGAATGCTTGCGTCGGTTGCTATTGGTACGATCCGATAGAATTCAAAAAACATTTACAAGAAAAGAAATAAAACCTCACATGTGAAAAGCGACGCAGTAAATCACTGTGTCGCTTCTTTTCTAAACACAAATATATACTCGTGTTTGAAAATATACAGTCCGTTTTGCAACGCCCTACGTCGCCATAGTGCTAATTGGTTTGCTTTACCTTTTGTTTCTTCGAAATTCTTTACAATAGTAGCTTTCAATACCAATCCCTCTTGTTGCATAACTTGCATGCAGTAAAAACCCAACGGGACGATTTGCCCCTTTGCATATTTATCGCCGATCACTACTGCGCAATATCTGCGATTTTCCAAAATGGAAATAGTGTTGTTTACTACTTGTCGAAAATTTTCCAAGAAACTTTCCAACGTCTTGGAATTGGATAAATCATTTTCATCTTTGCTGAATTTAATTATATCCCAATATGGCGGATGGAAAATAACAAACTGCACATTTTGTATTTTGTATGTTTCCAAGATGCGTTTGGTGTCAAACGTTCGGCTATCGTCTACAAAAGTATCTGCAACAATTCCCGGTCGGCTTTCCGAGTGAATTCTTTCGATAGCTTCTGCGACAATTGTTTTCTGCAATTCTATACCGATAGAGTTTCTGCCCATACGTTGGGCTTCAATTAACGTTGTCCCGCTACCGGCAAACGGATCCAGGACGAAATCCCCCTGTTTCGTATAACGCGTCAGCAGTTGGTGTGGTATTTGCGGCACAAAATTACCGTGATAGTGACCGTTATGTGCGCCGGAATTATCTCTATTTGGTATAATCCACAGGCTATCCGTCCAAACATCGGTCAACTCTTTCCAATTTGATAAATCCAAATCGTTTACCTTTTCCATACTACTCAATTTTTGACAAGACAGTGCAAGTATTCAACGGTCGATTCTGCCTTTGCGTTTCGCGCGTTGTCTGCTTTGAAGCGGCGATATTCTTGCGTAAATACCATATATTTGCCGTATTTTTTCATTATACGTTCTATTGTTTCAAATGACATTAAACCCTCGTTATTGTAACTCAGGAATATGTATTTGAACTGTGCATTTTTGATTAAATCGGCAAACGCTTTTTCCACTTTTTGTGTGTCGCAAAAAACACTCTTTTGTTCAGAATACTCACGAAGTCCTGTTTTTCCGTGAATAGTCGGGTTGTCATATCTCGCTATTGTTTCCAGCAAATGGTAGTTGGTGCAATATTGTCTTGCATTGTATGGCGGATCTAAATACAAAATATCTCCCGAAATCTTTTTTATCAGTTCACTAATGTCTTCATTATATACTTTGCAATCCACGCGTCCGCGCATAATAGGAAGTGGAGCAAGCGTCATCGGTCTTTGGGCAGATTTTTTCAGTTTTTTAAGGTAAGCACCGTAAACAGATGCGGTATTTGCATATTTATCAATACTGTTTATGAGTGAACCCAACAAAAAAAAGTATTCGTGGTCGGTTATTTCTCGATTTTGATACCACTGCTCTATGGTTATCCGTATGGCATCGCATTTTTTGGCATTTTCATCTGAAAAATACATTCTTCTGAATTCTTGCCCTTCCGTTCCGCCAAAAGAATAGTTTTTATAAATAAAACCCTCGATGCCCTCTATTGCATTGAGCCTATCTATTAATTTTTGACAATGTTCTTCGTTAAGGTTGCCGTTGTTTTCTATCATATGTTTGATAATTACATAACTGTAATACTGAATATCATTTGCAATAATAGAATAACCTTGTTCTTTGAAAGATCCGCTTACTATTCCGGTGCCTGCAAATAAATCGGCAAAAATCATCTCGCTTGCTTGGCGAGTTTCGTGGTTATTTTCAAGAGTTTTGTTTATTGATGACTTTAAGAAGTCAATCAAGGAATACTTTGAACCGATGTAATTCATATTAGATTCCTTTTTCAGTAATCAAAATTATTATATCAAATTAAGTTAGAAATGTAAAGATAAAGAACATCGACTATATGAACGTTTTATATTGAAATATATAGACCAAAATGCGCAATAAAATAGAGGCAATATCGTGTTCATTTGATAATGGTAGATTGGATATTGAAATCATTAAGAAGAAATTGGATGACGATAAAGATACGCACGATTAGAAATAATTAAAGATATTTAGGCATTATTTAGTCATTTAGTATTTCATTTTCGGCAAAAAATAAAGATTTTTCAAAAAGTTTTTATTTTTTGCTTAATTTTTATCTTATATTAGAGGTATATATAAAGGACGATTGAGCGCGAGAGCAAATTCGCGCATATGGGTTTGTGTAAAATTGACGATCTTGCACGGACATAGAATATCAATAAATTTTTAATTGCCAAGCGACGCATACAAAGGAGAGCAAAGATGAGCAAGTGGATCATTGAAAAGCATAAGGGAATTTTGAATACGGGCAGAATGTTGATTTCTGATCAACTAAAAGAACATATAGATGTGATTTCGGGGCTTGAAAAAAATCGCCATAAAAAAGAATATGTAAAAGAGCTTGTGCCTGCGTTAAAAAGTCTGCAATCGGCACTCAATTATGTGGTTTCGGACGAAAAAATAGTTTCTTTGAGTGTGGAGCTGATTCAAAAAATAATAGACTTGCAAATGGTTTCCGATAATTATGTGAACGAACTCTATCAATATGCAAATTCATACTTAAAATGGAAAGATAGTAAAAACGAATTTCGATTTCGTATGGCACTTGTCAAAAACATAAATTTTTTTATTTCTTCGTTGGGTTCAACGCACCCGCGCCCGACATTGCACGGATTGATGAACGATTATAATCGTATTTGCAATTCTTCGGCGTTTCGTAGATTACAGCACAAAGCGCAAGTCTTTTCTTTGGAAAAATATGACTATGCGCGAACAAGATTGACGCACACAATGGAGGTTTCCGCAGTGGCGTCCGGCTTGTGCAATATTTGTCAGTTGACATTGTTTAACAACGAGGATTATCCCCGGATACTGCGACCGCTCGAATTTTACTTTGAAAAAATATGCGCTTGCGGCGCGCTTTTGCACGATATAGGCAATCCCCCTTTCGGACATTTCGGAGAAGAGGCAATCAAGGATTATTTCAAAGAGAATTGGGATAAACTCTCGTTTAACGTGTTTTGCAAAGGCTCTGAAAAACAACGTGTTCAGTTGAACAGTTTTTGCGGCGAAAGCGCATACACTCAGATGAAAAAGGATTTCATCTACTTTGACGGAAATGCGCAGGGATTCAGGTTGGCAAGTAAGGTACAAATGTACAAACCGGGACATTCTTTGGAGTTGAACGCTTGCGTATTGGGAAGTATGATAAAATATCCTCACGGTTCAACCGCCGTAGATCCCGAAAAGAAGAAGCCCGTAGGCAAGGAAAAGTTCGGGTATTTCTATTCCGAAAACAGATGTATTCAAGAATTGACTGCTCTCGGAGTATTTCAAAACGGATTTCGTAACCCGTTGGTATACTTGGTGGAGGCGGCAGACGACATTTGTTATACTACATCTGATTTCGACGATATTGTAAAAAAGAAAATCTTGACATATGAAATTTTTCATAGCGAATTATCTGAACCGACAGAATTTGATTCGGATCCGAAATTCGTGGAATTTCGCAATAATTTCTTCAAATATTATGACGAAAATAAAAATATTTGTTCTGATGCCTTTGAAATGACAATACAGCGCATGAGCAATGATTTGAGAATCGAATTGATGAAAGAGGTCGGTGAGGAGTTTGCGAAATTATTGCAATACAAAAACACATCGAACCAAAGTGAATTTTTTATAGATGACGAGCAATTTATTTATGGAGAATTATTAGACCGTATCCCGTCGGCGGCAATAATTAGATGGATAAGGAAAAATCTTTTTGAAAAGTACGTCTATACCAATCAAGACGTAATTGCGACTGAATTGGCAGGGCATAAAATCATAACAAGGCTATTGGAAGATTTCGTTGACGCCGTGCTTGGCTTGGACTTCCATATTGAAAACAATACGTACAACTTTATGACAAGCAAAAAGTTTGCCAAAGAATGTCGGTTGTTTCTTATGATCTCAACTAATTTTGTCGATACATTTAGACGGGAAACAGAAGATCTCGATCCTGATTCCTTGGAACACATATATTATCGTTTAAGGCTGGTAGTGGATTACATCTCCGGCATGACGGATAGCTATGCTACGGAAATTTACAAAACGCTAAACGGAATAGATAATTAAAGAGCCTCGGTAAATCACTTGACGTAACTTAGCGAGGCAAGATTTCAATTTATAATATGTAGTATAATCACTTGGTGTGTCTATCATACCATAGCTTATAAAAGTTGTCAACAGTTTTTTTCTGTTTTTTTTAAATTTTTTACTAATTTTACTAAAAAACAATATCGTTATTTGCAGGAACACGGTTTCCCGCAATTTTTTCATAGGTGCGTCTATTTGCCGACGGCAAACGCCGTGTTAGTGGTGCAACGTTGTGTTTCGCGGTGCAACGGCGGGTGTGGTTGTCGTGTGCGTTGCGGGCAACCCGTTTTTGCAACAAGTCGCTCTATGCGCGGCGAGGCAACTGCGGTTCCGTGTTCACGTGGTGTGTTGCCGTTTCCACTGTGGCGTTTGCGTGCCGTTTTCGCATTGCGGGTTGTCGTTTTCGCATTGCGGGTTGTCGTTTTCGCGGTGGTGCGTTTCCGCGGCGAGGCATTTTCGCGGCGAGGTAATTGCGGTCAGCGGCGTTTGGGCGCAAACTTAAATTCGTCCGATTCTTTCAGGCGCGAAATGTAGCCGTATACCGCCGCAATGCCCAACATATTCAGGCTTTTGTTGCACTCCATAGCCAACCTTATCACTTCGGGGCGAAATTCTTCGTTCAACATAAGTTGTTGCACCAGCAGTGCTTTGTCGTTGTTGGTGCGACCCACCAGATAGTCCACCGTCACGCCGAAAGTATCCGCAATTTTTATCAATGTGTCCACGTCGGGTTCTCTGCGCCCCATTTCGTAGGCAGAAACGGTCGATTCGGCAATGGATAGCTTTTCCCCGAGTTCTCTCATAGTCATTTTGAAAGTTTTTCGCAATTCTCGAATACGCAACATCAGCCAATCTCCAAGCCCGAGTATAGTTCTATGCAATATTGTATGCAATGCGGCAAAAATAAACTTTACAAAACGTAAAGTTTTTTTCGCAAAATACTTTACAAAACGTAAAGTTTTTTGTTATAATAACCTCGACTTTACAATATGTAGCGAAAAACACACCTAAAAATCGCAAATGGGTAAGGAAAACTGTACGAAACGTACAGTGCATTTGTGACGATTAGGCGTATCTTTGCGATATTTGACGAAAAAAGAAACGTTATGTCTTTGTTAGTCGAAGCCATATACATTTTTTGTCAAATGTTTTAGTATGTAGCGGAATACATTAGATAGAACGGTGCATTTTTTGCATTGGCGGGAGGAAAGTTTGAAAAAACTTATTTACATAGCTACTGCCATTTGTTTGGCGTTATTGATAGGCGGCGCGGTTCTCACGGGGCTGTTGCTTGCCGATGACGAAACGGTCAAAAACGTCACATTGGAAAAGGACGGCGAAACGCTCACAAATTTGTCGTTCAGCGTTTCCGATATACACCCTTCCGAAAGCCGCGCCTACTCCGTCGTGTTGCACGGCGGCGAAAGCGAAAGTCTGCTTGTAACGCTCACGTTTGACGACGTAAGCGGCGCGCTTGCAGATTTTGTGGAGATAGACGTAAAGTGCGACGGTTTCGAGCTACATTCCGCTCTGCGCAATGCGGAGGGGCAAGAATACCGATTTGGGTGCGCGTTCAGCAAAACGTTTACGATAACGGTAACGTACTCTATCCCTGCGCAGGTAGGCAACGAGGCGATGGGCGAGCAGGCGGATTTCTGTCTGCGTTTGCAAGCCGACAGGCAGTAAAATGAACGAAAAAACGCGCAACAAATGCAAAAAAACGCTTAATATCCTATTCAACGTAGTGTTATACGCCTTTTTGGCGGTATGTTTGTGCGCATTGGCAATTTCGATGTTTTCGCAAAAAAGCGACGGCGCGGTTACGTTGTTCGGCAAATTGCAGTTGCGCGTTGTCGTGTCGCCCTCTATGGAGCGCAACGACGCGGTGGACGTGTCGCAATACCAAATAAAATCGATACCCGTTCGCAGTATGGTGTTTGTTAGCGTAATGCCCCAAGAGGAAACCGCCGCGCGCCGATTTTACGACGACTTACAGGTTGGCGACGTACTCACTTTCAAGTACGTCTACTCCCGACAGGAAACGATAACGCACCGTCTTGTGCAGAAAGAGTCCAACGGCAAAGGCGGATATTTTCTCTATCTGAAAGGCGACAACGCCGCCGAGGAAACGGAATCGGACGTGCAGGTGATAGACACCGACGACGAAATGGGTCTTAACTACGTTATCGGCAAAGTTACGGGGCAGAGCGTGGTGTTGGGCAACATTGTGTACGCCCTGCAACAGCCATTGGGAATGGCACTCATCGTGATTGTCCCCTGCGCCATAATAGCGATAGGCGAAGTGATAAAGATCGGCAATGTCATCGCCGCACGCAAACGAGAGCGCGCCGAGGCGGAAAACAGACGTCTTTCGGAAGAATCGGCAGCCAAGGAAACGGAAATTGCCGAGCTAAGACGGCGGCTTTCGGAGTTGTCGCAAACGTCGGCAGCCAACGCGGCACCCGCAAACGGAGCAGAGCCAAATAGCGACGCCCCTGCCGACAACAATGAACCTGCAACCAACGCAGACGGCGCAAACGACGTCGGCGAAAGTGATGACAACAAGTAGGAGGAAAAATTATGCTTGTAGCAACAATAATCTTTATGGTTTTGGTGGCGGCTATGTGCATTTTCAGCGTGACGGTGATAGTTATCGACCTCAAACGCTCAAAAAAGCAACCCCAAGCGGATACGGAAACCACTGCAACGGAACCTGCGGCTGTTCCGTCAACTGCTTCGGCGGCACCGCAAGCGGAACCCCAAGCGGCGGCGCAACCGCAAGCGGCGGCAGTCGTGGCAGAGGACGAACATTCGGTTGTTTTCAATGCGCAACAGCTCACCCATTCGGAAAAATATGCCCAATTGGAGGGGGACAACAAGGAGTGGTACGATCGTATCGTCACACACGTGTGCGCGGTCAAGGGTATCAAGCGCAAGCTCAGCGATCGCTACGAAGAGTTTCGCCTGTTCACCAAGCGCATTGTTCGTCTAACGATAAAAAAGGGTATTGTGCAATGTGAGTACAGTCTGGGCAACGACGAGCTTAACAGGTTTATGTCGGGCAGCAGATTGGCAGTCAAGCACAGCACAACGGTGATAAAGCTCGTTTCCGAAAAGGAAACGGTCGCGGCGGAGAACGCCATCGACATTGCCGTTGCCGCCGTGCTAAGAGAGCGTGCCGAAAGGCATCAACGGGATCTCGAACGACGTCGCGAGGCGCGCAGGCGCGCGGCGTCGTCTGCGGATAACTAAACTAAAAAAAGGAGGTATTTATGTCAAAACGTTCAAGGATAATATTGTTATCCTGCATGACGGCTCTGTGCTGCGTTGCGTTGATCGTGGGCGGCACATTTGCCCTGTTTACCTACAATCGAACGGTCACCAACCATTTGCAGGCGGGCAAACTTACAGCCACGCTAACGCGTACAAAGTTACAGAGCGTCACGTTGCAAGCCGACGGACGGTTAGTTTCGTCCACCGACGCACAGGCAAAGGATTTCACCGCGCAAACAACGGACAACGTGTTCGGGCTGACGCAACAGCAAACTGTTGCCCCGGGGTGTTCCTATCAAGCCACGCTTACGCTTAAAAACGACGGCACGGTAGCCTTTGTGTATTGGATAGAAATTTCCGGCATAGACGGCGACAACGAATTGAAGGATCAGTTGCAACTGACGGTTGCCGTTACCGACGGGGAAACCAAGTCGGCAACTTTGGGCAGCGGAGAGGCTTCCTCGATTTTGGGTAGCGAACTTAGTCCCATAGCAACGTTAGTAGTCGGTCAAAGCAGTGAATTCTCCGTAACGTTGGAGTTTTTGACTGCCGCAGGCAATGACGCTCAAACCAAAACGGCAAGTTTCGATTTGATCGTACATGCACAGCAAGTGACGGCATAACCGCCGTATTTTACATTAACATCAAATAAGGAGATTTAGAAAAATGAAAAAATCAAGCAAAATCATTATCACGTCTATCCTTACAATTTTGGCTTGCGTCAGCTTGATTGCGGGAGCAACGTTCGCGTTGTTCACAAGCGAAAGCAAAACCAACATCGCCGTAACCAGCGCGACGGTAGATTTGGAAGCCACGATAGGCGATATTACAATGAAAAGTACCGTAGGGGACGGCACTGCTATGGGTTCATATACTCACCCCGTCGGCACAAACGAACTTACTATTGAGAGATTTACTCCCGGCGATTACGTGGAGTTTAATATCGATATAGCAAACAAAAGCGACATTCCCGTCAAGTGGCAGCTTCAAATTTCCACCGACGCGGAATCGGACGAAGATAAAGCATTCTACAAGCAACTTGACATTGCTGTTAGCGGAGCGGTTAGCGCAGATGATCTCGTCAATACGGGCAAAGCGAGTATGTCCAAGTGGCAATCTCTCGAAGCAGGAAAATCCCCCGATCCTCTCGGCGTTAAGGTGGCATTTCCTGCCGCAGCCACTCAACAAACGGGCGGCACGGTCAAATTGGTAGTAAACGTGTTGGCAGTTCAGGGTAACGCTACAATTGTTGAACCTGTTGCGGAAGAAGTAGTAGACCCCAACTCCGTCTACATCTACTCTCTTGAAGAATTCAAGGCGTTTGCGCAAGAAGTCAATGGCGGCGACAACTACAATGGCAAGACCGTTTACCTTATGGAAAACCTCGACCTTGCAGGCAGCGAATGGGAACCCATCGGTGCGTTCAACGGCACGTTTGACGGCAACAACCTGTCCATCAACAACCTGTCCATCAACAAGCCCAATCAAGACAACGTTGGTTTGTTCTCAACTGGCGCAATGACTATCAAGAACCTTGTTTTGAATAACGCCGACGTCAAAGGTCACGGGGGCGTAGGCGCGGTGGCTGGCGAAAACAGTTACATCACGGTAGACAATGTTTCCGTCACGGGACTTATCCGTATCGAGGGTAACTACAAAGTCGGCGGTATCTTGGGCGGCACGTACAACCCCGTTACCAACTGCACGGTGGAGGGTATCACGGGCAGCTACATCAAAGGCGTTTACAGCGCGGAAAAGTTCGAGGGCGATAACGTCGGCGGTATCATCGGCTTCACGGGCGAACTTAACAGCACAACCGAAGATAACATCTCCAACTGCCACGTAAGCGGCGTAACCGTCAGCGGCACACGCAAAGTCGGCGGCGTTGTGGGTTATCTACATCACGGTCAAGGCGTTTCTCACAGCTCTTTCTCCAACGGTACCGTTGCGGGAACCGCCGAACCCGAATATGTTCAGAGTCAAGGCATTGATATGATTGCCATCGGCGGAATTGTCGGACAAACTCACCATACTGATGCGGCTCAAAGTATCAAAGACAACAAAGTATCCAATATCACCATCAACGTACCCGATACGTACACGTTTGCCACCGTCACGGCAGGACAAAAACTTACCTCTGCAATTCTCGGCGGCGCACGCGAATGTGACACAAGCGACGGCATTGCGCACGCAAAGACCATCTTGGCAAGCGGCAACACCACCGAAAAAGTGACCGTCAACGCCAAACTTAAAGACGTTGAGTACGGACGCTACAACGATGCTTACATAAGCGCAGTTACGGTTGAAAACGTTGCAGACGTACTCTCTCTGCGCGAAATGCAATTTGACGAAAGCAATCCTTTGAACCACAAAATAGATGTTATTGGCGAAAACCGTACCACAGTTACGTTTGTTGCGGGCGACTACGATTTTGAGGGTATCGATTGGAAACCTCTTTCGGGTTGGCGTTACAACTACGAGGGCAACGGCTCCACAATCCGCAACCTCGATATGCAAACGGCTCAATGGCGCGGCGGCTTTGTCGATAGCGGCGCAGACTGCACGGTACGCAGATTTACATTCGACACGGCAGTCATCAAGGGCGAGCAAGCGGCAGTGGTGTTCGGTCATGCGGATCACGGTCTTATGCAGAATATAGGTCTTAGAGGCAACATTTTGGTAGACTACGAGATCCCCGTAGAACATCAATACAACGCAAGCAGACCCACGCTAACCAATGGCAAAGGTGAAAAATACCCCGGTATTGGCGTATTTGTTGGCGCAACGGCAAACGCTGCCGACAAGGGCGAATCGTTGACAATTTACAACGGTTGTAATATTATTATAGACACCGCTTACCTTAGTGGCAATATCGGCACGACGGGCGGCGTAAGCAACCTCAAATCTATTACTGACAAATTCTTGTTCGGTTATATGTACAACGATGACGCCGCACGTGAATATAAGGTAACAAATTTGGGTAGCATTCACGAGGCGTACAACGGCTTGCCCACGCAGATT
This sequence comes from uncultured Clostridia bacterium, assembly GCA_947625115.1. GTDB lineage: Bacteria > Bacillota > Clostridia > Christensenellales > CAG-314 > Fimimonas. The sequence continues at coordinate 2,154 of CANQND010000033.1, read as the reverse complement.
TACAACGAAGCGGACCTTATCTCTTTCCGTGAATCTGTCAATGGCGGCAACACTTATTCTAATTTAACGGTACGCCTTATGGACGACATAGAGCTTACCGAAGAATGGATTCCTATTGGTGAAGGTAATACACACAATTTTAGCGGAACGTTCGACGGTCAAGGTCACACCATTTCAGGGCTTAAAATAAGCACGCCGATTGTTTCCGGAAATTCAATGTCTGCCGGCTTGTTCGTTTCAGTGTCACAAGTAACTCGTCTGAAAGTTGCAGGTGAAATCACAATTGAAAACATCAGCGATGTATCAGATGTTAAAATTGCCGGCATTACGGGAAGTGCAGTCGCTGTTTCGCAATGCGAGAGCGATGTCGCAATCACTGTACGCAACATCTCCTTGAAGTCGAACGGTCTTTTGAGAGTTGGCGGTGTTGTGGCTTGGCATCTGTACACAAGCGGAACGGTGGAAAACTGCATTAACAAAGGCGACATAACGGTAGAGAACTGTCAAGGAGATTGCACTGTCGGCGGTGTTGTAGGTCAGATGGTAACCGTAAAACAGTGCGTCAATCTCGGTCAAGTTGTTGCCCCCGCAACGCCTGAACTTAGTGGTGTAGGTTTTCCGTCAGCATCCGGCGGATGCGTTGGTGTTGCAACCGGCACTGCGGAAAATTGCTATTCTGTTGCTTGCGGCGAATTGGCGGTTATTGGTTGCTTTATAAATATGGAGGAAATGACGTACGGACCTGTACAAGAGGGCGTCATAGAAGCAACCAATCACGAACAAGGTATGTTCTCGGGCTTTGACTTCGATCAAGTTTGGGATATTCAAGACAATGTAATTACATTGCGTTAGCATTGTAAAATAAATTTTAGGAGGTAACACTATGAACAAGAAAAAAATCTTTTTGATGATTCTTGTTGTTGCAACCATAGTTGCGCTTGCAACTATTGCTCCTGTCGCGCTGGCAGAAGAACAAACTGCTCCGCATTATGATACTACGGAAAAAACAATTGACATAACAACTGCGGGAGAATTGCAGTGGCTCTCCGACTATTCAAACGGGCAGATTGCCGCCATCGATGAAGTTCCCATTAACTTTTCCGGTTGGACGGTCAATTTGAAATTTGACGAGGTAGACCTTAACAATGCAAGTTGGACTCCTATCGCCGATTTCCACGGAAAAATGGTAGGCGTACCGCAAACGAGCGGAAAGGATTTTGTCACTATCAAAGGCTTGAACGTAAGAGTTTCTACGGGTGCGGGACTGTGCGGAAATATTTCTTATAACAGTGGCAAACCCTATTTCAGCAATATAGAAATTGCAAACTCAACGTTTATAGCGACGGGTAACTACGCGGGTGCTTTTTCGGGCAATGGCTACACGGCTCAATTTGACAATTGCCATGCTACCTCCGTTACAATTCAAGGCAGACGTTTCATCGGCGGTATCGTCGGTATGACGTACGGCAACATTACCTCCTGCTCCGTAACAGGCGACACAACCATAAACGCCCCCTCTTTCCTCTCCTTGTTCGGTGACAATGTTGGCGGCATTGTCGGCTTAATGGGTGAGGGCGGAATGTGCGTTACGTCTTGCCTTGTTCAAGACGCTAAAATAACCGGTGACAGACAAGTGGGCGGTATCGTCGGTCTTGCCAACTATGGCAATTCTGTTACCGATTGCGACGCAATAGGTTGCAGAATCGAGTCGAGAAACACTCGTGCGGTTTATGAGAACGACCCCTCTTGTGCAGGCGGTATTGTCGGACAAATAAACAACAAAGATGGTTACACAATAACCGTATCCGATAACAGCGTTGGAAATTGTACAATTGTCTGCGGTCAGCCCGAATATGCAGGTTGGCTTGTTGGCGAGGGTTCTCTTAAAGGTCAAGGTCTAGGGACGTTTACACACGAGAACAATGTCGATCTTGGCGGAAACTATGATGAGGCGGGCGACCCCATTACCACAGAAATCGGCTAAAAAAACAGGCAAACTCGCCCAACATCGGTTGTTGGGCGACAATGCCTCGATTACCGATCACTGTAAATTTTTTGTACCCTACGTGCGTAACAGCGCGCGTTAGGTAAGTGTCCATGGGACACAACTCCTTTGTCTAAGCCCCGAGAGAAATCTCGGGGTTTTTTCCGCCC
>CANQND010000032.1 GCA_947625115.1 uncultured Clostridia bacterium | reverse complement strand
TTTATCTTTATAGCATAAACAATAACAAAAGAGCTAATCTCAGAAGATTGGCTCTTTTCATTGAATTGGGCTGCTTTGGTTCTTAAATTTAGATTTTTGTGTCCATTTGAACGCTCAAACCCTTTGGGGCAGTTCAACAAAAAAGCCTCGCATAAACTACGAGGCAAAAAAGGCTCTATGGCAAATGTCACGGTTAAAGAAAACCTGTTAAAAAAATTTATCTTGTTTACCCCGACGATTTGCCATTTGAGCCACCGACCACACGCAATGCGATACGGTTGACTAACGCAACCGACCCCTGACGGGGCGCAAGCGTCGCATTGGTCGGGCTAACAAGGAAGGCACTGCACGTGCCTTTTTTTTGTTTAGACTTTCGGCAGGGTCGTGTTTTAGGGTGTACGGGCGCAGACAATTCACATTACGCCCTCTCGTGGCTGCTACCAACACCACACTGTGGTGATTGGTTTAACGCGCCACGCCCCTTAGCCACTAATAGGACTGCAAATGCCGCGCAGGTCGGCACTTGCGACGAAATTTTCGCTTTGTTCGCTACTATGTGCGAAAGGCACATCTCCGCGCGCGAAAATTCCGAGTTGACATAGAAGTCGGTTTTTATACGCTCTTTACTTCCGCACACCTACATTCGTCACCGAACAAAAATGGCGATATAAAACCTATTTTTGTTTAGATTTGTATTCGGCGGACCAATCGAGCAGTTCTTTCGCGCTTACAACGGCGTGTTCTCCCACACCGCCCATCAGGCGCGCCACTTCTGCGGCTCGTTGTTCGTAGTTTTCCAACACTTTGGCGGAGGTATAGGTTTTGCCGTCCTTTTCAAATTTCGATATGTAAAGGTTCGCGTCCGCCATTGCGGCAATCTGCGGCAGGTGAGTAATGACGATACATTGATAGCCGTTTTGCCTGTTAGCGGAAACGTTCGCCAACTTGATAGCCACCATTTGCGCCATATTGCCCGATATACCCGAATCGATTTCGTCGAAAATCATTGTGGGTATCTTTTCGGCGAGAGCGGTTATGTTTTTTACCGCAAGCATAAAGCGCGACATTTCTCCGCCCGAAATTACCTTAGACAGCGATTTCAGCGGTTCGCCCGCATTGGCGGACATCAAAAACACAACCTTGTCGAACCCGTCCGCAGAGGGCGAAGCCGAATATTGCTCAAAAGACGGTTGCTCGTTGAAGCCCACCTCAAAGCGAGTGTCGCGCATACCCAGATCGGCAAGTTCGCGCACTATTCTCTCCGAAAGTTTCCGCGCAGTATCCTTTCGGCGGGCGGATTTGTTTTCGGCAAGTTCGTACATACGGTTCAGTACGCGGTCTTTTTCTTCATTCAGCCGCTCGATACGCTCCGTTGCATTTGCAAGAGTATCGTATTTTTGCCGAGCTTCCGTCAAAAAAGCAAGCACGTCCGCCACCGAACCGCCGTATTTGCGTTTGAGTTGACGATATTTTTCCAACCGTTCCTCAATTCTATCCGCTTCCGCCGAACTGAATTCTACGGAAGAAAGCAGATCCTGCAACTGCGAGGCAACGTCGTCCACTTCCAATCGCGCCGAAATCAAACGTTTTGCCGCGTCCTCCGCACTGTCGTCCAAATTGGAAATCGATTTGAGGGAATTTGCCGCTTGGGCAATTTCCGTTACCGCGCCGCCCTCACCGCTAAGCGCATTGACGGCTTGCGAGATAGCTTCCGAAATTCTTTCGGCATTTACCAAACGTTTGTGCGCGATCTGCAATTCGTTTTCTTCTTCTTCGGAAACGTCCGCCGCCCGAATTTCTTCTATTTGATAGCTCAAAATGTCCAAAAGTCTTGCGCGTTCTACGTCATCTCCGCCCAACGATTTCAATTCGCGGTTTATCGCGGTCAATTGCGAGTGTAAAGCGCGCATTTCTTCGCATATGTCGCCGTGATCGCAAAATGCGTCCAAAACGCTCAATTGATTTTTTTCGTTCAGCAAGGCAAGATGTTGTCCCTGTCCGAAAATATCCACCAATTCCGAGCAAACCTCTTTGAGGATAGCCAACGTTGCCGTTTTGCCCTGAATACGAATTTCGTTTTTTCCGCCAACAGACATTTTGCGATACAGTAAAATTTCGCGGTCGTCGCCGTAGCCGTATTCGGCAAGTTTTGTCAGCACGGGCGACGCGTCGTCAACTTCAAACAACGCCGTTACCTGCGCCGCTTCACTGCCGTATTTTATAAGCGTTTTGTCCGCTCTGTCGCCCAACACAAAGGACAGCGAATCCACAATTATGGATTTGCCGCTGCCCGTTTCGCCGCTTAGTACCGTCAAGCCCTCGCAAAAATCAATTTCGAGGTGATCTATCAACGCGATATTGTCAATTACAAGATTTTTAAGCATAGTATTCAATAGCGTTACAACACGCCGTTTATTTTCCGTTGTACCGAAACGGCGTCCCGCGCGGAAGCGCACACAACAAGTACCGTCGATTTATCCGCGACCACGCCCAATGTTTCGCTCATTGCCATTTGTTCCAACGCGCCCGCCACAACGGACGCGGAGTTTTCTATCGTCCTCACAACAACAAGATTTTCCGCCGTAACGACGGAAATTATCGCTTCCTGCACAACGCTCAAAAGTTTGCCGGACAACTTGGCGTCCATTGCCTGCTTCGTTACGTATTTGTACTTGTTGTCGGCGGTGAGGGTTTTTATCAGCCCCAACTCCTTTATGTCGCGGGAAATGGTTGCCTGTGTAATTTCAAACCCCTCGCGCCGCAGTTCGGCTACAAGCTCGTCCTGCGTTTCGATGTTCTTAGAAGCAATTATCGACAGTATGGCGGATTGTCTTGATTTGCGCGACATACGTTCTCCTTACGCTAAACTATTTTTCAAAGTACTATGTCACAAATAATATCATACTTTTGAAAAATTTCGATTGTTTATTCCAATATATGAAAAATTATACAACATTTTTCTGCGTTTTTCAACGATTTGAAAGAATTTTATCAATTCTCTCGCATACGCCTTTTTCGTCCAGACCGAATTGGGCAAGCTGCTCCTCGACGGTAGCGTGTTTAACAAATTCGTCGTTCACGCCCGCCGTGTAAACCTTTACGTCTGCGCCCGACGAGACGAAATGACAAACGACGCTCTGTCCGAAACCGCCCGAAAGCACGTTTTCTTCCAAAGTAAGCGCGTAGGCGTGATTTTTTTCTATTTCGTCAAGCAACGCGTTGTCCAACGGTTTTACCGTAGTTACTTCCACCGCAACCGTATCGTCGCGTTCTTCCGCAACGGAGGCGGCAATTTTCGACAGGCGCGCGCCCACTGCCAACAAGTACAAACGAGGATTTTCCGCCGCAACGAGAGTGTTCCACTTTCCGCAAAATTCTCTCGCGTCGTGTAACAGATATTTCGAGTATCTTATCGCAACGGGTCCGCTTTGCAAGACGGATTGCTCTATCATATCGGAAAGTTGCCTATATGTAGCGGGGGTCCACACCGTCATATTCGGTATCTGCGAAAGGTAGGACAGATCGAACAAGCCTTGGTGAGTTTGTCCGTCCTCTCCCACAAAACCCGCTCTGTCCAGCAAAAAGGTAACGGGCAAGTTTTGCAAAGCGACGTCGTGCAATATCTGATCGTAACTCCTTTGCAAAAAGGAAGAATATATCGCCACAAAAGCGTGAACTCCGCCCTTGGCAAGCCCTGCGGCAAAGGTAACGGCGTGTTCTTCGGCAATACCTACGTCGAAAAAGCAATCGGGAGCCGCCTCGCGCAATGCGGAAAGCCCCGTCGATCTTGCCATAGCGGCGCAAACGGCGGCAATCGGCACGTCCTTGCCTACCAAACGCACCAACGCGTCCCCCACGACCGCCGCGCTTTCCAATGCGTCGGAAGCGGCGTTTGCCCTGCCTACAAAGTGATAACCCTCGGGGTCGTCCTCGGCGGGTTTGTAGCCTTTGCCTTTTTTTGTGACGACGTGCATAACCGTGGGTTTTACCACATTCTTTTTGATTTTTTCAAAGTAGTACACAAGGTCTTTTATTTCGTTGCCGTCTATTATGCCGATGTATTTCAAATCGAAATTGTCAAAGTAGCCGTTGCGCACGTAGCCCAGCTTCGCCCTGCGTTTGCACCACCGCAAAAACCTGTACGTCGGTTTGCCCAAGAGAGGAATTTTAAGTAAAAATTTCTTCAATTTCTCTTTGTTGCGGTCGTATTTGCCCACGCGCAACTTAGACATATTGAGCGTTGCCGAGCCGACGTTTTGCCCTATGGACATATTGTTGTCGTTCAACACTATGAGCATACGCGCGTCCTTTACGTTATTCAATGCCTCGTAGGTCATTCCGCAGGTCATCGAGCCGTCGCCCACAACGGCAATGACGTTGTACGTTTCTCCGAGCGCGTCGCGCGATTTGGCAAGTCCGAGCGCGGCGGAAATTGCCGTGCCTGCGTGACCCGTGTTGAAGCTGTCGCTTTGATCCTCGTCGCAATCGGGAAAACCGCTCAAACCGTCCTTACTGCGCAAAGAAGAAAAATTCTCACCCCGTGAGGTAAGAATTTTATGAACGTAACTTTGGTGACCTACGTCCCATACGATTTTGTCGCACTCGTCAAATACGTAATGCAACGCTACCGTAAGTTCCACAACGCCGAGATTGCTTGCCAAATGTCCGCCGCTTTTGCTAACGTCGGCAATCAATTTTTCCCTGATTTCCGCGCACAATTGCGGAAGTTCTTTTACGCTGAGCTTTTTTAGGTCTGAAATTGTTTTTATTTGTTCCAGCACGTTATCCTTCTTTGCGGAAAATACTCAATGCCTTTGCAACGCCCAATATGATACCGTTGGCTTTTTTTACCGCTATGTTCTTGCCTACCGCTTTGAAAGTTATCGTCAGGGTAGAAATGACCGAGTAAATCAAAACCTTTATCACGACGGTCCACGCTGTCGTCAACCCCGCGCCGTCTATCGCTTCGCTTGCCAAAGCCGCTCCGCACACACCCGAAACGATACCGCAAATGTCCCCCACAATATCGCAACAAACAGACGAAACGATGTCTTTCTTTTGCGAGAGGCGCACCGCCATTTTACCGCCGCGTATTTTTCTGCTTGCCATTGCGTGGAAAGGTCCGATGTCGCAAGCCGTTGCGGCAGTTCCGATAACGTCAAACACAACGCCAAGTAGCAATATCACCACCGTCAGGATCGTCGCCAACCACCACTGCGAATCGGTCAGGACAAGTTCCGAACCCGTGTTTACCGCCGCCGCCAACAAAAAAGTAATAAAAAACGCTTTCAAAGGCCACAGATTGCGTTTCTTCTTTTTCCTGTCGGGCTTTTCGTGTTCTTTCTTTTTTGCCGCAGATTGTTCTGTTTGCGGCGTTTGTTCTTCGAGATTTGTTTCCTCCGCGTTACTTCGCGGAACGGGATCTGTGTTATTCATATTTCTCCGCGTAACGGCGTTTGCCGTGTTTCAAAGTAATAAAAAAAGGTGGTGACCTGTCAGATAAACCTTACGGCATAGGTTCAGTAGGCTTTCCCAAGCAAGAACTTCCCGTCGCCGAAGAAGCAGTTTCCTCTTAGTCTTGCCTGTGCGACATCACTGCGCGCACAACTGAATCGCCACTTAGTCCGTACTATAATCTCCGACAAGCCTGAATTGCAGTCTAGAAGATTTCCTTTGCAGATATCGACGTATTTTAGTTTCTTTTGCAGAATTCATTTCGTAAAGCATTCGGACGCGAACCATAGGCCAACGGAAACGTGCCGTTCGATACTCCCAAAATTCCACTCAAAACAAGCTACACTGTACACAGCTTTGTATCACCGCATAGCAGGTTTAACCTCAGAGAGTAGACGCTTATCTATTAGGCGACCACCCCGTAGAGTCTCCGCGACTAGTGGGGATAGAGCGTATGCCATTACACCTTACCCACCAATCTTAACTTCCAGCACCTGCCCCCGTTTGGGCAACGAAAGCAAGCACAAGAAACTTCATCGTTATGCTCGTCGGCGGTCTTTTAGCCCCGCCTTCAACACGTCAATTTCTGACTAGAATACTGCACCACCAAATTTTATTTAGTTTTCGGGGTTATCCGCCCTATAATATTGTACCATATCTTTTGCAAAAATGCAAACGGTTTATATATATGCAATATCCGACGGATATGTGCGAAGCAAAATTACTTTTTGCGTTCGGCGTTTTGTTGGCAGAACTCTTTAATGAAAGTTAGTTCGTAAGGCAATTTGTCGCAAATTGCGGCAATTTCGCCGTTGAGTTCGTGAACGTGTTCTATCAAATCGCTTTCCGAATACACGTCGAGGAAAGATTTTTCGCACTTTTTGGAATCGAGTATGTCGTCAATGATCTGATAGCAAATACCCAACTTGCAGGCGATCTCGTCAAAAAGTTCCGCCTCTTGCGGCGTGGCTCCGCCCACCGTTGCTCCGCAAACAAGCGCGGCGCGTATGAGCGTACCCGTTTTGGCAATGGCAAGTTCCGTTGCGTCCTCGATATCCTTTGTTTCGGTAAACAGATCCAACGATTGTCCGTGAACCAAGCCGCCTATGCCGCTCATTTTGAAAAGATATGCGCACGCGCCGACATACGCCTTGTTGGACATAGGACCCTCGAACACCGTTTCCGTTGCCAAATTCAGCAACGCGTCCCCTGCCAACACGGCGCAAGCCTCGCCAAACTGCATATGACAGCTACGTCTGCCCCTGCGCATATCGTCGTTGTCCATACAGGGCAAATCATCGTGAATGAGGGAATAGGTGTGAACAAATTCCAATGCCGCCGCAAGAATTTTTGCCCCGTCGGTAACGCGTCCGCCCACCGCTTTGGCTGTGTTGAGCAACAACATCGGACGAAAACGTTTGCCGCCGCTGAACAGCATATATTCCATTGCCTGCAAAACTTTGTCGCGGTTTTTGGGCAAGTAACTTCTTATGATCTCATCGACGTATTGAACGGTTATGTTAGTTTTCATCTGTCAATTTCCTCACTTTTTCCTGTAATACAACAAGTTTTCCCTTGCAGTCGTTGAGAGCAAGCATACACTCGTTTGCCAATTTTACGCTTTCTTCAAAGATTTTAAGCGATTCTTCTACGCCTATATCCTCTTCGATTTTGTCTGCCAATTCGTTTAATTTTGCTATTTTTTCTTCCAAATTCATTTTTCCGACTCCTTGCGCGTTACTTGCGCGTCTATTTTTCCGTCAAAAAATTTGACTGAAACGGTATCTCCCACATTCAAACTATCAACGGAACTAACGGTTTTGTTTTCCGTCGTAACGTAAGCGTAACCTCGCTTCAATATGCGCATAGGGTTGACGCTATCCAATCTTGCAGAGTTGCGTTCCAAATCGGCACGTGCGCGCTCAACTTTACCCGCGACGGCGGTCAACGACCTGCTAAGGCAATTTTTGACCGTTTGCACCGTTGCGTCCAACTTCCTGCCTATCCCGTGATACAACAGTCTGCAATCGTTTTCCACGTTGTAAAAATTTCGGGACAGTAAAGCTTCAACGGCGTTGCCGATTTTGTCCAGATACGCCGTTATGCGAATTTTTTCCCTTTCGCAATCGAGAGTGACAAATTCCGCCGCTTCGCTGGGAGTTACGGCGCGTTTGTCGGCGGCAAAGTCCGAAAGGGTGAAGTCTACGCCGTGTCCCACTGCCGAAACGGTCGGCTTGCGGCATTTTCCTATTGCGCGCACAACTTTTTCCGAATTGAAAGCGGACAAATCTTCGTTGGAACCGCCGCCGCGCCCGACTATCACCACGTCCACGTCGCTGCCGTCAAAGTACTCTATTCCTGCGGCGATTTCGCTATCCGCTCCCTCTCCCTGAACTTTTACGGGGTAGAGAAAAATGTCTGAAAAAGGCTGTCTGCGATGCACGACGTTTTCTATGTCGTGTATGACCGCGCCCGTTTCGCTTGTAACAACGCCGATTTTTGCCGCGCTACGCGGTACGATTTTCTTTCGTTCTTCGTCGAAAAGTCCCTCTTTACGCAATTTTTCGCGCAGTTCGACAAACTGACGGTACGCGTCGCCCGTATTTTGCGTTGCGGTAAGACGTCGAGCGAAAAAAGAAACTGTTCCGCTTTTCGCATAGAAATTGAGCTGTCCCTCGGCGACCGCCATCATTCCTTGAACGGGTTCCGTCGCATTGGCATAGCAAAAACAGTTTATCGCCGCGTTGTCGTCTTTCAACGTGAAATACCAACCGTTGTACGAACGCTTTACGTTGGTTATCTCTCCGCAAACGGACAGGTCGTTAAGCACCGCGTCGATGTCGAAAATTCCTCGAATGTAGCTGTTAAGTTGCGTTACGGTTATTGTCATTGCAATTTTGTCGCTTTTAGCAAATTTTCAAAGAGGACCGCCCTCGTAACGGGCCCTATTCCTCCCGGGACGGGCGATACGGCGCGGCACATTTTGTAAACCTCGTCGGATACGTCGCCGCGCGATTTTCCCTCTACAAAACTCAATCCCACGTCGATAACGACGGCGTTTTCGTTTACGAACTCGGGCGTGATAAGCCCCGAAACTCCGCAAGCGGAAACAAGTATGTCGGCAGAACGACAAATCTCGGGCAAGTTGCGCGTTTTGGTGTGGCAAACAGTTACCGTGGCGTTTTCGGCAAGCAACATCAAAGCCAAAGGTTTACCTACGGCATTGCCCCTGCCCACTATCACCGCGCGTTTACCCGAAATTTCCTCTCCGTAAAATTTCAGCAAGGCAATAACGGCCGATGGCGTTGCCGGACGAAATCCCTCGTCGCCGTTGTACATAGCCGCAACGGAAAGCGGGTTAAGGCAGTCCAAATCTTTTTTTACGTCGATACGCGACAACGCCTCGCCGTACACTTTGGGCAACGGCTGTTGAACGATCACACCCGTCACGTTCGGGTCGGCTGAATTTTCCGCTATCAACTCCGAGAAATCTTTTACCAAAACGCCGCTCGGCGCAACTACGCGCCTGCATTGACAGCCGTATTTATCCGCGCTTTTGCTCAGACTTTCGGTATATTGATTCCACTTGCCGTCGTCGAAACCTATCGTACACAAAAGGGCGTTTTTGCCTTGCAAGCCGCTTGAAATGCGTTGGTTCATCGCCTCGACGCAGGGCTTGCCGAAAAACAATTTTGCGCCGTCGCTCATTGCAAGCTCCTCAAATATGCGGCGAGAATACCGTTTACGTAGCCGACGCTCTTTTCGGTGGAATATTTTTTTACAAGCGTAACCGCCTCGTTAATGGCGACGGGCGCGGGAGTGTCGGTATTGTTCATTTCCCAAATTGCCATTTCCATAGCGGCAAGATCGAGTTTGTAAATGCGCGACAACTTGAAAGAATGGGAAAAACTTTCGATTACCGAATCCAACTCCGCCTTTTTTTCCATTACGCCTTTGACGAGATTTGTTGCAAATTGCAAATCTTCTTCGGTATAGTTTTGTTCAAATTGAGAAAAATCGCCGTCAAAACGACCGCTCATCAAAAAAGTATATATTTTACAAAAAGCCATTTCTCTGGCGTAGCTTCGCATAGTGATCCCCGATTGTTTTATCAAACGCAGAAAACCCTTTGTTCAACAAAGGGTTATGCGCTAATTTTCTTCAAACTCCACTTCGATAACGTGAACGTTGACGTCCTTGACTTTGAATTCCGTCATACTCTCGATGGTGTTTTTTACGGTACTCTGAATGTTGCTTGCGACGTCGCTCACTTCAACGTTATAAGCGAGCTTGACGTAAACGTCAATGTACAACTCGTCCTCGACGTACTCCGTTCTGATCGAATCGCGCGCCTGTTTGGAATTGGCAGGATATTTCACCACCCCCGCAACGTCACTCAACGCGCAGTCCACAATATCGCGGATAATTTCGCTGCTGTACACCAATCTGCCCGATTCGTCAAATCTGTTTACAACTTTCATAGCTTACTCCTTTTCTTTTGAGCCTTTGCAATGTGCGGCGTTACGCCGTTTTGCTCTTTTGTATTATAGCACAGTTTTGCAAAAAATACAATACTATACAGATACTATTCTTACGTAATCGGGTTCGATTGCCGCTTCGGTGGCGATAATGTTGTAAATACGCACGGTATCGTCGCGCGTAAGCTCGTCTTTGTCCACGATTACGCTCACATTATCCAACCCCGCGTTCACCGTCACCAGAACTTCGTCGAAGCCCTGAGCTTTCAAAAGCGTTTCCAACAACATTTCCGTTTCCATTGCGTTTACGATTTGCTGTTTTTGTAACAGTGCGTTTTTTCTTGCCTCGGCGTACTCGTCGCCCTCCATTTCGAGAATGGCGTTCAACTCGGCGATCTCATAGTCGCGAGTGGACTGTCTTTCCAAGCGCGACGTGGCAAAGAAACTTGTCTGAACGGTTTGCTCGGGCGTTTCGTTTTTCTTGCCCGCAAGCAGCGTAACGTTGAGAACAGCCGCCACAACCAAAACGGCAACCATAGACACAATAAGCGCGATTTTCTTTCCTTTTGACATTTTCAGTCCTCCCTAACTTTTATATGTTAACACCTGTACGTCCTTTTCGGGAACGTCCAACAGCGTCACCACCACTTTAACTATTTGAAAACGAACTATCGGGTCGTCCGCACCCTCCGCCACAACCACCACGCCCAAAATTTTTGGAGGCAGTACCTTGGTGACAAGCGGTTCGCCTTTTACCGAAACAAGGCTGTCAGTCTGTTTTGTCACTCCGCCCGAGGTTGTCGTTTCCGTTTCGTAGGCGTACACCTTTTCCTCGTCGCTTGCATAAGATATTGCAACGGAAGTTTTGCCGCAACCGGAAATTTTTTCTACTACGCTACAAATCTTATGCTCCATTTGACTGATATATGAATTGTCCGCAGAAGATTTTTCCGTATTTGTTTTGCCGCCGCTCAACAAAACCACGGCGACGACCGCAACCGCGCAGATAAGAGCGACGTACAGTTCTATGTTTTTTACCGATTTTATTTTGGCAAAAAATTCTTTTATCTTTGTCATATCTACTCCTTTTTAGTTGACTATACCCATATCGTTATGACCGCGACGTCGCAATAACACATTTTGACCAAGGCGCAAATTTTCGCTTCCGTTTCCGCCGAGGGAGTTTCTCGCGCTTTCACGGTAACCGAGTTGTCCGCTACGCTTACCGACTCCACGTCTATGCCGTTTGCCGACAAAGTTTTTTCCAGATTTTTTTCTGCCGCAATGTTCGCCCTGTCCGATACGCTTTGCAAGTAACTTTGTTGCAACTGCGGATCGGCTTGAAAGTCAAAGTGCAGATCGCCGCCAGCAAGAGAAAGCAACGGCTGTACGATGACAAAGGTCACGACAACTCCGAAAACGGTTTTTACGTACTTTCGCGTTTGCCCCTCCGGCAAAATAATGTCGCAAAGCACCGATAATATCGCGATACCCGCAACCGTAATAACCCACTGTCCCATATTACGCTCCGTTAGAAGTGCTTATCGCAATCAACGTCAAAATGCAAAACATAAAGCAAACCGCCAATATCAACACCGATAGAAAGGTTAAAGTTTTGCTTATTCCGCTCAGCATTTTGACATATTTGCCGTCCACGACGGGTTCGCATACCGCCGCAACGGCTTGCAACCCCAAGTTCAGACAAAGAGTACATATCAACGGTTTTAGCGCGATAAACAACAAAATCAACAGCGTAACCGCGCCAAAGGCGTTTTTTATCAGCGAAGTGCTGGCGGCTACAATGTCAAATCCGTCCGCGAGATAGCCGCCGAGTATCGGAATGTAGCTTTTGGCGGCAAACTTTGCCGCACGGTAGGATACGCCGTCGATTGCGGCGGCGGATATTCCCTGAACCGTCGTCACTGCGGAAAACAGCATAAAGATAACGCCCAGCACCCAACCCGACGCGTTTGTAAAAAAAGCAGACGCCTTGTTTACCCTGACGTTGGAAGAAATGTTGCTGACCACGGCAAACACAAGCGCGAATATCGAAAGAGGCAAAACGACGGATCTCACTATTTCTATCACGGCTGTGGAGAACATAACCATAGACGGTCTGCACACGGAGGACGCAACGTTGTTGCCGTTTGCAACAAGGAGCGTCAGCAATATGGGCGAAGAAACTTCGGCGAGCGTCGCTACCTTTGTAAGCATAGAATAAATTTGCTTGTACACGTCCACCGTCATCGACATAACCGACACCAACACAACGGCAACGCCCACGAAAGATATAACGCCGTCCGTCCCGTCGGAAATCAATCCGCCGTTCATTTTGCGAATAAGACCCAATATCACCAACACAATGAAAATGGAAGCGAGTTCGGGCAGTAATTCTCTTACGCCCTGCCCGAAAAGGGAAAAGATTATCTCGCCGAAATCCGCCGCGCTGTCAAATTCTCCGTTTATTATGCTTTTGACTTTTTCCGCTACGCCGCTCAAAAAATCTCCCGCAACGCTATCCACTTCGGAAAAATCTATGTTGCTTAGCCCCTCGTCCACATTTTGATTGAGTTCGTCGAAAACATCGGCATTGGCATATACGGGGAAGAAAAGCAACACAGCCAAAAGCACAACGCAACAAATTCGCTTTTTCATAGGGCAAACTCCAAAATCGCCTCAAACAACTGCTCGACAACGGGCAACGCGCAAAACATAATGGCAATTTTTGAAGCGAGAAGCACCTTGTCACCTACGCTTTTGCAGTTTGCGTCTAAGCACAAATTGTTGCTGAACTCCGCCAAATAGCCGATTCCGACAACCTTTATCACGCAGCCTATCGCTTCCCCGTTAATGTTTGCGCGTTCGGCGAAATTGTAAAAAGTGTAAACGACGTCGTAAAGCGCGTCGCATACAGCCAACAGCAACACAACCGATACGCCCACCGTCAAAGGTACGGCGAACTCCGCTTTGAGCTGTCTGACGATAACGATACCGATGACGGACAGCAATGCCAACAAAACGATCTTGTAGAAATCCATAGCTACAAATCGAACAGGGCTTGCAACGTGTCGTACAGTTGCACTATGACGTCCAACATCATAACCAACGCCACTACCAACCCGACAACGGAAACGACCGTGGCAATTTCTTCTTTGCCCGATCTTTTCAACAACATTGTGGCGATTGCCGTTATAATGCCGACTGCGGCAATTTTCAAAATAATCGCAATTTCCATATTTCTCCGCTATATCAACACGATCCCGATCATAACGCCCGACAATATCCCCAATTTGGGGTAAACGGAGGCTTTGATCGCCTTTTGCGAAACGCTTTCCGCCTGCCGTTCCGTCAAATAACCGAAGTAATCGAGATGTTTTTTCAGTTCCTCGGTGTTCACTGCGTCCAACCCGCCGAAAAATTGCTCCGCAAGATGTTTTTCCTCTTTCGTCAACGAACAACGAAATTTACCGTTAAGCAAATATTCCGCAAAAACAGTTCCGCATTCCGCCGCGAACTCCTCGTCGAAGCGTCGCCGTTCCAGCTGTCTGCCGCTT
Organism: uncultured Clostridia bacterium; assembly: GCA_947625115.1. GTDB lineage: Bacteria > Bacillota > Clostridia > Christensenellales > CAG-314 > Fimimonas. The sequence goes on along the minus strand of CANQND010000032.1, from coordinate 1,049 downwards.
AAATTCACCTTGAAGCGCGATATGTATTTGCACAGGTCGTCGAAAAACGACGCTCTGCATTTTACCCTCTTTTCAAAATACTTTCCCAGCGCGAAACCGCACAAAGAACAGATAATAATTACTATTATGTCTGTCATATTACTCTATATTTTGTCGATATTCGCTATTGTTCGACTGTTTTTGGCGTTGTAAAACTGTTTTTTCTCCCACTCGACCGAGAACAACGAAAACATCGAATAAGTCGGCAAGAGAGAATTTTGCTTCGAAATCTCCCAAACTTTCACCGTGCGCGCTACACGCAATTTTAACGCCGCTTTGCGCTACGTTCCTTAACGCCGCCACGTCGTCGGGCGAAACTTCGTCGCAAACTATCCATTGCGGAGATATTGCGCGTACGCCTATGTTAAAAGCATAACTTTTGCTACACCATTTAAGCACATCGCAGTCTACGCCTTGCCGCAAAACGTCGTCGTAAAACAATTCCCCGCGTTCGTCTGCTACCAAAACGTTTTGTGTGCAGGAAAGTTTTATGGCAAGATCTCGCAAAAATGTAGTTTTGCCGCTTGCGGGAGGACCTATCACAACGATGTTTCCCGCAGAACATTGTCCAAACGTTTTACCGTCCACAACGTTGCGGCAATGCGGTATACGCAGGCAAATCGAGGTATACTTTCGGAACATCGGTTGAGCTTCACCCGCCACTTCTCCGCAAACTCCTATGCGAACGCCGTCCTCCAAAGTGAGATACCCGTTTGTAAGCATTTTTTCGTATGTATAAACGGAGTTGTTGCAGGCGCAGCGCACAATTTCGTCGCAGTCCTCGTTCGGCACAATGCCGCTATGCAAATCGGTAAAGCCTCTTTTGCCCAAGCCGTACCACCGCCCGCCGCAATTTACCTTTACGGGTCGTCCGTTCCTTATACGAATTTCTCTTATATCGTCAAACGACGGGATCAATTGTGCTATCTGCGGCAAACAATCCCACACCTTCATACAATAAAATATTGGACAAGCAATTTTTTTATGCTTTAACGGAGGAAAAACCGCTA
>CANQND010000031.1 GCA_947625115.1 uncultured Clostridia bacterium | reverse complement strand
TATTACAGCGGTGCAAGGCGAACGCCGCAAAATTCTGTTGTGAACGGAATTTATCCCGACAACCGACTTGCGCACATAATAGGAATCACTATCCCCTGCCAAATTGAGTTGATAGTTTTAACGCAATTTCTGTATTTTTTGCAATTTTGAGGCATTTTTCGGTTCATTTTTTTGTCAATTGTTCAAAATTTTGCCTTTTTGAGTGTCAAAATAAGTGTCAAATTTTGCTTTTTCCTGCGCTTCAAATTCGTCGTTTATGTGAGTGTATACGTCCATCGTCATTTGTATGGTGTTGTGACGAGCCATTGCTGCGTTAATTTCGGCGCAGTAGGCAGGCAAAATTTGCCATAGTGTAAATTTCTGCATATTAAAAATGCAAAATCACCTAACAGACAAATAAAAAACTCACCGCCTCAAAGTTACGAGAACCAAGGCAGCTTGCCGAAGCAAGCGGTGAGTCTGGTATTATTATACGGTATGTAATTCACATTGTCAAGGAATTTTGTAACAAAAAACTTTATCTCGCAAAATGCTGTCCCAAAACGTAACGATACGCATACCCAAACTTTATGTGAACGAGGCGGTGCTTTCAATTTGATTTTCAGCCTTTCGCGTTCATTTGCTTTGACGGAGAGAAAATATCGTTTGAAAAGCGGTGCAAACTTTTGCTGTCGATTAACTCGGCAAAGCAGTCGGTCAAAATTAAAGAAGCTACCGAGCGATAGCTTCTTTTCTCTTTTGTGATTTTCTTTTGTACATCAGATGTTTTTCATTTGTAATTTAATATTGTTTATACAGCACTTCGTAAATGCCGATAAACGTCGGAATGAGTATCGCAACGCCCAGCGGGATCATTATGCTGCGAGAGGTCTGTTCAAAGTTGCTGAACTCCACGTTGCTCAACGCGCTTATGCCGACGGACGCAAGAACGATAATCACGCACACCGTACAAGCAATTACCATAGCGATCTTGAAGTTGAACGAGGGCTTGTTTTTACGGGTCGGATCGACGATTGCGTAAATTGTAAAGCCAATGGGTACAAGCATCAATATGGCAAGGGCGATAACAAACGGTTGCCAATTGCCGATAGCAATGGAGCAGAGTGCGAACACGCCGAAATAAATAACCGCAACAATGTACGTCAACCAAGACGTTTCACAAAGTACTTTCGCTTGCGGAATCAGCATTTTGGACTTGTACGTGGCGGTTGCGTGGTTGTAGATACGCAAACGTATTCCCTCTTTTGCAAGGCTGTCCGCAACGTCTTCGAGGGCGGCGTGACGGTCCTCGTAGTAGGCGGCTGCGGGGGCTTGTTGCGCCGATCTGTCCGCGTCGTCAAGTTGATCGCCGAGAATATTGTTCAGAACGTGTTGATAGTTTTCTCCGCTGTCGGCAGATTGCTGTTCAGAGAGAACTCTTGCGCGCTCGTCAAAGTTTTGAATAAATTCTTCGGGGCGGTCTTGGTTGACCTCGAAACGCGCGCGCGGATCTTCGGCTTGTTCCTGTTGTTCCTGTTGTTCCGATTGCTCTTGTTCCTCCTCAACGGGCTGTTGCGGTTCCTCTTCCGCGGCGGGTTGCTGTTCTTCAACGACAACTTGTTCTTCCGACTCGGGTTGTTGTTCGGGAACTTCTTCCTCGACAACTTCGGCAGGCGGTTCTTCCGTTACGGGTTTTTCTTCCTCGTTTTCTTCAACGGCAGGTTCTTCCTGTTCCGTTTCGGACGTTCCCGTAAGTTCGCGCAAACGACGGCTTATTTCGTCCTGCTGATCCATTTCCTCCTGAAATTCGTTGCGCTTTGCGCGGCGCGGACTTCTGCGACCGAACAGCGGTGTGGCGTCCTCCTGAGAGATTTCCACGCCGTTGGCGGTTCCGTCCACAAGGTCGTTGAGAACTTCTCGATGGTATTGCCATTCGGAAATGAATTGTTCGCAATTGGCGCGCCCCGTTTTGGTAAGGGCATAGTAGCGTCTGCGACCGCCGTTGGAGTTCTCTCCCCAATAGGAAACTATCAAGTCGTCCTCTTCCAGCCGTTTGAGGTAAGCGTAGAGTGTTGGCTGTTTGATTTCGTAACGGTTGTTTGTACGTTCCTTTATTTCTTTTGCAATTTCGTACCCGTATTTGTTTCCGTTGTACAGCGAACACAAAATGATTGTTTCGATATTTCCTTTCAAAAAGGTAAAATCACCGCTCATTTTGGACCTCCTGCGAATATTGTAGAATATATGTATAAAAAAGTCAATAACTTAGACTACTATTTGTGACATAGTATTGAAAAATCTTGAATTTGCGACAGTAAAAGCGGGGTAACAACAAAAAAATCAGTATTTCCGTACGTAAAATTTGTTATTTTTCTTTTATGAGAGTAGAGGTTACGCGCACCGTAAAGAGGATAGTCAAAATGCGTTTGGACAACGACGTTCTCAAAGTTGTGGCAAACTGTTTTTTGTCGGAAAAAAAATTACGTCAGATAATAATGCAAAACGTCGATTGGATAAACGCGCAGAAAAAAGTTTCCGCAGCCGCTGTCGCCATTCCTTTGAAATGCGAAAAGGACGAACCAAACGCGCACGAAGAGCCTGATTGGCAAAGTATCGTTCACGGTCGCAAAACGGTAGTGTCGGGGCGGCTCACAAACGTGTTGGCGGGAACGTGTTCCAAGCCGTACGCGGAGGACGGTGTTTTGTACATACCCGAAAAAAGTTATCAAAACAAACAGTCCCGATTGTTTGCTATCGGGAGCTATCTCAAACGCGTTGCCTCTGTCCAAGTGGCGGAAGAAGCGGCGGATTTCGGCAGTAAGGTGGCACTTTGTCCTTTGAAAATTGCGTTCGGCGACATAAAGGAATATTGGGTAAATTGTTCGGCGGCAAGCAAACGCGTACTGCGTTTCGATTTCCGAATTGCTCAACTGCCGCAAAATCTGCGAAATTACGTCATCGTCCACGGGTTTGCCCATATGGTCTATCCAATACACGACGGCGAATTTTGGAATTATGTAGAAAAATACGCGCCCGATTTTCGCGAGTGTTCGAGCGCGTTGAAAGAATACAATATTCTTAAAAATTTATCCTACAAGGACTAAAATTTCTTTATACACCCAACAACTTTGCCGATGATTGTCGGGTTTTCGTCCGAGGTGATAACAATATCCGACATTTCGCTGTTTTCGGGGTGCAAAACAAGATGTGGGTAGGTGGAGCGCAACCGCTTTACCGTTGCCTTGTCCTGCCACAGCGCGACGACGATCTCTCCTACTTCGGCGGCGTTTTGCGAGCGTACGATAACGTAATCGCCGTCCGATATGCCCGCCTCAATCATACTGTCGCCCTCAACGCGCAACATAAACAAATCTTTCCCCGAAAAAATATCACGAGGCAACGGAAACTCGCCCTCGATGTTTTCTACGGCAAGTTTGCCCGTTCCCGCGCTTACGTTGCCCACAAGCGGAACAAAATTGGTATTCCCTCGCGATTGGGTAACGGTAAAGGCGCGTTTTTTGTTGTCGCCCTGCGAAATCAAGCCGCGTTCGCGCAACTTTTCGAGGTAGTAGTGTACGGTAGAGGTAGATTTTATGGAAAATTTTTCCGCTATTTCTCTTACCGACGGAGGAAATCCGTTGTCGTCAATAAACGATTTTATGTAGTTGTAGATCGATTCTAACCGAATATCGCCCTTTTTCATAACTACATTTTAGCACAAACCGTACCTTATTGCAATACAAAAAGCAAACTTTTGTTCTAAAATATCGTTACAATTTTATATATTGAACGACGTTTGCTACATATTTTTTGGAAATTATCGCCTTTATTTCGGCGGCGGTATCCGAATATTCTACGCTTTGACATTGCGCGTTGCATTTTTTCAGATAAGAAAGCAATTTTGCGCAGTTTTCCAACGGAACGCAAAGGGTAACGGACGAGTACTTCGTCATAAGATAGGACTGTATTTGTTCAAGCAATATGTCTATGTTTTGCCCCGTCAACGACGAAACGAAAACGGACGGAACGTTTTCCCAAACAATTCCGCGCGAAAATTCCTCCGTTTTGTCGCACTTGTTGTACACGCGAATTATCGGCGCGACTGTGTTCAATTCCGCAAGAGTTTGCTCCGTAACTTCGATGTGTTTTTGTACGTTTTCGTCCGATACGTCGCAGACGTTAAGCAACAGATCGGCGTTTGCCGCCTCTTCCAAAGTCGATTTGAACGCTTCCAACAGCGCGTGAGGCAAATCTTTGATGAAACCAACCGTGTCGCACAACAATATTTCAACGCCGTTTGGCATTTTTACGCGCCTGACGGTGGTGTCGAGGGTGGCGAACAGTTTGTCGTCGGCGTACGTTTCGGCGTTAGTCAGTCTGTTGAAAAGAGTCGATTTACCCGCGTTGGTATATCCGACCAAAGCGACGGTAAACATACCGTTTTCACTGCGCTGTTTGCCCGTAAGTTTGCGGCGGCGTTCGATTTCTTTCAATTCCTGCCTCAGGCGGTAAATTCTTTCGCGAGCAGCTCTTTTGTTGGTTTCCAATTTGGTTTCGCCCGGACCGCGCGTGCCGATACCCGCGCCCTGACGTGAAAATTTGCCCTCGGGCTTGGTTGCGAGGTTGTAGGACAGTTGCGCAAGCTCCACCTGCTTTTTGCCCTCCGCAGAGGTCGCCCGCAGGGCAAAAATATCCAAAATGAGGTCTATTTTGTCGATAACGTCGCAATCGAGTTCCTTTTTCAATGCGGTGCGTTGGGTGGCGTTTAGCGGACAGGAAAAGATGACCACATCTATTTCGCAGTCGAGCGTTTCTATGGACTTTTTCAATTCTTCCAATTTGCCCTTGCCCACAACGGTGGCGGGATCTACAAAATTCCGCTTTTGATCGCATTGCAATTTCACCGTTCCCTGAGCGGTGCGTATCAACTCCGTAAGTTCGTAGATGTCCTGTTCGACGTTTGCGGAGGGCAGTTCAACGTAAACAAGCGCGACGTTTTCAATTTTTACTTTATCATTCATCTTTGTTGTTAGGGGTCCCGCGTAAGGTAACTTTTGTAGAGGCGTTACGCCTGATGTCCTCGGTGATCGCGGCGTAGTGGCGTTTGGTTGTGTTGACGTCTTTGTGTCCCAAAACGTCCGCCACAACGTAGATGTCGCCCGTATTGCGGTACAGCTGTGTGCCGAAAGTGGAGCGGAGTTTGTGCGGCGTTATATGTTTCAAGGGGGTTGCCACAAGACTGTATTTTTTTATTATATTTTCCACGGCGCGAGTGGTTATGCGCCTTTTTTGCAACGACAAAAACAATGCAGGTTCGTTTTTCAGCGTTTCGTCGGCGGTGCGGAGAGTGTAGTAGTCGTACAAATATCCCGCAACTTCTTCGGAATAGTACAAAATAACCCGCGCGCCGCCTTTGCGCGTTACGACAAAACTCAAATCGTCGAAATTTACGTCGTCCAAATCGATACCCACCAATTCGCTTACGCGGATACCCGTGCCGAGCAAAAGGCTGACTATGGCAAGATCGCGTATTCGAGTGTTCTCCTGATAGCGTTGTTGGCGTTCGGTCAAGCCGTCGCCCGTATCTACAACGTCGAGCATTGTTTCTATTTCGTCGCAGTCCAATCTGATTATTTCCTTGTCGCGCAGTTTGGGCGTATCGACGGAGGCGGTGGGGTTGTAGCGTATCACCTGCTTTTTTTCAAAGTACTTTATCATAGAGCGGATAGCCGCCAATTTACGACTTTTTCCGCGCGCGCCGTTTTTTACGATGTTTCCGTCCTTTTTGTAAATTTCAACGTAGCTCAGATAGGCTTCTATCTCGAACGGAGAAAGACTTTCTATGTCTGCGGGCGTAACATCCTTGGTCGATTTGCTTTTGAATCGGGAAATTTTGTTTACGAGATACTTAAAAAACGTCCTGATGTCGTAGGCGTAGTTGAGCCGTGTGAGCGTGGTGGTGTTAGCGGAAATGCCGACGAAGTACTCTCTGCAAAAATCGGGCAGATCTTCGTCCAATATTTTGTCCAATTTTTCAAGATTTGCCGCATCCCTGTTGTTGAAATAGGTTTTGCTCATTATTTTTCCTCTCGTAAGACTTTTATACGGTAAAAAATGCCGTAAAACTGCAATAATAAAAGCTGTTTTTAATTATTATAGCCGATAACTATTCGTAAAGCAAATATTTTGCGAATAAATTTGCAAAAATTTTTTTCCGTTTCGGTAAGATTTTTGCGGCGGTAGTGCGTTAGGAATAGTAAAAACTTTTTTTGACAAGTTGATTATTGCAAGCGTTAAAACGGATAGGGCAAATAAATTTGAAAATTATCAATAGCGGAGCGATAGAGCATTCGCATACGGATCGATTGCAAGTGCTACTCGGTAAATGCTGTTTGCCGAAAAATAGTTTTAGTTCATAGGGCAGCGATCAAAATTTGCGCAATGTAAAACATCGCGAGTTATTCGACAAAACAACGTACACATTGTGCGTTGTGGTGCATTTGTAAAATACTATTCCGCGCGACTGCTATCTCACGATAGGCAGGTTGGTAGGTTCGGGACAGTAGCCTATTATTAAAATTTCGCATTATACGGTTTTTGTCGATGTACACTCGGTTGATAGAGTAAAGAGGCAATCAAAACAAAATACAACTTTGTGTTGAAGTTCGGCAAACCTGTTTCGCAGGGTAATCGACGAAACTTTTTGAGAGACGGAATATTTAAGAAGATTATTTCTGCGAAGCTCGGGTTATTTGTATAAAGGTGGTGGCAAAAGTCGATTGTCTAAGATTTCCGCAATAAATAGGTTTTTGCCAAACAAAATACAACCTTACACACAGTGATTTTCAGCGAGCTATTCTGGACGGCGATCGACAATACTTTTACGAGGTGGTAACATTTCAGAATATTATTTCGCAAGCATTTGTCGCACGTTATGGGGTACAGGAAGAACGGTTCCACAGTGCAAATTACCACATTTTACGTTTTTCAAAAGTTCGGTTTACGTGGTGTGGAGCAAAAGGCTAAACGCAACTTGCCGCAGGATAACGTTTTGCAAAGTTATTCGGCGAAGCTCGGTTGTCCTTTACAAAGGTAATGGCAAAAATGGGTTGGGTTGCCTAAGATTTCAGCATAAAACAAATTTTTGGCAACATTCGTTAAACGGAAAGCGCGACTCTATGCGCATAGTCAAATTCAGTAGAGTTTTTTTTACAGCGCAACGGTTTTTGCTTTGTGGCTACATTTGAGGATATTCGGCACAATTCCGTTTCCCGCTATAAGGTGGGGTAGATATATGACAGTCAAATTATTAAAATTTCGTATTTTTTTCACAGTTTTTGTCGATGTACACTCGGTTGATAGAGTAAAGAGGCAATCAAAACAAAATATAACTTTATGTTGTAGGTTTCGGCAAACCTGTTTCGCAGGGTAATTGACAAAACTTTTTGAGAGGCGGAATATTTAATCGGTTATTTGTATAAAGGTAGCGGCAAAAGTCGTTTGTCTAAGATTTCCGCAATAAATAGGTCTTGCCAACTTCATTCGCTTGACAGAGAATAAGGAGCAAATCAAAACAAAATACAACTTTGTGTTGAAGTTCGGCAAAGCTGTTTCGCACGGCGATCGCCAAAATAACTTTTTGCGAGGGGCAACATTGGTGAAATTAATGCCATTCTGCAAAGCCTTATATTAGTTAATAGTAGGCGGGCGCAATATAATTTACGTTTTGAAAAAATATTTCGATAGAGCGGGAGCATTGAAAAAAAATTGTATTGAAAGCGGCGATATTGCCAAATATTTTGAGCAAGATATGCGGGAGAGGCGGTTATCGAGTAATTTTTTCGCCGCTAAGTGTGCGCGTTTCAAAAAAAGCGGAGCAATAAAAGTTACCCAAAAGTAAGGAAAAAATCACATACCCGCACATCGCCACACGCATATATCTATTCGCAAAAGGCAGCTTTTGCGAATAGATAAGGCTCAAAAAGAGCCTCTTATAACATAATTAGTCTTGAAATCTGTCTTTTTGCCGTATATAGATATATACAATTTTGATTTATCACAAAGTTTATCACAAAGTCTGTGTTTTTATCGGAATTGTCCCTTTGTGTATTTGTCAGAATTATTTTCTGCGCATTTATCGGAATTATCTCGTATTATTTATCGGAAGTATCCTCTTGTGTATTTGTCAGAATTATTCTCTGTGCATTTATCAAAATTATCTCGCGTTATTTATCTGAATTACTCGACGTATCAGAATTGTCATTATTGTCCTTTTTGACCGATACAGCCGTTTTGCCGTAAACTACGGCGGACAATACCGTCATTATCAACGACAATAACGCGGCTGCCCCGCCGAACGCCAACGACGCTATCGTAAGAGCCGCGCTTACGGACGGCGTTCCTTGCGTCAGAATTTTCCCGTACAAACAGCCAATGACGATTTCATATACGGAAAAAACAACAAGCAAAATCACGCTGACGGTCAACGACGTTCTCCAAAGTTTTCGAGAAATTCCGTCTGCGGGCGTATTGCGCAAATTGTCGTTCGAGGTCTGTATCTTGCCCGAATCGTCTTGCGAAATCGTTTCAACATGTTCTTCTTGCCGCTGTTCGGGCGTTAATTTTTTTTCGTCAGTCATTTTGTCAGAATTTGTCCTTGCAAAAAATTTTTCTCTAAAACGGCTCAAAGGGTCTGTAACACTTTCTCCAACGCCAAAATGCCGTGTTCGAGCGTCAAACCGCCTTGGAGATAAACCGTGTACGGTTCGCGTATGGGTCCGTCACAGCTCAATTCTATTGACGCGCCCTCCACAAAACAGCCTGCCGCCATAATTACTTTGTCCGCGTAACCTGCTTGCGCCCAAGGTTCGGGCTTAACAAAGCCGTCAACAGGCGAAACGGACTGTATGGCTTGGCAAAATTTTATCATACTTTCGGGGGAGCCGAGTTTTATCGAACAAACGATGTCGCCGATGTGTTCGCCCGCACGAGGAGTCACGTCGTAACCGCGCTTTGTTAGCGCGTAAGAAAACAACGCGGAGGTTTTCAACGCCTGATTTACTATGTGCGGAGCCATAAATATGCCTTGATAAAACAGCCTGTACCCCGCTTGGTAACTTCCAACTTCCATTCCCGTAGACGGCGCGGTAAGCCTGCCGCCCACCAAATCGACCAAATCGGCGCGTCCTGCAACGTAACCGCCTGTAGGAGCCAATCCTCCGCCGATATTTTTGATAAAAGATCCCGCGCATATATCTACGCCGACTGCCGTCGGTTCCTGTTTTTCAACAAATTCTCCGTAGCAATTGTCGCAGAAAACAACTATGTTTTTGTCGATTTTTTTGACAAATTCGCAAATTTCGCCTATCTGACCAATGGAAAGCGCAGGTCTTGACGCATAGCCGCGCGATCTTTGTATGTAAATCATCTTTACTTTGCGTTTTGTCAAATATTCTTTTACTGCGGCAAAATCTACCTTTCCGTTTTGCAGATCGATGAAATGGAAAGTAATTCCAAAGTCGCAAAGGCTTCCTATTCCTTTTTTGTAAATAACGTCCGTCAATGTGTCGTAGGGTTGCCCCGTAACGGAAAGCACAACGTCGTTTGGGCGCAAAACGCCGAACAAAGCGTGACTTATCGCCGCCGTTCCGGAGGCAATAAGCGGGCTTACGATAGCTTTTTCCGTTTCAAATACGTCCGCAAGAACTTCTCCCAAAGTATCTCTGCCTGCGTCGTCGGAGCCGTACCCGCTCGTCCCGTTGAAATGACGTAACGCAACGTTTCGTTTGCCGAATGAGTCGATTACTTTCTTTTGATTGTATAGGGCTGTTTCGTCTATTTTTTCAAATATTTCTTTTGTGTTTGCAAGTGCTTCCGCTATTTCTTTGTTCATTTTATTTCCTTTTTCTATATTATTACAGACATAGTATTCTGTATTTTGCCGATTTCTGTTATACTTACGAGCTATTTGCCTGTGACGATACCGTCTGTTTGCAATTTTTTGTAAATTGTTTGTGCAATTTCTTCGGGCGTTTTGTCGTCCACGTCGATATATTCCGCCACATTCATTCGCTTGTAGTAGGTAATTTGCTTTTTGGCGTAGTGTCTTGTGTTGATTTTTATCTGTTCGATTGCTTCGTATAGCGTGATTTCTCCGCGCAGATAGGAAATAATTTCCTTGTAACCTATCGCTTCAAAGGAGGGTTTTTTGCAAAAGCCGTATTTGTTTACAAGCGTTTGCACCTCTTCCGTCAAGCCGTTCTTTATCATTGCGTCAACGCGATCGTTTATGTTACGGTAAAGTTTTTCTCTTTCGCGCCGCAAAACAAACAAAATCATATCGTAACGCGGATTGCGCCTTGTTTGCCCCTTTGTTATGCTGCCGCCCGTTTCGGCAATTTCAATGGCGCGTATCACGCGTTTGTAGTTTTTGCAATCGACAACTTCCATTGCCGAGGGATCCAACTTTGCCAGCGTTTCCACAAGCGGTTGCAGTCCCTTTTCCGAGTAAATGCGCCGCAATTCCTCCCGACGAGCTTCCGAGGCGTTGCCGTACTCCGGCGGAAAGACAAGGCTGTCAAAGTAAAACCCCGTGCCGCCCGCCACAACGGGCAAAGACAGCCTGTCGAGAATGGGCGCGGCTTGCTGTTGATACAAAAAGGACGAGTAGTCTTGGTCGGGTTCCGCAATGTCTATCATATGGTGGACAACTCCTTGCATTTCTTCGGGAGTGATTTTTGCCGTGCCGATGTCCATTCCCTTGTATATTTGCATAGAATCCGCTGAAACAACTTCCGTATCGAGCAGTTTTGCAAGTTGCACCGCCACCGCCGATTTGCCCACGCAAGTTGTGCCTGTTATTCCGACAAACGGTTTCATTACACTATCCTCTTGAACATCTTTTCGATTTGAGATTTAGTAAACACAACCGTTATTGGTCTGCCGTGCGGACATTGCAATATTTTGTTATCGACAACTTGTTTGAGAATGTATTTTATTTCGTATTCGTTCAGGGCGTAGCCCGCTTTAACGGCGGCTTTGCACGCTTTTTTCGCCAGATTTTCCACTATCAACGTGCGGTCGTCCACCTTAAATTCCTCTATCGACGACAGAACAAAGCGCACAAAATCTTCCATTTTTATGTTGGAAAGTAACGTTGAAACGGAAGAAATTCTGAATTGGTTGGGACCGAACGGCTCCACTCCGATACCCGCCGCGTAAATGTTGTCCAAATTTTCTTCGATAAACCGCGCTTCTTCGTCGGTTACGCTAAACACGTAGGGGATCAGGACGGTCTGCATATCGTGGGTGCGCGTTTCCATAAACTTGTCGAACAGAATCCGTTCGTGCGCGGCGTGTTGATCCACGAATATCACCTTATCGTCCAATTCCAATATCAAATAGGTTTTGAACGCCGCCCCCAATATTTTCACTCTGTCAAAAAGAATATCTTCTTCCGTGGGGATAAAGGTCTGTTCGATTTCACTGTCGCGTAGCGAAACGGTTTGCATAACGGACTGTGTTTCAAAGCCGAGTTCCGCGCGCGCCCGCTCTACCGTCACTTCCTTTTCGAGGTAATCGCCCAACTCGTTCAACGCCTTTTTGCGTTCGACCTCTACTGTGGAATTTTCTATCGCACGCACGGCGGCGGATTGATCTCTGTTCATTCTTTCCAGACGACCGTCCTCTTCCAACCTGTTGAAAATATCGGTAAATTCCTCGCGAGAGAACTTTTTCGGCGGTTCTTCGCTTTCCGTGTCGGTCGGCTCAAAAGTCCGCGCGGAGCGTTCTTCGGTAAATTTACGCAAGGCGTCCGTAACACAGTAGTAAAACGCTCCGTTTACCCTGCGCGGATCGTCAAAACGAACTTCGCTTTTCTTGGGGTGAACGTTGACGTCCACTTTGTTGCAAGGAATAATCAAATCCAACACGTAAACGGGAAATTGCCTCGTCATCAAGAAAGGCTTGTACGCCTGCATAATAGCCGCCGCAATACCCAAATCGGCTACTGTTCGTCCGTTTACGGAAAGCGTTTGGTAGTTTTTGTTAGCCTTGGTGTATTCGTAGTTGCCTATGTAGCCCTCTATATGCACGTCATCTCTTACAAAGTTGATTTTTATGCAATTACTCAGGTAGTCCGCTCCGTAAATTACGTATATAGCCTCTTCCAAGCCGTTGCCTGCCGTAGAATACACTTTTTCGCCGTCGGCGATGTAAGTGATTTCCAATGTCGGGTTGGTTAGTATCAATTTGGCGATATATCTGGTTATTTCGGTGCCTTCGTGAGAGGGGCTTTTCAAAAACTTTTTGCGCGCGGGCATATTGTAAAACAGGTCGCGCACTTCTATTTTCGTACCGACGTTGGCGGAAACGTACGTTTTGTCCGTTACCGCGCCGTCTTGGAGTACAAGGCGAACGCCCGTATCGGCTTTGCACGAACGGGTGGTTATCGTCAAGCGCGAAACCGCCGCAATGCTGGATAACGCCTCGCCGCGAAATCCGAGAGTATCTATTGCCGAAAGCTGTTCCGCGCTGTTGAGCTTGCTGGTGGCGTGTTTGACAAAAGCCACTTCCACGTCCTCTTCGTGAATACCGCACCCGTTGTCGGTAACGGAAATAAGCTCCAAGCCTCCGTTTACCGTTTCTATCACAATGCGAGTCGCGCCCGCGTCGATACTGTTTTCCACCAATTCTTTAACCGCGCCGAACGGCTTTTCGATAACCTCGCCCGCGGCAATCTTGTTGTAGACGTTGGGCGTCAAAATTTTTATGTTAGCCATTGTCGCGTACCTTTTTTACCAAAGAATTGAGTATGTCGAATGCCTCTATGGGCGAAATGCGGTTCATATCTAAATCTCGCAAAACGGAACTGACTTCCTGCGACGTTTTTGTTACCCGACGGTTTGCGCCGAGTCGTTCCACTTCGTCCAAATTGAGGCTTACGTTGCTGTTTTCCAACAAAGCCACTATTTCCTTTGCGCGAGCGCACACTTCGCTCGGAACGCCCGCAAGGGCAGCCACTTCTATTCCGAAACTTTTGTTGGCTCCGCCGCGCGCGATCTTGTGCAGGAAAACGACGCTTCCGTTTATTTCCTTTACCGTCACGCGGTAATTTTTCACCCCGTCCACTCTGCCTTCGAGGTCTGTCAACTCGTGGTAATGAGTGGAAAACAACGTTTTGGCGCAAATCTTTTGCGAAACGTATTCCATCACAGCCCAAGCTATGGACAGCCCGTCGAACGTAGACGTTCCCCTGCCCACTTCGTCCAGAATGATAAGGCTGTTTTTGGTTGCGTTGTTGAGGATATTTGCCACCTCTACCATTTCCACCATAAAGGTGCTTTGGTTAAAGGCGATGTCGTCGCTTGCGCCCACTCGCGTAAAGATTTTGTCCACTATCGGTATTTCCGCGCTGTCGGCAGGCACAAAGGAGCCGATGTGCGCCATCAGGGCGATAAGCGCAACTTGCCGCATATAGGTGCTTTTTCCCGCCATATTGGGACCGGTTATTATCATTGTGCGGTTTTCTTCCGTGTCCAGATCCACGTCGTTGGAAATAAAGTTCTCTCGCTTTATGTAACACTCCACTATCGGGTGACGCCCGCCGACAACGTGCAAGCGCGTGTTGGAAGTGTTTATTTTCGGCTTGCAGTAATCGTTGGATTGAGCGACGTTGGCAAGGGACAAAAGGCAATCCAACGCGGCAACCGCCTGCGCCGTCTGCTGTATTGCGGGTATATATTGCAAAAGCGCGTTTCGCAGATCGTCGAAAATCTTCTTTTGCAATTTAACTTTATTTTCCATTGCGGAAAGCATTTTTTCTTCCAACTCTTTCAATTCGGGGCTTACAAAACGCTCGCCGTTGGTCAACGTCTGCTTGCGGATAAAGTTTTCGGGGACAAGGTTCAACATAGAGTTGGTCACTTCAAAATAGTATCCGAACACTTTGTTGTAACCCAATTTCAAATTTTTTATGCCCGTGCGATTGCGTTCGTATTCTTCCAAAGCGGATATGCGCGCTCCGCCGTTTTTGGCAAGGTCGTACAGTTCGTCCAATTCCGCATTGAAACCGGGCAGAATGTAGTCCGTCGTGTCCTTTATCACGGAGGGAACGTCGGGGTTTATCGCCCTGCCAATTAAATCGGTAACTTCGGGCAGTAAGCGAATGTTGTCGTTGACGTCTTTCAAAATTTTGCTTTGCGCGCGGGCGGTAAGCAATTTTTTTATGTCGGGCAGGCGCAAAAGCGCGTCTTTCAAAGCAATGCAATCTTTGGGAACAACGTTGTTGTAGGATATTTTGCCCACCAAGCGTTCTATGTCGCCGAAACCGTGCAACAGCTTGCACAATTCCGAACGGAGCATATATGCGCGGAACAGCTCGTCCACTCCGTCCAGACGCGCGTTTATTTGAGAAGCCTTTTGCAACGGGCGATCTATCCAATCGGCAAGCGTTCTTGCGCCCATACTCGTTTCCGTTTTGTCCAACAGCCACAGCAAACTGCCTTTGCGCTTTCCCTCGCGGTAACTTACCGTCAGTTCGAGGTTTTTGCGCGTTTTGACGTCAATGGACATATAGCGGCTTTTTTCCACGTATCTTATGGGTTTCAGATGGGGAAGTTCGCGCTTTTGCGTTTCGTTCAGGTACTGCAACAATGCTCCGCAGGCGCATATAGCCGCGTTTTTCCCCTGCAAGCCGAAACCGTCGAGCGTGCCGACGTTGTAACGCCGCAACAATTTTTCGCGAGA
>CANQND010000030.1 GCA_947625115.1 uncultured Clostridia bacterium | reverse complement strand
TCCGCTTAACTGGTTCTCTCCTAAATTTGTCCTCTTTTCTTTTCCTGACTTTGTAACACATCATTGACAAACCTACACAATTGCAATCCCATATCCTCAAAACATAATTCATTTCCAGATCGAAAATCAGAACCTTTTCCAAAGCTCGTCGTCTGATTGATTATTACATTTATTTCTACAACCATCAGCGTATTCTGCCGAATACGAAAATGATCCCGCTTGAATTGCGAAGTCAGTCCGTCATTTGATTTAATTTTCCTTAAGGTCCCTTTTTGCGATGTCTGCATAATTTGGGGCGGTTCACAGATTTTATGGGGAATTTTTAGAACCTGCTGGCAATCGTTGGATTATAGCAAACTTATGGATAGCCGTTGAATTTTTGGGCGTAATCGTTAAATCAAGCAAAAAGGAATGCGTCCATTTCAATTCCAAACGCATTCCTTTACAAATCGATTTTTCTAAACTTCAGGTCAAACTCCGTCAAATTAATTCCATGAGTATTGTTAGAATATGCGCCCCGATTTGAGGGTTTCCTTTTAATCAATTAAGAAATTCACAAAAAGTTTCTTGCTAAAAAGTCATCTATTAACGTGCCTTTAAATCACATATCAACATTTCAAACTGTCAGGAAATCTTGTAGGTTCCAAGCACATGTCTCTTAAGCAACAAGTAGTCGATAGAGTTGACTTTGTTGTCCTTGCTGATGTCAGCGGCCGCGAACTGTTCGTCGGTCAGTTTGAAGGTGCCAAGTACATATCGCTTAAGAAGTAGGTAGTCGACGGAGTTGATCTTCCCGTCGCCGGACAGGTCACCGAGCTTTCGGGCGGAGGATGCGAGGTTGACCAGCGTGTAAATACTGAAATGATCGGTTTCAAATTCCACCGAATTCCCGTCCGCAGACGGCTTGCAGGAGATCCTCTCCGCTTTCCCGTTCTCGCTGACGTAGTACACCGCCGTGTCCGCCGCTTTCCAACCGTCGGGAACCGGCATGCTGACCGTGATTTTGCCGGAAACGGGGAGCGTCTTGCCCGCCAAATCCGTCAGCCTGATGTCATACGGAACGAACTGACTGTACATCGTGGAAAGCGCTTCCTTCGCTGTTTCGTAGGAATTGCCGGCTTCCTGCTTTTCCGCCGTCAGCGTCGCACCCGCATAGTATTCGCTTTTGTCCTCCGGGAATTCGACGAACACATCACTGTCCTCGTCGGTCAGAACGTTCTTGTCCGGCATCGCCATGCCCCAATGCACGGTAGCGTCGCAGCCTTCAAGCCAATCCTCGTACCAGCCTTCTGGTCTTTTGTCCGCACGGCAATAAATGTCGGTTAAATTAGTGCATTGATCAAACACCCAATCCTCGATTGTTGTCACGCTCAACGGAATCTCAATTTGTGTCAGATTGGTGCAGCCAAGGAATGCTTGCATCCCGATTTGTTGTACACCTTCCAGAATTATGAGGTCTTTCAGGCTGGAACAGAAATCAAACGCATACCAGCCAATCTCCACAACACTCGACGGAATCACAATTTTCGTCAATCTTTTGCACCCGTGGAATGCATTGCCCCCGATTACCGTCACACCTTTTGGGATAATGACGGTTGTCAACCTACTGCAATCGCTAAATGCAGCATCACCAATAGAGGTTACGCCCTGCGGAATAATGGCACTTGTTAAGCCGGCACAGCCATAAAATGCACCATACCCGATTCTCGTTACGCCATTCGGAATCACGCTTGTCTTACATCCTATAACCAGCGTACCAGTTCCTTTCTCAATAAGACAATTGTCCTTCGCATAGTATTTCTGGTTCCCGTCCGCAGCAGTAATGCTTATAAGGTTATCACACGCCCAAAAGACCGTTTCTCCAATTTCCGTTACGCCTTCAGGAATCGTAATGCTGTTCAGGTTTGTACAATGGGCGAATGCACTATCTCCGATTCGTTTCATATTTTTGGGGAATACAACACTTGTCAACCCGGTGCATTCCTCGAAAGCATAGTCTTCAATCTCCGTCACGTTTGCCGGAATATTTATTTTCTTTAGATTTTCGCATCCAGCAAATGCAGATTTTCCGATAGATGTCACTCTATCTGGAATTACGACACTTGTCAATCCAGTACACTTGTGGAATGCTCTTTCTCCGATTGCCGTCACAGGATAGCCGTCCAGCGTAGCCGGAATCGACACATCCTCGCCGTTCCCTATATAATTAACCACGACTGCATTATCGTTTATGACTGTATATTGAAAAACGCCATCCTCATATAAGTTCCAATGGACGGTTGCCTCGCAATCACCAAGCCATTCGCTGGACCAGCCATACGGCTGTTCATATGCAAGACAATAGATATCCGTCAGGCTCTCGCACCCGTCAAAAGCATGATATCCAATTGTCGTCACGCTAAGCGGGATTTCAATACTTGTCAGCCCTGAGCAGTATGCGAACGCCCGTTCCCCAATCTCTGTCATGCTCGAAGGAATTTCAATACTTGTCAGCCCTGGGCAATTTACGAACGCGTACTCCCCAATTGTTGTCAAACCCTCTGACAGTTTAACGTTTACCATGCTATCGTTGTTACCGAACGCAAAATCCCCAATCTCTGTCACACTTGAAGGGATTTCTACGCTTGTCAGTTCAGAACAACTGGAAAACGCACTCGTTCCAATCACTTTTACGGTTGACGAGAATATGACGCTTGTCAAAGCTCTGCATTGCTCAAACGCATAGTCTTCAATTTCTGTCACACCATCCGGGATTACAATTTTGCTAATATTGCATCCCTTTCGTAATATCCCTGTCTCAGTTTCAACCAAACAGCCGCCCTTTACATAGTAATTTATGTTACCCGGTGCCACCGTGATGTTTGTGACATTAAAACAGTTATAGAATGCACTATATCCAATCTTCGCCACGCTCGATGGAATCTCAATGCTTGTCAGTTCGATGCAGTTAGAGAACGCGCCCTCTTCAATTTCCACAACGCCGGATGGGATTACCAGTGTTGTCAGCACATCGTTACCAGAAAATGCATGCTTTCCAATTGACGTCACGCCATTCGGAATTGTACTGACATGGCAGCAGCCCTGTATTAATTTGCCGGTTATCTTTTCAATCAGGCAGTCATCCTTCACATAATAGTTTGGATTCCCCGCCGCGACCACGATATTTGAAAGAACGTCGCACCATGCGAAAGGTCCGCTACCAATCGACAATACACTCGATGGAATTTCAATGGTCCACAGGTCACAGTATGCGAACGCACCTTCACCAATCGATTCTACACCCTCCGAGATTTCAACATCCCGTAGATTACTACAGTACTGAAACGCAAAATCTCCGATAGATTTTACGCTCGACGGTATCTTAATACTTGTTACGGAGCAACCGCTAAATGCATATTCTCCGACAAACTTCACGCCCTCTGAAATTTCAACATCCCATAAAGCGTTGCAACTGCTAAATGCCGACTCACCAATAGAATACACGTTTGATGGAATTTTGACTCTTGTCAGATTCACACACCAGTTGAACGCATAATCCCCAATCTCTGTCACGCTTTCAGGGATTACGACTCGTTCCATTGCACAACCGCCGAATGCGTGTTCCCTGATTGACGTCACGGGAACTCCCCCAAGTGTATTGGGGATCACGACATACGCACTATCTCCAGTATAGCCGGTAATGGTCGCTTCGCCATCAACAATTTCATATTGGAACGATTCTTCCTCAAATGTGACCGTTCCTACAGAATAATCGCCGTTGCCAAAGTATCTCGTTATTTCATCTCCGTCATCTGCATAAATGCTTGAGACACTTTCTGTCGGGACGAAAACAGCCGCCTCCGTAAAATCGTCTTTCACCAAGAAGAAGAACGTCAGGGATAACGGCGTCTCATTTTTGATGATTGCCGATGGCTCTATACCGACCAATCGAATATCAATTACGCCCGGAACTATTTCTTGCGTCAGGTTTTCCCAACCTTCACCCGGCAAAATGGATACGCAATCCAAAGCTCCATCCCCATCATTTGCACTATCCGTTATCAGCGTCAGTCGATCTTTATCATAATACAATTTTGCAAGCAATTCCTGCAATTTCACGCCGACCATAATATTTTTTACAGTCAGCGTCACGGCCATAAATCTACCGTTTGTGCTTGATTGGAGATCAATTTCAAAATCCGGGAACTCAAGCGGGATAACCTTGGATGCCCCGCCGTCCGGCGAAGTGAATGAACCCAAACCTTCCGGGGGGATAACATCTGGTGTTCCCGGAATTTTATATGTTCCCATCACAGAACGCTTGAGCAGCATATAATCGGTTGCATTGATAACACCGTCGTTGCTGATATCCGCGAGAGCGACTTGTTCGTCATTCAGTTGCAAGAAGCCAAGCACGTGACTCTTGAGAAGTAGATAATCCGTTGCATCGATGGCACCGTTTCCATCAATGTCTCCAAGAATACCCGAATAATCACTTGGTTTTCCCTGATAAAACGTCACGCATTGTTCCATAAGATTCAGAAATGCATACCAACCAACATGGCCGACGTCTACTACCTTATGTTCACTGGAGACACCCGCTGCCTCACAGAGTGCCACAAAGAATGTTTTCAAATCAGTATTTAATTCTTCGTTTTCTCCACAATGGAATACGACAGCAAAACCTCCCGCCGGAATTACAAACCCTCGATCTGGGAACTCATCGACATTCGGATCGCCATCATGAAAAAGCAATGAGGCAATTTTGTCAATTCGGCGACTTGCATCCACAATAATCGCGTATGCCCATCTGAGATTTGCATCTGTCGAAGTGACAGTGCGTTCCGTGTCACCAGTTTCAAACAATGTCACAGAGCCGAGAACAGTAGCGGCGCCTTCATCCTGTGTAAAATACGCTTTTGTGGAAGGAATCGCCCCCATACTGCTCTCGGAAATTTGGTCGAGAGCGGCGGGCTTGTTTGCTTTGCCGCCACTAGTGTTCGTATACACATTGGAATCATCCATGATTTCGTAAAGGTTATTCCTGTTAGCAGATTCCCCTTCCGCTGCCACAAAGAAGCCCGTATTACTCATTAGCGCTAAGGTGATAGCTAAAACAATTGCAAGGGTCCTTTTCATTGGTTTACCATTCCTTTCATATAATTGCTTTTTAGTATGTCGTGATTTTTCGACTTGTTTTTCACCTCTTTTTCAACGCCCATAAATATCATCAGTTTATGCGATTTTCTATACTATTCTCTTTGAATACGCTGAATAGCAACCCCCTTATTATGCTATCTTGTAGGTTCCAAGCACATGCCTCTTGAGCAGCAAGTAGTCGATAGAGTTGACTTTGTTGTCTCTATTGATGTCAGCGGCCGCGAACTGTTCGTCGGTCAGTTTGAAGGTGCCAAGTACACATCGCTTAAGAAGTAGGTAGTCGACGGAGTTGATCTTCCCGTCGCCGGACAGGTCACCGAGCTTTCGGACGGAAGAATCGGGATTGGTTTCAAATGCGGACACTGTCACAAAGAATTCAGTGCTTGCGTGCCCGTATTTTACTGTAATGGTTTGTAGACCGATCCCGGTCAAGTAGGTGGGTTCGCAAATAAATCCCTTTAAAACTGTTTGCCCATTTATTTCAAGTGCTAATCCGCTTGTATCTAATAGATCCCCATCCTTATAAATGATTTTCTTTGGTAAAGAAACGATGGAAATAGTTTCCATTTCGCCTACGATTGAATATAAGCTGAAGTGATCCGTTTCAAACACCAGGTAGTTTTCTTCTACATGTGCCTCAAGAATAGTCCATGAACCATCTTGCTCCTGTCGATATATTTTACATGTGGTTTTGTTCATCCCTTCTGGAATAGGAATATATACCTTGACCTTTCCACTTGGTCCAACAAGCTCGTCGTCTTTTACAAAGCAGATATGATATAGTTCATACTTTTCAAGTGGATTGTCGCTATTCAGTACTATCTCCAAGGAATCACTATCCGACACTTTAAAAACCTGCAAAACTGCTTCCGAATCAACATTTCCGTTCGTATCCACAAAGACTCCATAGGGATTTATAAACCCTTCATCTATAGATGAATAAACTGTGGCATACGTATTATCTAATGAACGGGACATTTGAGCCGCCATAAGCAATTTATTGGTACCTTTCGTAATTGCAAACATTCCTTTAAGTGCAGCTCCTGCTGGACCAGCGAATTTCACAAATAATGATTCCCCAGCGCCCGTTGCGCTTTGATACAAATGTTTCCAATTAATGCTGTATGAATTCAGAACATTTTCTGCAAGAGTAGACAATGCGGAATACATTTCGTCGCCGTTCATTATAAAATCTTTTGCTTCGGCAGTGACAAATTTCTTTTGAATTTTATTGATCTCCGAGGTCAATGAACTTAATGCTGCCTCCATTGCCCTTTTTTTCGCTTCGCCGGATAAACTCTCATTATGCGCATCTATAACATTTTGCGCAAATGACTTGGTTGCTTCTTTATAAAACTTATCAAAAGCTATTTTATCTGAAGATTTTGACGTGGCGAAATCTAACAGATCGCTTGTTGTATCGTATAATATTTCAAGAGTGTTCGCAAAAAAAGTGCCGGGAGATTCTGCCATATTATTAGAAATCGTAAAATACCCGCCTTGAGGAACCTCGACAGTAATTGTTGTTTTCTTTGAAAAAGAAGAACTTTGGTAGCTTAGCAGTTGGTTTTTAGCCGCATCATGAATCAAGAAGAACAGTTGCTCTCCTGTTTCTCGTAGGCTGGTAATATCACTATATTTGTCAATATATTCGCTATCGATCCATACACCATCAGCGTCGTATACATCAACTGCACCGTTGTAATATCGGCTGTTATACACATCAAAAGTGACTTTATATGACGCCGGTGTTTCTCCGACGGAGCCGACTACACCCCCGGTACTGCTGTAGATCGGGGTTGAATGATAATTATTTACATAAAGACCATTCAAATTATAGATGTTTGTCTTAATTTCTTTCTCATACTCATTGTTTGGATAAAATTCCCCAATATCTGTAATGGAATACGAATATGTTTTCGTATAATTATCGTACACAGAAACAGTGATACTTCTACTTATTCCTTTTTCATAATCAGAAATAATCACATTGGTACTGCCTTCTTTTTTGCCAATTAATTCAATCGAATAACCATATTCGGTTTCCGAATAAGCAGATAAAGATAGAATATCCTGATCACTAACTACCACAGCCATTTTTCGCCAATTTTCTTCTATCTCTCCTGTTTTGTTGTTCATTAGGCCAAATGCGAGCCATAAACTTTCGCCTGTTTTGACACTTAAGGATTTATCAGTTGAGAAAACAACGATAGATTCTGCGTCTTCATAGCCTTCTGTTTTTTTGTTGACATTTATATTAATACTTTCACGCAATCCTTCGGGCGATGTCACAGTAATAGTCGCTGTTCCTACTGATTTCAGCTTTAGTTGTACGGTCGCCATATGTTCGTTTTTGATTGCAATGTAATCGCCGACGCCGATTTCAATTGTACCGATTTCTGCAACATCAGGATTATTTGATATAATGTCGAGGGAAGTAATATCGTTTTTTTCAGAGTTGTACACCAATAGCGTAGAAATTTCGCTCCCAACATACCCGGTAATATCTTCTCCGAAGGAGAAACGATCTGCGCCGAATTTTATGAATGCGGCATCGGAATTTTTCGTATCCCATTCGCATATGTATCCAATTTGGTCAGAACTTACTTTGACACCACCCCCATGATCGCCATCATTGTATGTGTTATCCCATTTTCCAAAAACACTCTTATCATAGAATAACGGAGATAATATTTGAACATAATTTCCACTATAGTTCGGTTCGCCTGGTGCCCAGTTTGTATACACGAAATCTTCTTTTGTTATCCATTGCCATCCTGCATTCGTTTTTTCGCCACCAATAAAATATGCCATCTTTTCTGAATTTTCAAGGAGCGTTTCTACAAATCTTTGCTCGCGTTCAGAATTAATTGTCAAAAGATGTCCACCTATGTTTTCGCATATCTTTTTAGCCTCCGACCACGTTATACTCTCATTAAATAATTTATATTCATGTCCGTCAAACTCGCCATATGTACTACCCAAAGAACTTGATTCACGAATGTAATCGTAAACTACGCTCAGCTTAGAAGCCGAATCGCTTAGTGCCTTTGGAGCAATTTCTCTCCACATTTCAAACGATCCGCAATATAAAATAGTTTTTGTACCCCAACCCATATCCCAAAAAGGTTTTTCCTCAATTTTTGAAAGCGTGCCGGGGAAAATCACAGTTTTCAAAGAAGTGCATCGAACAAATGCTCCTGATTCAATTGTTTTTACACCTTCAGATATATCTATTGACGTAATTGAAGTTATTACGCCTGTTTGCCCATAATCTATATAAAACGCGCTCGTCCCAATTGTGCTTACATCTTTTCCTGCAATTTTAGAAGGAATTATAACCTCTGTAGATGTTCCCTGGTATTTCGTGATTTTAACAGTTCCATCTGATAAAATGGAATATAAAAAATCATCTCCGTATGTTGTGCCAAATGCTGATATTGGGACCAAAGACATTAACATAACTGCAATCAATACTACCGATAATAAAACTCTTATTTTTTTCATATTTCGATCTCCCGTTTAAATTTTTTTGATAAACGCTTTGGAAAAGATGAATAACAAAACCTGTTTTTGGTTAGTACCCAATAGCGGTTTCAAACCAAATAATTTCTACATATTTGGGGATGACACCCTCCTTCTTCACGCCCTCTCGTCAACTGCGTTGCGCTTACTTGTGGCCTTGTCAGCGTTTCTTATTTTGCAGAAATTCTTTGTTTTGTCATTTTATCATCTCGTTTCCCCAAGATGGTTCTCCGCTTTACGAGCAATTGTGACATAATCCGCATTATGTTGCTTGACGTAGAGTAAAAGAGCTGGCGAAAAACGCATAGGCGTCTGGACGAAAATAAAACAGGCGGTCAAATGCGGAAAAATGGGTGCAAAAAAAGAGAGCCTCCTTTCTCCGAAAAAATAAAGGACAAAAGAGGCTGCTTCGTCATGTCCGTTTTGAAAGATTCTTCAACTTTTCATGCTTTTTTGGGTCTTGTATATTGACAAAAACTAAAAACCGTGCTACACTAAATATGTTCACAGGCAATGCAAGTGCGCCTTTTTGCCCGTTTACACAACATAATGCGGATTATGTCGCTGACGGTTCGTCGGCGCCTTTTTGTTTACAGAATCAAGCGCATGGATTCCATTCTACGGCGGTGTTCAAAACCAGTAGAGATAATATAGATGCGCGTTGTGTTGATACTACTGTGACCGAGAATGTCCGCCAGCTTTGCGATGTCTTTCTCAATCCCGTAGAATACCCGTGCGAACAGATGGCGCAAGTTATGGGGAAAGACCTTCTGCGGGTTGACGCCGGCTTGCTCGCATAAGCTTTTCATTTCCCGCCAGATATTCGTCCTGCTCATCGGCTTGCCGGTTCTTGTGATGAAAACGGCTCCCGACTGTATTTTCCGCTCCGAGATATAGTGGAGCAGTTTCTTTTGCAGGGGCTTGACGAGAAAGACGGTTCTTGTTTTGCCCTTGAGCGATACGACCGCTTCTCCGCTTTTGACAGCTTCCACCGTAATGAACGGCAGCTCGCTGACGCGTATTCCCGTGCCGCAGATGGTTTGCAGAATGAGATTCAGCCGTTCGTTGTGCTTGCCCTGCGCCGCACGGCAAAGACGTTCGTACTCGGCTTTCGTCAGTTCTTTTTCCTCCGGGCAAAAGACCTGCCGCTGAACTTTTAACGTTTTCACCCGGCAATCGTGCCAGCTGAGAAACACGAACAGGCTGTTCAGACTCGCCAGCATCGAATTGACGCTCCGCACGGCGTAGCCGTTTTCAAGAAGCTTCTGCTTGTAGCCGATCACGGCTTCTTTTGTCACCGACTCGCCGTTCTGCACGGCGGCAAACGCCCGCACATCCCGCAGATATTTCTCCACGGTGTTTTTGCTCTTTTCCTCGCTTTTGAGGTGTACCCGAAACTCTTGAATTGTTTTTTCTGTAATGATCCTTTCCATGCGTATTTACCTCCGGATAATTCTCCTATCTATTTTACCCGAAAAGTATGAAATGAAATTGTCGTCCCTCCGACAATCTCGAAGGTTGTGGTATAGTAACTCTGAAATGTGTTATGCGTATGTCCGGACGGATTCTTTTCGGATCCATTTTCAAGCGGTCAAGAATTGAGCCACAGAAAACAAAGAAAAAGGAAAATCCGAAAGAACTTCCCCCGCCGATTGATGCTTTTTTGATGATGTACCAAACGGAAACAGTACGAACGGATACGGCCAAATGCGAAATTGACGCCCGATTTTGCGCGTCAGGGCAGGCTTCCCTGAACCGTGTGCCGACGTTGAGAAAAACGAAAAATGGCTTAAAACCACGGTTTCAAGCCATTTTTCCTTGGCAGGGGCACAAGGACTCGGACCCTGGACACGCGGTTTTGGAGCGACTGTGAGAGAAACATTGGGGAACATTTATCGCCCGAAAATCCGCGTCGTTGCGACATTTTTACTCATTGACCACACGCCAAAAGCAAATTTGATGCTGTTTTGGTGCTATGCGAATTTTTTGAAAGAAACATATTTGTCGAATCATTCGGAAGGCTGAAAATTTTTCGGAAATATCAGCCCTGTTTTGCCGCAAAATCCTTTGGGAAAGTGACCGTGATGGTCGTACCGACATCGGGGGTGCTGGAAAGCGAGATTTCGCCGCCGTGCAGCTGCACCCCGTGCTTGACGATGGAAAGTCCCAAACCCGTACCGCCAAGCTCTTTGGAACGGCTTTTGTCCACCCGGTAAAACCGCTCGAAAATCCGCTTTTGATGCTCCGGCGGGATGCCGATTCCCGTGTCCGCCACCGTTATCACGGCAACGCTTTCCCGATTTTCCACCGTGACCGTCACCGAACCGCCGGGTTTATTATACTTCATCCCATTGTCGCATAGGTTGTAAACGATTTCATGCAAGATTCGCGGGATTCCGAGAATTTCCGCATCCTCGCCTTGTAAAGCAAGGGTGACGTCCGCTTTTTTCGCTTCCTCGGAAAGCTGCCCCACGACTTCGCCCGCCAAATGGTAAAGGTTCGTCTTTTCCCGCTTCAGATCCTCCGCACCCTCATCCAGATGGGACAGGCGGATAATATCCTCGACCAGCCGAATCATACGCTGTGCCTCGGAATAAATCTGTCCGGCAAATTCCTGCCTATTTTCTTCCTTTACTATACCGCCCGCCAAAAGCTCGGCGTGTCCGGAGATGATTTGCAACGGCGTTTTGAGTTCATGGGACACATTCGCCGTAAATTCTCGGCGCATCTGTTCCGCCTGCTCCTTTGCGGTGACATCCATAGCCAAAAGCACCGCGCCGGATACCATGCCGTTCGACAAAACGGGGCTGACGTCAAGCTGATAGCGCCCCGATGCAAAATCCACAATCTTTTCGGCATGATTCCCTTTTGCCGCTTCGCCCACCAAATCCGAAAGCTCCGGGCGGCGATCCACCTCCAGCAAATACTTTCCGATACAGGCAGCATCGGTTTGAAACAGGCGCTGTGCCGTCTTGTTGATGCTGAGGATCCCCCCTTTGGCATTCAGAAGCAAAATTCCCTCCGCCATATTGCCGGTCACCGTGTCGAATTCTTCCTGCTTGCGTTTGAGTTCTTCGCTTTGGGATTGGATTTGCTGTTGCTGCCGGTGCAGACGGGAAAGAAGGGGCGAAAGCTCCTCATAACCGTCGTTCTCCAGCGGATTTTCCAGATTCAGTTCATTGAGCGGTTTGACGATCCGCTTGGACAGACGATATGCCAGCACAAGGGACAGCACCACGGCAATCGCAAAGATGATGCCGACAGGCAAAAGCATCCCCATCAGCAGGGTGAGCAGGGAATTCTGCCTGACCGACATCCGAAGCACCGAACCGTCCGGCAGGCGTTTGGCGCTGTAAAGAGATTTTTCCAAAAGCGTGGCGGAGTACCGAGCGCTTTCGCCGTAACCGTTTTCCAGCGCCCCCTTGATTTCCTCCCGCTCCAGATGGTTTTCCATCTCATCGGCGTCCCTGTCGCTGTCGTATCGGACCTCTCCGTTTTCGGCAATCCAAGTGATGCGGGCGTTATTCAAATGCAAATCCTCAAAATAATCCATTCCGCTTTCCGAAACGCCGGCGGCGGCAAGTTCGACCTGCGATTTCAACTGCGTCTTCTGCACAGAGGAAAAATAGTCGTACAGCACGCTCATAAACAGGGCGGCCGACGCGAGAAAGACAGCGATGGCCACCAGACAGATCGAGCGAAAAATCCGTTTGGTCATGGCTGTGCCTCCATTCTGTATCCGACGCCCCGCACCGTTTCGATATAGCCGCCGCATTCCCCTAATTTTGTGCGCAGCGTCCCGATGTGGACGTCTACCGTTCGGGTTTCCCCAATCGTATCGGCTCCCCACACGCTGTCGAACAGCTTTTCTCTGGAATAGACCTTGCCCAGATGTTCCATAAACAGGCGGAGCAGCTCGTATTCCTTCAAAGTCAGCGTGATGCGTTCCCCGTCCAGAAGCACCGTATGTTCCTCGTTGTTGAGGGTGAGCCGCCCGTTGCGCAATACTGCGGAATCGCCCGCACCGGCTGTTCTGCGTAGCAGCGCCTTGACGCGGGACACCATTTCCATCATGCCGAAGGGCTTGGAAAGATAATCGTCCGCGCCTGCGTCCAGCCCGATCACACGGTCGTATTCCTCCCCTTTTGCGGTTTCCATGATGATCGGGATACGGGCTGTTCTCGCGTCGTTCCGCAGCTTTTTGAGGATTGTAAGTCCATCCTCGCCGGGTAACATAATATCCAGCAGGATCAATTCCGGCAATTCATCTGCCAACGCCGCAAACAGGCTTTCCCCATCGGAAAAACCTGCAGCGTCAAACCCGGCGGAATTTAGTGAATAAATCACCAGCCCCCGAATCGAATTGTCGTCCTCTACGCAGTAAATCATATCCGTCCCTTCCTTCATGCGAAAAACGAGATTCTTTCAAATTCATACTATCACGACTTTGTGAATTTTTCTACTTCTCCGCACAAGAAACATTCCTCATTCTTTGCTTCCGTTGATGGAATACTGCACCCAGCGGGCGATCTGCACGGCGTGGTCGCCCATGCGCTCGAAATATTTGGCAATCATCAGCAGGTCAACCATGGCTTCCCCGTCCGTGTTGCCGCTTTTTAACTGTTGCGTGATGGCAGATTTGATGCGGTTAAAATGACCGTCTACCACGTCATCATACGCCACGACCGCTTTGGCAAGATCGCCGTCCTGCTTCACAAAGGCGTCGATACTGTCGGTCACCATTTTCACGGTGGCACGCGCCATTTCCTCGATGGATTCCGTGCTGTGAGCGGCTGAGATATGCCCCAGCTGTACGATCTCCGCAATATCGCCGGAATTGTCGCCGATCCGTTCCAAATCGGTCACCATTTTCAGCGCCGAGGACACGACCCGCAAGTCCTTCGCCACCGGCTGCTGCTGTAAAAGCAGTTTGAAGCACATTCCCTCGATCTCCCGTTCCTTCCCGTCGATCTCCGCGGAAAGGGCGGGTACCTCCGCCGCCAGATTTCGGTTTCCTTCTGTCAGCGCCTTGACCGACATAGCGATTGCCTTTTCGCAAAGCGCACCCATGGTGATCATTTCCCGATGCAGGAGCGCCAATTGCTCGTCAAATTTGCTTCGCATTATCCGAACCTCCCTGTGATATAGTCCTCCGTCCGCTTGTCGGCGGGATCGGCAAACAGCGTTTCGGTGTCGCCGTATTCGATCAGTGCCCCCAGCAGAAAGAAAGCAGTTTTATCCGAAATGCGCACTGCCTGCTGCATATTGTGGGTGACGATGATGATGGTGTATTTCTGTTTCAGCTCCGCCGCCAGATCCTCGATTTTCGAGGTGGAAATGGGGTCGAGGGCGCTCGTCGGCTCGTCCATCAGCAGGATCTCCGGCTCGACGGCAAGCGCCCGTGCGATGCAAAGCCGCTGCTGCTGTCCGCCCGAAAGACCGAGGGCGTTCTTTTTCAGTCTGTCCTTGACTTCGTCCCAAATCGCCGCGCCCCGCAGCGAACGCTCCACAATGTCGTCGAGCTTGGCCTTTCCCCGAATCCCGTGGGTGCGGGGACCGTAGGCCACATTGTCGTAAATGCTCATGGGGAACGGATTGGGCTTTTGGAACACCATGCCGATCTCCTTGCGCAGACTGTTGACATCGGTTCCGGGGGCGAAAATATCCTCGCCCTTGTATCGGACTTCGCCGGTGATTTTCACGCCCGGAATCAGGTCGTTCATGCGGTTGAGCGTTTTCAAAAAGGTGGATTTCCCGCAGCCAGACGGGCCGATCAGCGCGGTAATGGCCTTTTCCGGGATTTCCATGGTGATATTTTTCAGCGCCTGCGTCTGTCCGTACCACAGGCACAAATCCTTTGCGGTCAATATGCTGTTCATAGACTTCTCCTTTTTTTGAAATACCGCCCCACCGCCATCGCCAGCAGATTGATACATAGCGTTAAAATCATCAGAATCGCGCCGATGGCAAAGGCCACCTCAAATTCGCCCCGCTCCTTGGCGTAGACATACAGAGCGACGGTCAGGGTCGCGCCGGAACTGAACATTCCCTCGAAAAAGCCGTTTACGGTATGCGCCAGCCCCGCCGTGAAAAGGAGCGCCGCCGACTCGCCCAAGATTCGACCGACCGAGAGGATGCACCCGGTCAGCACCCCGTC
>CANQND010000029.1 GCA_947625115.1 uncultured Clostridia bacterium | reverse complement strand
GCGCGCCACGCAAAGCAAACGTGTCCTGTGGACACTTTGCCGTGAGCGCGGGCAAGTTGGGGCTTTTCTAACGCCCCTACGCAGTCGGGACCGTTAGGTGACTGATGAGTTTCGACCTGAAAAGTAAGTAGTCTACCTGCAATCTGCGCGGGCAAGTTGGGGTTTTTCTAACGACCCAACGCAGTCGGGACCGCCGCAAGGAGTGTTCCCCAAAGACCGTCCCCGTCGGAAAGCAACGCGAACCTACGGGGAAGGGGGACCGTCGTAAGACGGTGGAAGAGGAATATTTACAACCGACTCTATTAAATAAGTAGCAACTACAAAACTAACTTTGTATTATCTTTATAACTAAAAGTGCCAATTCCCTTTGTGTTGAGCAGAGGGAATTTTGCAATATTTACTTCCCTCGTGAGCGCGCGTTTTTATGCGCAAAAGAAAGCAATTGTAATGTTTTTTTTCGTTTCGTTTTCAAATTTTTCTTACTTTTTTTATTTTTTTCAACAACAACGGACAATTTTCTACAACTTAGCGTAACAAATCATTTGACAAATCAACACGGGGGGGGGTATACTTGTATATTATTTTCTTTAATAGAAAAGGAAAGTAAAATAAGGAGGATAATATGAAAAAGTCAATCATTTCCGTACTTGCGGTTGTGCTTGTTTTGACGCTTGTTGTAGGCGTTGCGGTTGCTTGCGAACAGCCCGCTACCTACACGGTAACTTTCAAAAACGGCGAAACCACCGTCAGCACGGTAGAAGTCGAGCAGGGCAAGGCTCTCACGGCGGAGCAAATCCCCAATGATCCTACACCTGCGCAAGGCAAAACTTTTGTCGGCTGGTATGTCGGCGAAACAAAAGTGACTGCGGGCTACACGCCCACAGAAAACGTAACGGCAGTCGCCAAGTTCGATGACGTATCTGCCGAAACCTACACCGTAACTTTCAAGAACGGCGAAACCACCGTCAAAACGGTAGAGGTAGAACAAGGTCAGGAACTCACTGCGGCGCAGATCCCAAGCGATCCCACGCCGCCGCAAGGTCAAACCTTTGCGGGTTGGTATGTTGGCGAAACGAAAGTGACCGCGGGCTACACGCCCACAGAAAACGTGACGGCAGTCGCCAAGTTTACCAACGTAGCCCCCGTTGAGGACATCACAGGTAGCGGCACGAAAGACGATCCCTACGTCATCAACACAGCCGAGGGGCTTGTGACATTTGCGTACAACGTCAACCACCCCGACGTGGCGGAAACAGCCGATTGGTACACGTCCTATTTCAAACTCGGTGCGGATATCGATATGGAGGGCGTAGCCTACACTCCTGCGGGAAGCCGTTCGGTACAACTTGCGGGCGAAAGCGAACCTACCGTACACGGGTTCCAAGGTAGCTTTGACGGCGACGGTCACACGATAAGCAACTTGACTATTAAACAAGCCGTGCGTAGCGAAGCGTATCTCGGTTTGTTCGGTTTCACAAATAACGCTGTTTATATCCACGACCTTAACCTTGTCGGAATGTCTATCACGCCAATTTCCAACGCCAACACAAGCGAAATACTCGCATATATCGGCGCAGTGGCGGGCTATTTGGGAATGTCGCAAGTTGATTGCATACACGCCGAAGTAACCGTCAATTTGCAATGGTTTGAGCAAAACACTGTGTATGTCGGCGGTATTGCGGGTTTGTTCCACTCTGCCGGCGGTTACATTTCCTATGCGGAAAACGTTTCGGCAGAAGTAAACGTTGCCTTGCAGGAATTTGACGAGGGTAGCGATGTAAGCAAGGTGGGCAGCAGCAGTTACGTCGGCGGTTTGTTCGGCGCGGCAGTCGTTGATTATTCCTCTGCGTTGGCAATTGTCAACAGCTCGGCAACGGGCGCGCTAAATTGCGGAAAAGCTCTTGGCGGTTTGATAGGCGGGGCTTACGGCGACAACCTGTCCGTTATCAACTGCTATGCCGCCACTTCTCTCAAACCGTCTGTTGAAGAAAGTGTTGCGGGCGGTATTGTCGGAGCAATTGGCGGCGACACAATTTTTGTCGATAGCTATGCCAAAACGACGGTAGTAGCAACCGATTGCACAGTCGGCGGTATTGTCGGCGAAGGCGAACAAGATTCGTACGACATCTACTTTATCCCCGGTACGGCTGTGTCCAACTGCTACTACAACCTCACTGCGGCAGGTTTAACTCCCGATACCACCTATGGTACGGCAACCACTGCCGAATTGACAAAACAATTTGCCACGGAAACTCTCAAATGGGACGAAGAAATTTGGAACTTCGACGGCGGCAAAATTTTGCCCACGTCCAAACGCGCGCGCGATATAAATGAGGGCGAGTACACAATCACTTTCGTTGACGGCGACAACTCAACGTCCCAAAACTTCGGCGGAGAATATTCTTACGACATCGTTAACGTGTTGGACGAGGCCGAAAACACCGATAACAACGTATTTTGGGATTGGCAAACGCAAGACGGCGTAGGTTACCGTTGGTATATGCCCGTTGTCAAAAACTTCACTTTGACGGCTTTCCGTTACGACGTCAGCGACTTGCTCGGCACTTACGACGGGCTTAGTAGCAGAGCTACGCACTACGGCGTAATTGTTTTGGAAGAAAAAGGCGTAATGCAATTTATCACTTCGGGTTCAGGTACAAGCACTTGGGGAACGTGGTGCTTTGACGGCGAACACTTCCTTGCGGAAACTCCCTCCGACGATTTCTGCGGCACAATCACCGTTCAAGGCGGCAAACACGTTATTGAATGGGTTTGGAGCGAAGCAAGTTATGAAATAACTTACACTTTCACCGAAACCGACCCCACTTTGGAACTTGTTGGCGAGTACTATTCGCAAGACGGCGACATAATCACATTCTGCGGTCCCTCACAAATAAGTTTGCTTCTTGACGCTTTGTTGGAGGTAAGCGGCGGACCGATAGACGCGGAATACACCCGCGCAGGGGACGTTTTGACATTGACAGGTTTGGACAGTTACTTCACGTCCGCGACGATCACCGTCAAAGAAAACGGTTTTGAAACAAACTTCACTGCCAAGTTCGACGATGACGGTTATACTTTGTATCCTGCAAATAACAAACAATTTACAAAGAGTACGGGTAGCAAATACGCCGATTTCGCATTCCTCGGCGAAAACAACAGTCTGTATCTGCATAACGACGGAACTATTGAAAGCAGAAAAATTGTGTTCAAAGAGGACGGCACGTTGACGTATGGTTCGTATGAGGGCAGATACTTTGTGTTCGATCATTCGGTAAAATTGATCATTCAAACAAAGGTGTCCACATTCACCTATAACGAAGAACTCGGCATTTTGTACGGAATTATCAATATGGGTACAACTGCGCGCCCCGTAACGGTGATCACTCCCGCTTCCGAGGGCGAATTGCGCGGTTACGTAATCGACGGCGACATACATCATGCTGTGTTTGTTACGGATAACAACAAGTACTATTTGAAGAATTCGCAATTGCAAACGGCAACGCTGGCGGGCGAATTTGCCGACGGCGAAATCGTAACGATCGACGACGTAAAATATCTTGTAACGGACAGTGACAACATTGACGGTGAACATGTGCGTACGCTCTCCAAGGTCAATGCAGAGTACGGTCAATACACTTTGGACGGCAAAACTTTCACTTTGGACGGCGTTAGCAAGGTAAGCGGCGAAATCACAGGCGACTACATTGTCAACGGCAACCGCGTTGTAGTGTGGAGTGTCCAAGACAGCTTGTTGTTTGTGTTCGACTACACAGTTGCAAAAGCTGCCGACGGCGTTGTCAGCAAGGAAGAGGGCGACGGCTATCAAGGCATTTGGTTCTCTGACAAAAACGATTCCCCGCGCTATTATGTCCTGCTTATTGACGGCTTTGGTAAAACCATTGTTCTCTATAACAATGATAACGGTGTTTACAAAGGCAATTGGGGTACAGAATGGGGTACTTATTCTATCGCCGACGGAGTTGTCAGCGCGATCTTCAATTCCTATCAACAAGCAATGTTGTCTTTCTACTACGACAAGCAAGTTGTAGTGTTAGATGGTTCTACACTTGGCGGACAAGTATTCTGTGCCAACGGTTACGATGGACCGCTCACTGCGCCCACGTTTAACGCCTCGCTTGCAGGCAAGTACACGGCAGAGGGCGTAGAGTTGGAGATCAAAACCGACCTCAACGTTACCTACAACGGCAAGACGGCAAAAGCTCACGTTGTGGACAACAACAAGATTGCTTTCACGATTGACTCGGTAGAGTACGTGTTTGACGGCGACGCGCTTACGCTCTCTTTCAGCGGAAAAACGGTAAAAGCCGAACCTGTCGTGGTAACTTTCGACATCGTTGGTACTTGGACGGGAACACTTCAAGGTAGCAATCAATATTTCAACGGAAAGCCCATTGAAATGGTGTTTGCAGACGGCAATGTGCAATTGACCGCAAACGAATTCCACTACACGGCGACGTACACTTTCAGTGCAGACACAAAGACTATTTCGTTTGGTGAATGGTCCTCTGATAGTTGGGACGTATCTTCTATTAAGGTTACTGTTGACGGGGAAAATCTCAGTGTAGAACTTACCTTAAACGATTATGAGTCTGACTACGAATTTACAGCCACGCTCACCAAGCAAGGCGGCGGTGCAGAACCCGAATCTCCCATTGTGGGAACGTGGAAAGGCAACTTGAAAGATGCTAAAAATTTGAGTACAGGTTATCTTCACGGAGTTGCAGTAACATTGGAATTTAAGGATAACGGCGAAGTGGTATTGACAGTAAGCGATTCTGCTGTTACGGGTAGATACACTTGGGACGAAGAATCTCAAACGCTTACATTATCGGGATTTACGGATCAAACTTTGAACGGCGGCTACTACACGATAACCGACTTGACGGTGGTATTTACGGAGGGAACTCTTTCTATTACATTAGAAGTAGAGGACGAAGAGTATACAGAACGTATTTATTCCGCCGATTTGACAAAGTAACAAATTCAAAAAAAGTGGGCGACCTTTACGGGTCGCCCATTTCTTATGCCCCGAACAAAATACTTCACTGCCACGCAGTGGTGGAAGAGGAATATCCGCAACAAACTGTTTCCCCCTCCGTTCCTCTCCCCGACCACCCGCCCCTGTCCGCAGGGAGTATGTTTGCAACTGTGTACAAGGCTTCTCTTGGGGACGCAAGAGAAGCTGTCACTGAAAGTGACTGATGAGTTTCGACCTAAAAAGCAAGTAGTTTACCTGAAACCAATGCGGACAAGTTGGGGCTTTCCTAACGCCCCAACGCAGTCGTCACCGATAGGTGACTGATGAGTTTCGACTACCGAAACAAACCGTATATCGCTATTACCCCTAACAAAAATTTTGTGTTGACACAGATGGAATTTTAACAATATAAAACTTGCTTTTCAGGTCGAAACTCAACCACCGCCATACGGCGGTCCCCCTTCTCTTGCGTCGTCAAGAGAAGGCTTAGTGTGCCGTTGCAGAACTACTACCTGTGGACGCATTGACTTTTCGGGCGCGTTCTCTTGCCCCCAAGAAAAACTATTGTAACAATTTTTGTGTTGCGTCCTGTGGACACTTTGCCGTGAGCGCGGGCAAGTTGGGGCTTTTCTAACGCCCCAACGCAGTCGGCACCGTTAGGTGACTGATGAGTTTCGACCTGAAAAGCAAGTAGTCTACCTGAAACCAGCGCGGACAAGTTGGGGTTTTTCTAACGCCCCAACGCAGTCGTCACCGTTAGGTGACTGATGAGTTTCGACTACCGAGATAAACTGTATATCGCTATTACCCCTAACAAAAATTTTGTGTTGACACAGATGGAATTTTAACAATATAAAACTTGCTTTTCAGGTCGAAACTCAACCACCGCCATACGGCGGTCCCCCTTCTCTTGCGTCGTCAAGAGAAGGCTTAGTGTGCCGTTGCAGAACTACTACCTGTGGACGCATTGACTTTTCGGGCGCGTTCTCTTGCCCCCCAAGAGAAAACTATTGTAACAATTTTTGTGTTGTGTCCTGTGGACACTTTGCCGTGAGCGCGGGCAAGTTGGGGCTTTTCTAACGCCCCAACGCAGTCGTCGCCACGCAGTGGTGGAAGAGGCGTATTTGCAATCGACTATTTTCGCCCAAAAAAAATCCGCGTAATCAACGCGGATTTCAAATAATTTTTTGGCTTGCTGTCCCGTCTTATTTGCGGTTATTTCAAATAAGATTGCAACAGTTTCATATATTCTTCTTCGGTTATTGCGCCCATTTCCAGCAGAACGTGCAATTTGTCTATTTTGCTCTTTGTCAAGCGGTTGTGGTCGGGCGAGTACACGTCGTTTACCGTCGCGCTTACCGAGTTTTCGCTGTTGTAACTTTCTTCAACGGCGGGGCTTTCTTGCGCGGGTTGTTCCGCTTGTTGTTCGGCAACGTCGCCGCTTTGATCGTTCTCGGCAGGTTGTTCGGGTTGTTGTTCTTCCTCTGTTTGAGCAGTAAGCGGTGCAATGGCGACGGCTTTGCGACCCACGCACAACGCCAACACGGCAAACAACACAATCAACGCAACGGATATTGCCGCGGCGAAAGCCGTTTCTTTGATATATTGCTGTACGCCCAAGTAGGTCAAAACGCAAACAAACACAGCCAACATTGTTCCGCCTATCAGCACAAACAGACTGCCTGCAATGTTTTTACCCTCTATCCCTTTGTTTTTGATAAATATCAACACCGCGCCCAACAGCAAAAACAGCGACGGCACGGCGTGGGCTGCTGCGGGTATCAACGCAAACGCTTGCGAAGCGGGCGTTTCCGCAACAAGTTGTTGTATTCCCTCCGCGTAAGTTACGGCATATGTTTTCAACGCGCCAAAACTATCGGGAATTTTGTCGGCAAAAGCCACCAACACGGTAACGAACAACGCCGCCGCCACAAGCAAAATTGCCAACACACCCAAAATGATTTGCAAAGTTCTGCGAGCTTTCATATCACAACACCTCTGCTAAGATTTCGTTACATTACAGTATACAACATTTTTTTGCGTTTTGCAATAGTTATTTGTTACCTTGTGCAACGGGTTCTCTGTTAAAAATTTTATCCCACAAGTTGCCTTTTGCCTCAATTTGAGCTTGACAGTCGTGCACGCCCGCCAACACGTAGTTGTCCTTGTCCGCGCCCACAAGAGAAATTTCCGTCACAATGTCGTGCGCGCCCACTTCCGCGCCGTCAAATTTCGCTTCCAATTTGCCTATCGTCACAATGTCGCCCTCGCACACGCCGTCCAGATGTCCCGTTTTGTCCACAGTGGCTTTTGTCGTACCGTCAAACACTTTGTTTTGCACGGATAGCCCCCTCAAAAAGACGGCTTTCGGCGCGATGCTTCCCTCGGCAAAGTCGGGCAGAATGTAGTTGCAGGCGTCTTTCCCCGCAAGCGTAACGGACGAAAGCGTAACTGTTTTGTCCATACCCGCGTTTTTGTTGTCGAAGTACGCCCTGTCACATTCGGTGTACACTTCGTCGCCCTCTTTCGCTCCCGAAATTTGCAGTTGAGGGTTCTCCGCGTAGCTTGTGCCGTCGTAAACTTTAACTATTTTTTCAACGCTCAACGTGCGCGGCAACACCGTCAAAATGCCGTCCACGCGCTCCGTTTCGTAGTCTAAATATTGACATTGCGGTGCCAAAATGCGGTAAACTCCCACATTCAGCTTGCCCTCCTGTTCCACAACGCAGTTTTCGCAGAAAAACCCGTTTGCTTCCGCTCCGACAAATCCCTCTACGTCCGCCAACAGCGGTGCTATTTGTTCACCGTACACTATGGTAACGTTGGGCGCGGCAATCGTCAGGCGCGGAGCGGCAACGTTCACTGTGCGTTTTTGTGCATATTTACCCACCGTTGCGGCAACGACGTGTTCTCCCGAAGTATCGGCGGTGTAGCAAAAAGTAACGGGCTGTTGCTTGCTGTACACTCCTTTTAACGCTGTTTTGCCGTCCACCGTCCATTCTATCGTTGCGCCGTCGGCAACTTCGCCGTCGGGGACGAACGTAAAGGTTTGTTCGCTTCCCCTCACGCACTCTCCCGATACGGAAATTTCCCCTGCAAAAGCGGCGGCATTCCGTCTTGAAACAATGCTCACGTGTACTGCAAACCACACAAGCAACGCCAGCACGATCGCGACCACCGTTATTCCGATAATAAAATCGGTTCTTTCTTCATTTTTGGCAGATTTTGTTTGCATAGTATCCTCCTTGCGGCTATTTTGCCGCAATAGAGCAAAAGTATACCGTTGCCGATAGGTCGCGGCGCGTTTTTCAAAAATTTTCCCGAAAAAATGAGCAAGAGCTATTGACAATGTTTCAAAGGTTGGTATAATATATAAATAGTAGACATAGCCATTGATATTTTAGGTTTTTTGGAGCGGTAACATGCGCGCGTTATTTCTTCAATATAGCACAAAATGTATTGTGGCAGGTGAGCAGGGCTGGACAGTCCGTGCGCACCGTAAATTCTACACCGAAAATACGTAAATTTTGCACTGTAAAGGGCAGTTTCGCCACTTTACGGTGCTTTTTTTATTACAAAAAAGGAGAGAAGCTATGAAAAAAGCCATCAGAATTTTGCTTGCGGTTTTGCTTGTTGCGGTAATGGCGGCGGTAGTCGCTTGCAGTCCGCAAGAGCAAGATCCCTGTGCAAACGGACACACGTTTGACGAGGGCGTGTACGAGTCAACCGATTGCGAGTCTGCCCGCACGCTTGTTCAGCGTTGCAAGGTATGCGGCAAGGAACAGCGCACGCAAGCCGCCCCTGCGGGACACCAATGGAACGCGGGCGTGATTGCTTCGGGCAACGAACCCACCTGCACCGAGGACGGCGTTAAAACCGTCACTTGCGAAGTGTGCGGCGAAACCAAAACGGAAACCGTCCCCGCCACGGGACACGTTTGGGGAGCGATCACTCCGTCCCAAATGCCCACCTGCAACCAAGACGGCGTAGGTTCTGCCAAATGCGAAGTGTGCGGCGAGTCCAGCAGTAGCGTAGTTATCCCCGCAACGGGCTTGCACGATTGGGACGACGGAACCATTCTCGATGGCGACGAACCCGATTGCGAAAACGAGGGCTTGCGCACATTCACTTGTCAAACCTGCGGCACCACAAGCACGCAACTCGTCCCCGCAACAGGACACACCTACGGCATTTTGATTGCCGAACAACCCGCCACCTGCACCGAGCAAGGCACGGAAGCTCACTATCAATGCTCCGAATGCGGTTCGTTGTTCGATAGTCAGAAAAACAAAGTGGAATCTGACGAGCTTGTTATTCAACCTCTTCAACACAACATCGAAAAACAACAAGGCACCGCTCCCAAATGCACCGAAAACGGCATAAAGGACTACTACAAATGCACTCGTTGCGGCGAATTGTTCGAGGACGCTCTCGGTCAAAACCACATCGACGCTCCGCAAGTAGACCCCGCCACGGGACACAAAGAGCACGTTCTCAGCAAGGTAGACGCCACCTGCACCGAGGACGGCAAGACGGAGGGCAGAGTTTGCGACGTTTGCGGCAAAGTTATCGTTTCGCAAAAAACTATCCCCGCTCTCGGACACGATTGGGGCAATTGGTACGTAGATACCCATGCCACTTGCGAAACGGACGGTATGCAACATCGCGATTGCCAACGCGTCGGTTGTTCGGAAGTGGACAAGGAAGTTATCAACAAAACGGGTCACAAGTACAAGTACTACGAGGCGCGCCCCGCAAGTTGCGCCGACGGTTTTGCCGCTCACTACGAGTGCGAAACTTGCCGCAAGTACTTCGATACGGAGTACAACCCCGTCGATCGTTCCACTCTTGTGATAAAGGGTCAACCCGACAATCACTTTTTCGACGATTGGCGAGATGAAATCCCCGCTACCTGCACGTCCGACGGCAGAATGGGCTACCAACAATGCACCGTTTGCCACAACTACTACGCCGAGGACGGCATAGAAGAACTTGCCGCGGCGGACGACTTTGCCAAACTCACTATCAAAGCAACGGGTCACTCCTATGTGTTTACTTGGCAGTGGGGTGCAGACCATTCAACGGCAACCCTGCTTGTAACTTGTGAAAAGGAAGATTTCAACAAATCGATCACGGCAACCGTTACCTCCAAGGTAGATTCTGCCGCCACTTGCACAAGCGACGGGCAAAAGACCTACACGGCAGAGGCAACGTTCAACAACCAAAAGAAAACGGATACCTATGTGGAAAAGCTCGCAAAAACGGGTCACACAAAAGGTAGCGAGTACATTCAAGTTGATGAGGGCGGACTGCATTATCACTACACAAAGTGTACCGTATGCAAAGAACGCATTGAAGAAACCAAAACTCTCTGCACGGGGTTGGAATCTTGGCAAACGAACGGAACCAACCATTGGCACGAATGTGCTGTTTGCCGCACTCACTACGACGAAGCAACTCACCAAGAGAACTACGTACAGCAAGATGGCGGCACCCACAAAAAGTGGTGCGAAGTTTGCAAATATGTATTTGCAGAAAGCGAAGCCTGCACCCCGAATAAAGGCGTGGGTCAAGACGCGAGCGGTCACAAAGTAAATGCCACTTGGTACGCCGACGCCGAATGGCATTGGCAAGAGTGCGAACAT
This sequence comes from uncultured Clostridia bacterium, assembly GCA_947625115.1. GTDB lineage: Bacteria > Bacillota > Clostridia > Christensenellales > CAG-314 > Fimimonas. Next base: position 4,465 of record CANQND010000029.1, on the reverse strand, counting down.
TGCGGCAATCACTTCAACCAAGGCGCGCACAATTACGGCACGGATACCGACAAACACGCCTGTACCGACTGCGGACACCCCTATTTCGGAGTGAACGTCCACGTTGGCAACACCGATGGCGAAGTAAGTTACTACGCCGACTCTATCGCCCATGCGATTGAGTGGATAGCCAAGCAAGCCAACAAGAATGTTGAGTACCTAATCAAAGCGGAAGAGGACCGTTCGGGCAACGGTTTCACCGTCCCTGCGGACTACAAAGTAACAATAGATATGGGCGGACATCAAGTTAAATTCGCCCACGACGCAACCTCACCGATAGTTATCGAAACGGGCGCGACCCTCACGTTGAAGAACGGCGCCCTTATTGTAGACGGCAACGCAACGGTAAAAGTGCTGTTTGACGTACGCGGAACACTCCTTGTCCAAGATGACTTCACAATCGCAAGCGGCGACAAGACCGATTTCACAGTAAATGGCGGCGCAACGTTGACTTTGCCGAGCGGTACCTACACCTACAAATTTAACGGAGCTACCTGCGACACGGCAATCGTCACGGTAGACGGCGCACGCCTCGCCCACAATTGGACCGCCGCCGAATGGCATTGGCAGGAAACCTACGACGGCAAGGGCGTTCCCACCGTAACGGTAGACGTTGTTTGCGACATTTGTAAAGAAAGTCACAATGCCGTTGCCACCGCAAAAGAAGTAGAACGTACACTGTCCACCGACTGTAAAACGCGTGGAACGGCGACATTCTCCGCCTCGGCAGAATACAAAGGCACAAAGCTCAACACAACTGAAAACAAAGAGTACACCCTGCCCGTGGGACCCCATAGCTATCCCACAACTTGGGAACACGCCGTAACCGACAACTTCGGCTATCATTCTCACGAGTGTAGCGTTTGCCACGAAAGGGAAACCGAAGCCTGCGGAAAGATAGAAAATAACTATTGCACAACGGGTAAACATACCTATACCCAAGCGGAAATAGTGGCGGCTTTGAAAAAATTGTCTGAAAACGGTACCTTGGGCAAAGAGGGCGACACATTCACTTTGACGGGCGTAGTTACGGGTAACATAAAATTTGAAACTTACGATAGTCAAAAGGAAGTTACCTTTGATATGGAAGTAGACGGTTACACTGTCAAAGTATATCGGCTGTACTACGATTCGAAAGAAACCAACAAAGATAAAATTCTTGTAGTAGGTTGTACCGTTACCGTCACGGGTAAATTGGTAGACTACGAAGGCACACGTGAATTTGACAGGGGTGCTACTTGGACAGACATCGTGTTCCCCGCTGCCACGTTGGAAGTAAACGACGTGGACGGCGCAACGCTCACTCTCGACAAAACAGAAGATTTCCACATCGGCGACGAAGTGACTTTGACTATTGAAATCACCGACTACACCAAACGTGTAGACAAAGTTCTTCTTAACGGCAACGAAGTTACTTTCTCCCCCAAGCAATCGGTAAGCGAAGAGGATCAAGGCAAGGAACTCTACGAGTGTAAACTTGTTTTGAGTGAAAAATCCAACACCGTAACCATTTCGTTGATCGATCGTTTGCAGGCTTCCGAAGAGAAAGTTGCTGAACTTACTTTCACAGCAGAAGCAGCGGCTGAGGACAGCAACACAAACGGCTATGGCAAATTGGAGGTTACAAGAGATACCTACTACGGACAGCTCGCTTGGGAGTTGAACCCCGTAAACAATCAAAACACTACGCCGAATGGAACTACAAAGTGGCAAGGTCCCCGTTTCGGACAGAAAGCAGAATCTACTCCCGCATTTACATTGAAGGACGCAATTGCGGACAAGGTAACGCGCATTGTTGTCAACATTGGTTACGGCGCATACACTACCGACCAAAGTAAGTTGATTACGAGTTTGAAACTGTACATCTACAAAACTTGTACCGGCGGCGTATTCAGCAATCAGGTAGGCGAAGCGATTTCGATTACCGCCGCCTACGGCGAAAACGTGTTTGTTATCCCCGAGGATCAACAGGGCGAAAACTACTATTATCAAATCAAGTTGATTGTTGGCGGATATAGTTCAGGCAACGGAGCTTTTGAATTGATTTCAATTGCCTACTACGCAATGGTAACCCCTGTTTGCGATCACTCTCGTATTGTCGAAATTACCGAAACGCCCGCCACCTGCACAACCGATGGAAGAAAAGCTTACTATCAATGCGAAATTTGCAAGCAGCTTTTCAAGGACAAAGCGCATCAACAACCCATCGACAGCGAGGAAGATGTTGAAGTAATTGCCGCTTCGGGTCACAATGTAGACGGCGTTGACTTTGAGGATATGCACGACGGCAACCACGGTCAAAAATGTCAAACTTGCGGACAATTCACCAACGTATCGCCGCACTCCGACGGTTGGCTTTACAACAACGAACAGCATTGGCACGGTTGCGAAACCTGCGGTTATGTAAACGGAGAAAAGCAACCTCACAACCTTGGAGATAACAATAACGCAGTCAGCTGTTTGGACGGTTGCGGATATGTCAACTCCGCTCACCAACATAATTTCCAAGCGGAAGTTCCCCAAAAGGACGCCACCTGCACCGAGGACGGACACCCCGCCTACAAGTACTGCACAGAATGTGAAAACTACTATTGGCAAGAGGACGGTACCGAAAAGTACGGCAAAGCCTACCCCGTTTGGGAAAAATTGGGTCACACCTACGAGGGCGTAGAATTTACTCCTATCCCCGACACAAATATGCACGGCAAACTTTGTAGCAGGTGTAAGGAATTTTACGAAGAGGAAACCAAATCTACACACACTTGGGTAGCAGTTCCCAACGGCAAAGTAGACGAATTGTACCACAAAACTCATTGTAGCGTTTGCAATACTGTCGGCGAAAACGAACAACATAAATTCGGTGACAACTACAACGCCGACTGCGCTTGCGGCGAAGTGAGAGCTGCAACGGGTAGTATAGAGATAACAGCAGAAAAACTTAACCTTGACGCTAGTTATCACGATGGAGCTTGGCAAACAAAGACGTTTGAGAACTTAACGTTCAAATATAGGAACTTGTATTTACAAAGCGGTATCCAATTCAAAGCAAAGAGTGACGGCAAGGGAGAATTGTATAACGAAACTGCTATACCGGGAAGAATCACCAAGATTGTAATTGTATTCAACCAATACAATGACTTGACGTTATATTTGGGTACGACTTCAAATCCGACAGGCAATTCAAAAACAAGTTCTAACGACAACAACACCAAAACTTGGACTTGGACAGCTTCAAGTACGGACAACTTCAAATATTTCCGCCTGTACCGAGATGCTACAAGTGGTGTACCGCAAGTAAAATCAATCACAATCTACTATGAGAAGTGTGAGCACACCTACGTGGAAACGCGCACGGGCGGCAGTTGCGAAACAGGCACACCTGATAATGTTACCAAAACGTGTATTCGTTGCGGCGACACACAACAAACCACGGAACCCGCTAAACACAAACTTGTGGAAGTAGGCGCAAATGACCCCACTTGCACAGAAAAAGGCAACATCAAGTATTACGAGTGCGAAGTCTGCGGGAGGAAGTTCTACAACGATTACAGTGAGGACGGTGATCTTAGAGAAATACCCAAGGACGGCGAAATAGTAGGCTATGCAAAGCACTCCTACGAAACCGAAGAGGGCAAAGTTTGGAGTCACGACGATAGCGGACATTGGTACTACTGTACCGTATGTCAGAAGAAGTACAACGAGCAAGGAGAGGAAATACAAGAAGCCATTCCTCACGACAAGCAAAGTAACGGTCAGTTCACGTACGAACAGTTGGAGGGCAACGAGCATATACAAATTTGCCAATGCGGTTACGACGGGTTCCAGCCAGAAAAATGCAACAATGAGGGTGACAACGACGGTTGCAACAAGTGTCACAGAGGCGAGGGTGTGTTTGTTGTAGGCACAAGCTATTACAGCACTCTTCAAGAGGCAATCACCAACAGCAATGGTGGAATGATCACTTTGCAAGCAAGCGTTGCCGATACAAGCGTTACGGGAGCTATCACAAGTAGTTTCACCCTCGACCTTGGCAATCACGATCTCACCGCTGACCTTACCTTTGGTAGCGGCGCAGTGGTGACGTTGCAGGGCGGCAATCTGAAAGGAACCGTTACCGTATCGGGCGGCGAACTCACGTTGGACAAGGTTGCCGTATCGGGCGCAGTGACGGTATCTGCGGGCAAGTTGACGGCAAACGGCGCAACGTTTAGCGACGCGCTCACATTCTCTTTCAATGAGGACAGCACCAACATAACCTTTGTGGACCAAGGTGGAACCACGTACACGGCAGTGACCTTTGAAGTAACGGGTACCGTCTACGCCAATTTGAGCGTCAAATTTAACAAGGCGCAAAAAGACTACGCCGATACGACGTTCTCGGTGACAGGCACCACCTGCGATAACCTTACAGCCGTGCTGTTTGCAG
>CANQND010000028.1 GCA_947625115.1 uncultured Clostridia bacterium | reverse complement strand
AATGTTGAGGCGACGGGCGTTGCAGGCAACAGCTTCGCCATTGTAGGTATAACGCTGGAATGGTAAACAGCAAATAAATCTCATACAATTTTCCTTGAACAAAAATTTCCTTTCTTGTATTAACCTCTCCTTATAACGAAAGTGCCTTTGGATCACTCCAAAGGTGCTTTTGTTTGTTGTGTAATAGTGAACAAGGGCATTAACGTGATTTTAATCGTTTTTCAAGCCGATTATGTTAAAAATTTTTTGCCGTTGACTTGCACGAGAATTGTGCTACGTAGTCGCCGCTCTCCTTTGTTAAACCAACCGCAAGTTATGCGGTCGGGTCTGTTGACAATCGGCGTTTTCTCTCCCGTAAAAGTTTTGCAAACTCAACTTTGCAGGTTCCCGATAAAACGAAAGACAAAATATATGGACGTTGTTACGGTATATACAAACCCGGACGCCCCCGCAAGGAGCATAAGAAAAGGAGAGGGGCATTTGCTCCTCTCCTTCTTGTGCGACCCCAAAGGAAGCCGCAACAGCTGGTCTGAGTGACTGGACTTGAACCAGCGACACCTAGACCCCCAGTCTAGTGCGCTACCAAACTGCGCTACACCCAGATGCCTTATTATTGTACAACAATCGCAAAAAAAAAGCAACCGCTTTGCGGCAAATAGTGCAAACTGTTTTTGCTCGGCGGTTGTTTGCGGTGCGGCATACGCTTGATTTCGTCGTCGGCAAGTGGTAAAATAAAAGAAAAACCGCGAGGCTCAAATGAATAAAAGAGAAGTTTACAAAAAACGTATGGCGTTGCTAAAAAACGACCTGTCCTCCAAGTACACCAATCAACGGTTTGTGCAACAGCGTTTGCAGGCGGACGGAACGGTGTTGATTGACGTCGTTTTGCCGTCGGAAACGGAACTGTTCGACCCGATGGCTCCCGCAGAATACGGCAAGCTCAACCCCGAAATTTACAACTATATCGACGAGCAAGCCTATTTTGTCCCCTCCGAATACAATATTACCGTGCGTTTTTCGGGCAGAAAGTTATCTGCACAACAGCAAAAGCAAGTGGACGCCGCGATACACGAACACTACAACTTGCAGGTCTACGACAAGGTAGACGACATTCGTCGCAACAGGCGGTTGGGAATTTTCCTGTTGGTTTTCGGCGCGATCGCGCTTGCCGCGTACTTCTTTCTTACGCTGTACTACAACCAAGACGTGTTTTTGGAAATAGTAAGTATTGTGGGAACGTTTTCCGTGTGGGAAGCCGTCGATTGTTGGTTGATTCAGGGACACGAACGCAAAGTGGAACTCAACAACGCGTTGCAAATGGCAACGTTGAAAACGGAATTTGTTTCGCCCTCCGCGGACAATGCGGGCAAGCGTAAGCAACAGGCGTAATTTGGCAAAACGCAGGTATTTTTCCCTATAAACGGACATACTAAACGCGGAGGTTCGTTATGAGGAAAATCGCCGAGAAAGTTTCGATAATCGCTCAAATATGTATCACCTTTGTGTTTGTCGTCACAACGCTGTTGTATTTGTTCAACGTCATTCCCGAAAACACGGCGTTGTCCAACAATGGCGTTTTGGGTACGCTTGTGGCGATACTTGCCGTAGTGTACGTTCTTTTGTCCGCATATATCGTCTACGTCAACTTTTCCGAAACGGAAACTCTTCGGGAAATTTTGTTGCACTGCGATAGCGAAAGCGCGACGCACGCCAAAGTAAAAGTGCTGAAAAACATAGTCAAAAGTTGTGCAAAAAAGGTAGACGGGGTTAAAATACGCAATATAAAGTTGCGTACCGACGAAAAACACGGGCTTGTTGCCACGCTTAAAGTGGACGTTTTGACGCACAACGTGAGCGAATCGATAGACATTCTCAGATGTCTTGTCGCCGACGCGTTCAAAAACACGCTCGGGCTTACTTGCAACTCCGTAAATTTTGTCATTCGCCGATTGAAAAGCCGTTACAAGCCCGATTTGCAAAAGGCGGAACAACTCGCTCGAACGCTTACGCAACAACGCGAGCTTTCGGCAGATATTTACGAACAGCCCTTTGAGGATAACCGCGAAGAGCGCGCTAAGGCGGACGAAAACGCCGAAAGCAATTCCACCGAAGAAGATATGCAAACTGTCAAACAAATTCGCGAACAATTGCGCGAAAAGGGCGACGACGAACAAAAATAAAGGCAAGACTGACCGCCTTTTACCGCGAAACGCACGCAACCGTGCGTTTTTTTATCCTACCGCCTCATAAAATATACTTTGCTAAATATTGTAAACTATTGACGTAAATCAAATTATTATGATATAATGATAACACTAATCGTTTGTTTGGCGCGAACGTGCGACGAACGCGGAAAAGAGGACGGCAATGGATTGGACGGCGAACGTCATAGCTGCTTTGACGCTGTTTTTGGTAACTTGTTTGGTTATGATACTCAGCGTACTGTTTTTCCCCAAGATAAAGCTCGGAAAAGTTAAGATCGATACGTATTGGGTGGTTACGCTTGTGGGAGCGGCGGCTGTGTTGCTTGCGGGACAGCCCGATTTTTCCGCCATAGGCAAGGCTCTTGTAGACAACGACTCGCCGATAAACCCAATAAAAATTCTGGTGCTGTTCATCTCGATGACGGTGTTGTCCATATTTTTGGACGAAATGCAATTTTTCCGTTATCTTGCAAGCGTAACGCTCAAAAGGGCAAAAACGGGACAAATAAAATTATTTTTGTACCTGTATCTCATTGTGTCGCTGTTGACGGTGTTCACCTCTAACGATATAATAATTTTGTCTTTTACGCCCTTTATATGCTACTTTGCCAAAAACGCCAAGATCAACCCCACGCCCTATTTGGCGGCGGAATTTGTGGCGGCAAACACTTGGAGCTTGGCTTTGATTATCGGCAACCCCACCAACATATTTCTTGCTTCCGCAAGCGGTATCGGGTTTCTCGAATATATCAAATACAGCTTTTTGCCCACGTTGTTGGCGGGTACGGCGGCGTTCGGCGTTATGTTTTTGATGTACCGCAAGCAACTCTCCGCTCCTATGGAGGGCGAGGCGGAAGTAGTGCAAATAAAGGACAAATTTCTGCTGTGGGTAGGCATAGTTCACCTTGCTGTATGCACAATCTTGTTGGCGGTAAGCAGTTACGTGGAGGGAATGGAAATGTGGATCATTTCTCTCGCGTCTGTGGGCAGTTTGTTCCTGTTTGTGTTGATAACGGCTCTCGTGCGCAAAAAGCCGCCCAAGGAATTGCTCGGTTGCCTGAAACGCGCGCCCTTTCAGCTTATACCGTTTGTACTGTCGATGTTTGTGATGATACTTGTTTTGAAAGATCTTCACATAACCGAACAGGTGGGCAAATTGCTCGGATCGCTCGGTTCGCAGTACAACGTCTGGACATACGGTTTTGCCTCGTTCTTTGCGGCAAACGTCATTAACAACATTCCGATGAGCGTGTTGTTCAGTTCGATAATAGACTCCGCTTCGCTAAGCGGCGTAGCAGCCACTTCCGCGATATTCGCCACCGTTATCGGTTCAAACATCGGGGCGTTTCTCACCCCCATCGGCGCGCTTGCGGGGATAATGTGGAGTTCTATCCTCAACGAACACGGGCTTAAATTCGGTTATAAAGACTTTTTGAAAATAGGCGTCACCGTCGCGTTGCCCACGCTTGTCGCCGCGTTGGGCGGGTTGAGCTTGGCGTTGCTTATTTTCGGTTAAAAAATAAAACGGCAGGAGGTAACTATGGAAAACTTTGTTCCCGAAACAATCGCCGACGCGGAAAGATATATGTCTAAGGAACTAACGGCTTACGAGGGGAATGAACCCTACATATTCGTAAGTTATTCTCACCGCGACACAATGCAGGTGTGCCGCGTGATGAAAATCATCGAGCGCGAAAAATTCCGCTTTTGGTACGACGATACCATGGAAATAGGCGAGGACTTCCGCGAAGAACTTCGCGTGAGAATAGAAAATTGCAGCGCGTTCTTGCTGTTTATTTCGGCAAATTCTATGGGAAGCAAGTACTGCGGAATGGAAATCATTACCGCGTTTAAGTACAACAAAAAAATATATCCCGTGTATCTCACCGACGAAGTTGTCATTCCCGCGCCTCTCAAAATGATTTTGGAAAACGTTCAACACGTCAAAGGCTCGGTGAAAAGCGATTTGGAAAAGTACACCAAAAAACTTGTGTCGGGTTTGCCTGTGGAAACAATGCGCAGTTTGCAAGTGGAGGACGGCGTGCTTGTGGCTTGCAAGGACGGTAGCGTGGAGCTTACCATTCCGCAAGACGTAAACGTTATCGGCAAAGCGGCGTTCAAAAATTGCGAAAAGCTGGAAGAACTGCACATAGGCGAACAAGTGCGCGCAATCGAAAGAGAGGCTTGCCGCGGTTGCAAATCGCTCAAACGGTTGGTGTTGCCGTCGAGTTTGAAAAAGGTAGGCGAAAGCGCGTTCCGCGATTGCATTTCTATGGAGTCGATAACAACCAACAACGACGAGTTGGAGTTGGGCGAGCGTACGTTTGAAAACTGCGCTTCGTTGAGCGAGATCAATCTCAGCGACGGCATAAGCGAACTTTACGGCGGCGTGTTCAACAGTTGCAAATCGTTGATACATATCAAATTGCCCGCCAAACTCAACATCTTGGGCGAAAGTTCCTTTGCCGATTGTTCCAGCTTGGAGGATATCGACATTCCCGAACCCGTAACCAAGTTGGACGATATGGTGTTCAACGGCTGTTTGAGCCTGCGTACGGTAAACCTCAAAGACCGTATCACCAAGATAGGTAAATACGCTTTCAAAGACTGCAAGAGCTTGGAAACGATCTTTATTCCGCGTTCCGTTCAGAGTATCGGCGCGGGCGCGTTCCGCGGCTGTTCCAATCTCGAAGAAATAGTTGTCGATGGACACAACCGCTCTTTCAAGTCGCTCAACGGCATACTTTTCAACAAAAACAAATCCGAGTTGGTGTGCTATCCCGCCAAAATTGCCGCTAATCACTTCGATATACCCGACAGCGTTGCGACCATCTCCGCTTGGGCGTTGTGTGAGTGTACCTCTCTCGAAACGGTCACTATCCCCGATAGCGTCACGGAAATCTGCGAGGGCGCGTTTTACGGGTGCAGTTCGTTGAAGCACATCGAATTGCCCGAAAGCGTTGTGCGTATCGACGACACGGCTTTTCACGGCTGTACCGCAATGGAATACGCCGTCGTTCCCGACAGCGTAAAGGAATTCGGTTGGGGCATATTCAGCGGGTGCGACAACCTCACCATCATTTGCAGTGACGACTCGGCAGTGGCAAAGTACTGCGAAGTCAAGAACATTCCCCACCGCAAAAAACTGTAAAATTTTCAATTGCCAGCGCGGCGACGGTCAACCCGTCGCCGCATATTTTTATAAGTTGTGCGTTGGGTAACGCAAAATATGTTCATTTTTAGCGGCAACACTATTGCAAAATGTGTATTTTTATTGTATAATATAATATAGATTTATTTATTTCCCCCGTTGTTCCGCTTTGCGGTAAAAAAGGAGAAAATTTTCGTGACAGCAAAAAAAACTTTTATATCGCTTCTTATCGCCGCCGTATTCCTGCTTTCTGCGTTGTGCGTTTTGGGCGTCGTTTTTCAATCGGACGCGTATGCGGAAACAAATACGGTGGATATTTATGCCATCAACGACTTTCACGGCGAAGTAAACAATATGCCGCAAATAGCGGGTTTCCTTGCCGCGCGAAAGAAAGAGGGCGCAATCATACTCAGTTCGGGAGATATGTTTCAGGGTTCTATGGAGAGCAACAGCAACTACGGCAAGTTGCTTACCGACTGTATGGAAGTTGCGGGCTTCGACGCGATGACCTTGGGCAATCACGAATTCGATTGGGGCATAGACAACCTGAAAAATTTGAGTGAAAACAGCGGAATACCTTTCCTTGGCGCAAACATTTATCATTGGGGCCGCAACGAGGGTTGGGGCGATTTCGCCGACGATTTGGCGGATCGGTACATAATCAAGGAGTTGGACAACGGCTTGAAAGTGGGCATTATCGGCGTTATGGGCGACGGACAGATAAGTTCGATAAGTTCGCAGTACGTTCAGACGATAGGTTTCAAAGAACCGTTGGATATCATCAAACAGCTTGCCACAGAGTTGCGTAACGAAAAGGATTGCGACGTGGTGGTGGTCAGCGCGCACGACGGACCGCACGACCTTGTAAACGACGGACTTAAACAAGCCGAATCGACAGCTCCCGCAACAACTGCGGAACTTGACAAGTACGTGGACGCGGTGTTTTGCGCGCACACTCACTACAAACAGTGTTTTCCTGTGAACGGTTCCCAAAAGAAGTTGCCTTTCTTGCAAGGCGGCAGTAACGGCGAAAACGTTTCGTACGTCAGGCTCAACATCAACAACGGCAACGTAACCGCTTCGTCGTACAGGAACATTGCATATAGCGGACTTGACGACATCGACGAGAATGTGCGCGACGAAGTTCAAAGCCTTATCGACAACTCCAACGCCAATATCGAAGCCGAGCGCAACGAAGTGATAGGAAAAACGGATCTTGTGTTGAACAGTTCCGCGGCGATACCTCGTTTGGTGTGCAACGCCATTGCCGACTACGTTGAACAAATGGGCTACACGATAGACCTTGCCATCGTAAACGTTGCCAGATCTTCTCTCCCTGCGGGCGACATCACCTATTCCGCCCTGTACGAAGCGTTGCCTTTTGATAATATGGTGTACATTGCAAAGGTTTCGGGCAAAGATTTAAGGCGGTCGGCAAACAGCAGCAGCCAAAGCATTTGGCGCGTCAGCGGCAGGCGTATATACGATTCCGACGTGGATTACTATATGATTGCCGTTATCGACTATCTGCTGTACCACCAAAGCGATTCGCGCTACTACAACTACTTCCCCTCTGCGTTTGATAGCGGTTTCGAGCCGGTCCCCCTTACCAAAAAGGGCGTAAATATCTACAATTACCGCTTGATAACGCGCGATTTCCTGCTCAAACAGAACACTATTCAAGCCTCGACGTACACTCAAACCAACCCACACACCGACAAGGAACTGCTTAACAACGTGGCAGACCTGCCCATTGTCCCCTACCGTTACGGTAACGCCGTTTTGCCTTGGTGGGCAATCGCGCTTATCTGTCTGGGGGCTGTCGTCGTGGTGACGACGGTTGTGGTCGTGACGGTAGTGGCGGTAAAAAAACGTAAAAAGGCAACGGCGACAGTTGTCGATGAAGAATAACGCGGCAAAAAAATAAAATTTGCATATAACTATTTACAGAGGGCTTTGAAAGTTGTAAAATAACAAGTAGATAGCCCTTGTTAGTTGGGCTAATATATTGAAAAACAAGGAGATTAACAATGAATAGGCGCGCATTTATTTGTTTTGCACTTGTATTGGCAATGTGTCTTACATTGCTTGCGGGTTGTTCGGCGGCATTTGACGACGACACTCTGCAAATGGTTCTCAACGATCTCGATCGTGAGATGAAAGCCGTTACGCAAACGCCCGAGAGTTATCAACTTTCCACCAAGAGGGACGACGTTTACGACGAAAAGGGCAATCCCGCGGTCATCTACATCGAATGGGAGATAGAAAATTCTCCTTATATAACGATAGAAAAGGGCGACGGGTTCGTTACCGTCAACATTCCCTCAAATCGCATTGCAGACGTTTCCTACACGCTCCGCGCAACGCTGGTTGACAAGAACGGCGATATGTACCGCCAACACGACCATTCACCCTACTCAAAAACTTTTGACCGCGTTGCTCCCGCGGGAACAGGCGGCGGCACAGGAACAGGTAGCGGTACGGGCAGTGGTACAGGCACAGGCTCGGGTACAGGTAGCGGCACGGGTACAGGCACGGGTACAGGAACAGGTACGGGCGGCGGCACAGTTCCGTCGGCAATACCCAACGGCGACGGCAGTCAGTCAAGTCCGTATAATGCCAGCGGCGCGAACAACGCGTTTAAGGATCTTGCGGAAAAAACATATTCCGCTCAGGCGGTTTATGTAAAAGGTTATGTCGTAAGTCACGACGATTACAGCGGCAAGCCAACTCCGTTCAAGGGTAATGAGGGTGATTGGCGGCTCTATCTTGCCGATTCGGCAGACGGCACGAATGTGTTCTTTGTCAATTTCGCCTCGGGTGCTTCCGACAAGACTATCAACGTGGGCGATGTTGTAACGGTGTACGGTTATGTAGAGAACTTCCAAGGAATACAAATGTACAAGAACGGTTCCACAAAGCCGCAGATTGTAGAGATAGTATCGGGCGAAACTTCTTCGGGCGGTACGGGAACAGGCGGTACGACGCCCGGCGGCAGTACAGGCGGCGATGTTAGCGGCAACACGATTACCATAGATATGGCTTCGTATGCCACGCAGAACAATTGGACGGTTTCAACGCAAGATAACGTTGTTCCGTATACCAAGGTGGAATGTGCTTGCGCTACGCTCACCGTCAGCGCAACAAAAAACGACAATAGTGACGCGATACTTTCAGGAGCGTGGTACTCCAATTGGAGATTGTACGGCAGCGAAAGCGCGTCGTTGACATTTACCGCCAAGAGCGGATATACAATAACTACTGTTACGATCACTTACACAAGCCAGAGTAATGGTGTGCTTACAAACAACGGCGTAAACGTTGCCTCGAACGCAACCATCACAGTCAACGGCTCGTCGCTTAAACTATCCATAACAACGGGTCAAGCTCGTATAACGAAGATAGTGATAGGCTACACGCAAGGTTAAAAGAACAACAAAAAACTCCGACTCAATGTCGGAGTTTTTTTGACCCCATTTGTTGTTTTTCGGCATATTTTGCCGCGAAAAACGCGCCTTTTTGCCGTAGGTGCAAAGCGAAAAGCACTTTTACAAGCGAATCTTTTTCCACACTTCAAGGTTGTCGCGGAGAACGGACAAAGGAGTAACGCTTATGTAGCCGTTCATAACGGAGTCGGTATCGACGGTGTAGTCGTTGTTTATCCGATACACGCTGTACCCCTCCTGACTGTACAAGCCGTCGCCTACTTTTACAAATTCGTCGGTAAAGTACGGTCCGCCCTGTTTCGTCCATTTTATGCCTCGGCTGTTGAGCGGTATGTTTATGTTGAAAAGGTTGCAATGCGCAAAGAGGTCGTGTTTTACTATGTAGCTCCAAACCTCGTCCAATTTTACTCGCGCCTCGTCAAAACTTGTCGGGTCGGTGGAAAAGGCAATGCCTCTGCACCCGCGCAACCCCGCCTCGAATATGTTCGCGGCGGTGCCGCTGTACAAAATATCCTCGCCCATATTGAAGCCTTTGTTTATTCCGCTAAGCACCAAGTCGTAGTGGGCGTTTAGCCCCAACGTGCCAAATCGCACGCAATCGGCGGGAGTGGAGTACACGGTGTACGCTTCTATACCGTCGGCAAAGGGTACTTTCTCCACCCGAATGGGTTCGTGAATGTTTATCGCGTGGCTTTTCGCGCTTTGCTGTACCGACGGCGCGCACACGGTAACCTCGCCGAAGCGTTTTGCCCATTCCGCCAATATGCGCAGTCCCTCGGAGTTTATTCCGTCGTCGTTTGCAACGAGTATTTTCATAGCCACCCCTCGTTGTTCGCCTTGTAGGCGGCTACCATTTTGTCGCCGTCGGCTATCATTGCGGCAACGTCTTTTTTGCTGTGCAGGGTTGCGCCGCAAGTAAATTGGTGTCCGCCGCCGCCGTATTTTTCGGCAAGTTCGTTTATCGGCATAAAACGGCTTCTCAACCGTACGCGTATGTTGCCGTCGGGCGTATCGATGAACGCCAATTGAGAAATGCAACCCTTTATAAATTTCAGGTAGCTGATTGCCTCGCTTGCCTGTTCGGTGGTGAGAGAAAATTTGCGTTGCATTTTTTTGTCCACGTGCAGGTACACCAAGCCGTTTTTGGTGGTTTTCATATGGTCGAGTACGTACGCTTGAAATTTCAGTTGAGAGTAGTCTTCGAGGTAGAGTTGCGCGTACAGCCTGTCTATGTCCACGCCGAAATCGAGCAACATTCCCGCTATGCGCAAGGTGTCGCCCGTGGTCGCCTCGTAGCGGAAACGTCCGCTGTCCGTCACCATTCCGCAGTAAATGTAGGTGGCTGTTTCTTTGTCCATTTTGAGTTTGTCTTTGAACGCTTCGTAGAAGTACGCTATCATTTCGCAACAGGACGAACGCCAATCTTCCACCCAACTGAGGTCGCCGTACGGTTTTATGTCTATGTGGTGGTCGATCTTTATCACTTCTTTTGCAAGGTCAACGCAGTTGTTGCTAATGCGGTCCAGCGTGGCGGTGTCGGTAACGATCATCAACGCGTCTGCGTACTCGCTGTCGGGTATCGCGTCGCCGTCGGGACCGAGAAACGCCAAGTAGTCGCTTTTGTCCTCTGTTTGCACGTAGATTTTTTTGTCGGGAAAACTCAACCGCAACATTGCCGCCAAGCCGCGCGACGAACCAATTGCGTCGCCGTCGGGGCGCACGTGGCGGGTGATTATTATCGTTTTGTATTCGACGATTTTGTCGAAGATGGCTTGCATTGTTTCTTTTTGCGTCATATCGTTTCTCCTCTGTTGACAGCTTTCATATCTTCTACCATTTTCATTGCGGTTTCCAAGTCTGCCACCGTGGCTCCGCTTGCCTTGGCGTGACCGCCCCCGCCGTATTTTACGGCAACGGGGTTGATATTGTGCTTTTTCGAGCGCAATTCGCAAAGTACGCCCTGTTCGGTTTCGGTGAAATTTACCCAGCTGTCCACGCCGCGAATGTCTGCCATTGTTCCCACCATTCCGCGAGAAATACCAAAGCTGTCTGCGTCGTATTCTTTTATTACGTCGGCAAGCTCTTGCTTGGTGGTAATTATATATGCAACGCCGTCCCCCGCAAAAACGATTTTCATTGTGTACTGCGCGCGCAGTTTGACGTTTTTGTAGTCGTCGGCGTACAGTTCGCAGTAAACTTCGTTGGGGTCGAAGTCCTGCTCCGTAAGTACCGCCGCAAGCCTGAAAGTTCTGCTCGTTGCCGAATCGTAGCGGAAACGCCCGCTGTCCGTCACCATTCCCGTAAACAGAGATTTGGCGGCAAGCCTGTTGAGGCGCAAATCCATATCCAAAGCAAATTGAGTTAGCAAACCGCAACAACTTTCAAAGGTACTGTCAATAACGTCTACGTCGCAGATGTCCTCGCAGTAGATGTGGTGATCGAAGCGCAAAGTGGCTTTTGCAGTGGCGTAGCGATCGTCGCTTATCATAAACTTAGCCGAAGTATCCAATACCACGGCGAGCGCGTTGTTGTAGGTTTCGTCGGGTATGTCGTCGGGTTCCCACCCCTCCATAAATGCGTATCTGCGCGTGCGATCCCCAACGATGTAGACGGTTTTGTTCGGAAAGTTTTCCTTTATCAACGCTTTCAAGCCTATTTGACTGCCCAATGCGTCGCCGTCGGGGTTGCTGTGACGGTGTATTATTATCGTATCGTAACGTTTTATCAATTCAAGAGCTTTCTCAAACATTTCAACCTCGTTTTTGAAAAATTGTAATTTCTTTGACTATTTATTGTACCACACAAAACGCGGCGGGTCAAGATTGAGTTTGCTCCGCCGTTTGCTCAGTTTCGCCTTTTTGCGCCACAAGCGAAGCCACAAATAAATCTGTGTTTACGTCGGCAACGTTTGCGGAGTAAATGGTGAGCGGCAACATAAGCAAAACCGAAAACAACGGGCTGATAGCCCACAGCAACAGGGCAAGAGCAAGGTCGATAGCCGTTATTATGCACAGTGTGGCATAGTGCGTAAAGACGTTTTTAGCCGTCATCACTTCTTTTATCGGCACTGTTTTGCCGTTTCGGTAAACAAGGTACGACGAACACATCGACACCGTTCCCATCAACAGCAGCAAAGCCGCAAACGCTATGAAACTGTACAGTTTTATCGTGGCAAGCAACAGCAACGCCACAAACAGCAACGCCGTCTGAAACAGCGGCATAAGTACGTACGCGATTACAAATTGTTTGAAATTGCGTTTTTTTAGTTTGGCGCGCACCGCAAAACGCGTGGCGTAGTTGGCGCAAACCACTCCGACCACTGCCGTGACCGCCGCTACGGCTATCGCCGCAACAAGCGAACTTTTGAAAGAGG
The DNA here is from genome assembly GCA_947625115.1 of uncultured Clostridia bacterium. Lineage (GTDB taxonomy): Bacteria > Bacillota > Clostridia > Christensenellales > CAG-314 > Fimimonas. The sequence continues at coordinate 4,228 of CANQND010000028.1, read as the reverse complement.
CGACAATGGCGTTCAATTGTTCGTCAAAGCCCTCCGTTGTTTGGTTCAGCGTATCGAAAAAGCCCTTTATCGTGGTGGACAGCCACCTTGTTTGCAGTACCGTCTTTATCGTCGTAAACAAATTTCCGTGCCAATCTATTTGACCGAACGCGTAAGTCAAAAAATCCGTTACGTCTGCCTGCGACTGTTCCACGGCACTGCCCACAAGCGACATCGTGTCGTTAAGAGCCGCGCTTGTCGCGTTGAATAGCATTCCGATTGCGGAAAACACGGCAATGAGCAGAAACAGGTAAACAATACCCATAGGGATAAAGACAAACAGCAAATTTTTGCCGAAATTTTTCAAAGAGTTTTTTATCATTAAACTTTCTCGCTTCCTTTTATCCGAAGTCTTGGATCGAACCCGCTTTTTGTGGCGGCGATATTAAAAATTGTAACAGAAAAGCGCGTATAAGTCAACCCGTATGACGAACGAACCCGCCCTTTATGGTGCCGTTTGAAAATAATTTTTTTTAGCGGCATTGACAATGTAAACAAAATATGTGTAAAATAGCAGTATGAAAAAATTCGACGAACAAACGCGTAAAGGAGTGACGGTTGCGGCGGCGGGTATCGCGTGCAATCTGTTACTTTCTGCGGCAAAAATAGCGGCGGGGTGCCTGTTGGGGCTTATATCCGTTGTTGCGGACGGTTTCAACAACTTGGGGGATTGCGGCAGCGGTATCGTATCCGTCATCTCTCTCAGAGTGGCGGCAAAACCCGCCGACAAGGAACACCCGTTCGGACATCGCCGCGCCGAGTACGTTGCCTCCGCCATTATGGGCTTTTTGGTGTTGGTGGTGGCGGTAAGTTTGCTTGGCGAATCTATCCGCAAAGTAACGGACGGTTCGTTGAATTCCGTCCATTGGGCAGTGTACATCGTGTTGGGCGCGTCCGTCGTCGTCAAGGCGGCTATGTTTTTTGTATATCGCGTTGTTGCGCGTAAAATTTCTTCTAACTCTCTCAAAGCGGCGGCTACGGACAGTTTGTGCGACTGCGTTGCAACGGGAGCCGTTATCGTGTGCGCGGTTCTTGCCGAGTTCGGTATCGCCGCCGACGGCTGGGCGGGTATCGCCGTTGCTGTATTTATCGCTTGGCAAGGGGTAAAAATAGTAAAAGAGGCAAGTTCGGAGCTGTTGGGGCAAGCACCCGACGCCGCACAGGTGGACCGTATCAAAGCGACGATACTTTCTTGCAACGGCATTTTGGGTCTGCACGATTTGCGCATTTTTACCTACGGCAACGGCGTATCATTTGCGACAGTACATGTTGAAATGGACGCAACGCTGTCTGCAATGCAATCTCACGCAGTGTTGGACGAGTTGGAACACGAAGTGTACAAAAACGAAGGCGTGGACCTCACTATCCACCTTGACCCCGTTGATTTGAATGACGAACAAGCCGTGCAATTGGAACAGAACTTGCGCAAACTGATCGCCGACAAAATTGACGGCGCGGAAATTCACGATTTCAGGCTTATTCGCGGAGCGGCAGATAAGTTGGTGTTTGATGTGGGCGTGCCTTTCGATTGCCGCCTTTCCGACGATGAGGTGGAAAAACAGGTTGTTTCGGTATGCGGCGAGTTGGGCGATTTTGCCGTGAACGTCAACGTCGAACGCGAGTAACGTTTGAAAAAACGGGCGCGCAAACAGGACCCCGTCTAACTGTTGACCGCCGCGAATTTTTGCGGTATAATGTTTCCGTCAGAGCAAAGAGCTTGCCACTTTCCGCACTCGTACGGTTGCGGTTGTAATAAGGACCGCACGGAGGAGTTTTTTAAGAAAGTTTGCGCTTTTTGTCGGTTTTGCCCCTCAAAAAAATTTTGAGCGGTTCGGCAATTCGCTCTGCGTACGGCAAGGTGAAGCGAACGACACAACTTTGAGGTAAAAGCTCACGCCGCCTGATGTTGCCGACGGTATTGCAACCCGTTGTAGACAAACCGCCTATCGCCGCACAACGCACGCGGCACAACGGAGCCTCACTGATGTAAAACTAAATATGTTCTCGTACCTCAGTAGGATAGAGGATCCGCCTCCTAAGGTAGTGTTCTATCCAAGCAAAACGGACAAAAACAACAAAAAACAGCCGATTTTGGCAGTAAAATGGCTGTTTTGCGCCAAGATTTGTACTTTTCAAAAAAGTTGGTTAAAATTTTGGTTAAAAAAATTTTCAATATGTTCCCGTACCTCAGTAGGATAGAGGATCCGCCTCCTAAGGGCGAAGTCTATCCATACAAAACGGGCGAAAACAACAAAAAACAGCCGATTTTGGCAGTAAAATGGCTGTTTTGCACCAAGATTTGTGCTATTCAAAAAAGTTGGTTAAAATCTTGGTTAAAAAAATTTTTAATATGTTCCCGTACCTCAGCAGGACAGAGGATCCGCCTCCTAAGCGGACTGCCGCGCGTTCGAATCGCGCCGGGAACGCCATTGCGACCGAGGAAAACACCCTCGGCCGCATTGTTTTTTTAATCTGTAAGGCTGTTTAGTGCCGTTACCACAAGACCCTTTGTATCGGGTATAAAGTGGCTGTAAACCTGCAATGTTACGGTAGAGTCACTGTGTCCCATATACTTGCTGACTGTTTGTATCGGAACGTTTTGAGATAGTAACAAACTACAATAGGTATGACGTAAACCGTGGTTTGTAACCTCTTTGACTCCCCATTTTCTTTCATAGCTTTTTAGCCACTGTCCTATGATGTGCGGAAATATTGGCTCTCGGCGCATATTGCATGCGATGTAGTATTCGTCCAATTTGTTGTCAAAGTTATCATCTGCCAATCTAAACCAATCCATAAACTTGTCCAGGTCATTTGCCAACGCATCGGGCAAGGGAATATCTCTCGTTGAGGTTTTGGTTTTAGGATCTTTTTCATAAATTCCGAAAAGTGCAGAGTAAATTCTGTTGCGCCTAATATGTAATACTTTGTTGTTAAAGTCAACGTCCGACCAACGCAGACCGCACAATTCTGCTGTGCGAACGCCTGTCAACAACATTATTTTGAATAAAATGACCTTGTAGTGGTTTTGCTCCGGCTCTGCATCTATGTGTGCCAAAAACTCCTTTGCTTCTTTGAACGAAAACACTTCTTTCTCCGGCACACTCCGCAGGGAAATATTTACATTTCCTGCACCTATCTTGGTTGCACACACGGGGTTTTTGGCGATCCACTCATAACGTATTGCCTCGTTGAAAACCGTTCTCAAAATTCGTCTGTAACCCTTGATCGTTTCTAAGGCATAGGGTTTGTGCGTATCAATCTTATCAAAGTAATCTTCCATATTCAAACCGTAGTAGTTGCATATAGCTTGAGCCGTTTCCACCTCAATATTGTTTCCCTTTCTTCTCATTCCATAAGACGAGCAGCGGTTTATGACGTTCGCTCTCGCCAACTCGCGGTAATTTACAATATTCGGTAAGTCTTTTTTCAACCGTACCAAGGGCGTTCTCGAATAACCCACGGAAAAACTATTCAAAAACATTTGTACATCTCTGACAGTTATGTCGGAAATTGGACGCTTGTCCAAGTGACGTTCCTGCAAAAAAGCATTGAATTTGTCCGCAACACTAAATGAGCGTTCATAGTAATTTTTAGAAAAGTTTGCTTTAATGGATTCTTGCCATTCTGCCATTAACTCTGCAAAAGTAAGCACATGGGTATGAATTTCCAGTGTTTGCGCTTCCAATGCTCGTGTAATTTCTTCTTCAAAGGCGATAGCAGCTTTATCTACTTGTTTGCGGAATTTAGCCTCGGTCAGATTGTCCTTGTTGTATACCCTTTTTGTGTACACTTTGTAATTGCCGGTAATATTGTCTTTGCCGCTTACCTGTATTTTTGCCTGTAATTCGCCTTTTCTGTTTTGTGTAATTTTGTAATTTGCCATTGTTTTACTCCTTGATGTTTATGTAATCCAACAGACTCTGCACATCCACCAAAACCTTGTTGCCGGCGGTCAAGCATTTTATCTTGCCCTCTTTGCACCAAGTACGGATCGTGTGAACGGTCACGGCGGTTTCGGCATCGTCTTGCAGGATTATGTCGTGTGCCTTTTTTATGCTTCTTAACATTGACAGCCACCTCCTTTTTTAGATTTAGAGTGATTGCCACGCTTGCGCTGTGGATAATCACAGGCGTAATCTTAAAAGGAATAGAGCCAAATTTTTAGAAAGCCAGCCCCAAGGTTTCC
>CANQND010000027.1 GCA_947625115.1 uncultured Clostridia bacterium | reverse complement strand
CCGTTGTTGACGGTTACTACGGAATTGTTCGTCGTGGACCATTCCACGCTTGCGCTTGCGTCGCTCGGTGTGGCGACGACTTGTATCTGTTGAGAATCGCCCACGTTGAGGGTAATTGTAGATGGGGACAGCGACAGGCTTGTGGGCGGAGTTACGGGAACGTTGTCGTTGAGGTAGCCGCCGTATTGCGCAACAACGTTTTGGAGCGCGTTGTTGTAGCTTTCGCCGTCGTAGCAGTAGATCATCTCCGCATATTCGGGGTGATCGATAAATGGGTTGCGGTTGCCCTGTATACCCGCAACAACGTTGTTGCGGCGAATTTCCTGATCCGTAGGCGGTTCTTCCAAATTCCATTTGAGCAAATCTTCCACATCGCCTATCGTTTTGGAAAAACCCTCTCCCAAAACAAAATGCAAATCCGACTGATCGCCCCAACGCGTCTGCAAGTAAAACAATATGCGAGCGGTTGCTCCGCGATAGCCCTTTGCGGGGTAAAATACATTGCCCGAAAGGTAGCACCAAGTGTCGGGGTCGGACGTACCGTAGTTTACCACGTTACCTTGTTGCAACACACGATTGTTTGTGCTTTTCGTCACTTCGCCGAATTGATGATTGCCGCGAGTGTTGTTCAACTTGCTGTTGACGGGACGAATGTGATGCGCGTCGCTGCCTGCGTCAGTCTTTACGGGAATAGCGTTTCCGTTTTGATTGGGCCAAACGTGTTCGCGGTTGGTAGGGTATCCGCTATTGTAATCGTCCCACGAGCCGCTGAAAGGAACGCTCGTTCCCGAATAGAACCAAATAATATTGCCCGGTTTGTCGGGATCCGCGTCCGTTTGCTTGTAGAGCGTTTTCATATCGTCGTACGTGGTTTTGTGAGTGTGCGTACGAGTTATCAGATCGGCAAGCTCGCTTCTGAACGCCGTACCTCTCAAATCCGTATTGAGGTTGTCGTAGTAGGTACCCGTGTAGGTGTTTACCCACGTATCTCTGTCCGCTACTACGGGCGCGGCGGCATTTGCCGTGGGTCGAACGGCAAAAGGCAACGCCAAAACAAGTACAATAGCCGCAAGCGTTACAAGGGACAACGCCAAGCGGAACCTTTTTTGTTGTGTCATAACGGTTTCTCCAAAATTATTTGTACCGATTTATTATACACCAATGGAATTTGCAAGTAAATAGAAAATTGAAAATTGTCGCCAAAAGCAGAGTTTTGCGTCAAATTACGCGGGCAAAACGCCCTTTTTGCTTGCGGAGGCTTTGGCAATGGGCAACAACGCCGAAAAAGTTATGCGATTGTCGGCATAGGCGACCGAAACGGAGCCTTGGTGATTTTCGCAGACGGCTTGCGCTATCGCCAGCCCCAAGCCGTGACCCGCGTTGGCTTTGTCGCGGGAGCCGTCCACCGTGTAGAACCTATCGAAGAGGTGTTCAAGCTGTTCGTCGGTGAGGGGGTTGCAATCGTTGCTCACCTTTAACTCGGCAAACTTGCCCGAAACGTTGGTTACTTGCGAAAGTTTCAGAGTTATGTTGCCCTCGTTCAGGGAATATTTGGCGGCGTTATCCAACAATATAGCCACCAGCCGCCTGAGCTGTCCGTCGTTGCCCGTTACGTACAGCCCGTTTGTTACGTTATAGGAAAAACTTTTGCCCTTTTCGTACAACAGCACTTCCTGCGCAAGCACGACGGATTCCACACATTCCGAAAAGTCGATACGTTCCGTTTCCTCTTTGAGTCCCTCGTCGTTTTTGGCGAGGAACAACAGCGAATTTACCAACTCCGTCATTCGTTCCGTTTCAAAACGGGTGTTTTCGATCCAATGCATTTGGCTTTCCACCGTTTCACTGCCGTGCGAGGCGATAAGTTCCGTATTGGCGCGAATGACGGCAAGGGGCGTTTTCAATTCGTGAGAGGCGTCCGCGACAAACTGCTTTTGTTTGTTCCATATCTTTTCCACGGGGCGCATTGCAAACCCCGCCAAAAAACGGCTGATAACCAAGTAGCACGCCGAACCCACCGCCAATGCTATGACGGAGTACACCGTGTACTTGACGTATCTGCCGTTGTTGTAGTGCCTGTCGTAGAGGGCTATGCGCAAAACGCCCTCCTTTTCCGCCTTGGAAAAGGTAACGTCCAAGCCGAGATTGCCGCTTGCGTTGCCGCGCGACACGATTGTATCAAGACAGCTGTTCAGCCGCTCGTCGGAAATGCCGAAACCGTCCCCTTTCAAGAGCCACACAAAGGAATTTTGCTCCAAATCGTACTCGGCGAGAGCAAGCCCCGCTATCGAAGAAGTTGTCACGCGCCGCCAATCGGAGCGGTTGAGTTCGTTGTCCAAGCGGGCTACGCGTTCGTCTTTAAGACGGGCGTAACCTATGCCCAGCAAAACCGCCAAACCCATAAGGAAAACCATACATACCGAAACGAAACTAAAAACGGTAAATTTTGTGCGCAGTTTGCTTATCAAGCCGTTACCTCCAAGTAGTAGCCCAACAGGCGTTTTGCCGAAATAGTCACTTTGGAACAGAGAAAAGTCAACTTTTTACGCAAAAAGGACATATACGCTTCCACATTGTTTTCGGTAATGTCGCCCGACGTACCCCACACTTTGGAAATTATGCTTTCTTTTGCAATGACCTGCGACGGGTTGGAAAGCAACAGGTGCATAATTTCGTACTCTTTCGCGCTAAGACCTACCGACTTTGCGCCGCAGGAAAGAATGTAGTTGGACGTGTTCAAGGACAAATCGGCAAATTGCAAAACGTCGAATACCATTTCCGACTGACGGCGGCACAACGCCCTGACGCGGGCAAGCAATTCCTCGTTGGCAAAGGGTTTTGTCAGATAGTCGTCCGCGCCGCAGTCCAATCCGCGAACGCGACTGCTCACGTCGTCTTTGGCGGTGAGCATAAGCACGGGTACGCGCACTTTGTTTTCGCGCAGTTTTTTCACCACGTCGAAACCGTTCAAACGCGGCAACATCACGTCAAGAACAACCACGTCGTAGTCGCCCTTGGAGGCAAACAGATAACCTTGTTCGCCGTTGTACACCGCGTCGGCTACGTACCTGTTGCGCCTGAACAGCTCCACCAGCGCGTCCGCCAATTTCAATTCGTCCTCAACGATCAAAACTTTCACCCGATCTTCCTCCTATTTGTACACCTTTGCAAGACCGCCCGCGGCGGTTTCGCGATAGTTTTCGGAAATGTCCTTGCCTGTTTCGTACATAACCTTTACCACCGTGTCGAAAGATATTTTGCGGCTGTCGGCGAGGAAAGTCGCCAAGCTGACCGCGTTTATCGCGCGCATTGCGCCTACCGCGTTGCGCTCTATGCAGGGAATTTGCACCAAGCCGTCCACGGGATCGCAGGTAAGCCCCAGCTGGTGTTCCAACGCCACTTCCGCACTGTACTCGATTTCTTCCAAAGTCATTCCGTACAGCTCGGCAAGAGCCGCCGCAGCCATCGCGCTTGCCGTGCCTATCTCCGCCTGACAGCCGCACTCCGCGCCCGATATGGAAGCGTTTGTCTTTACGAGGTTGCCCACCACGCCCGCCGTGAGCAACGCGCGGTAAATTTCCTTGTCGGAGTAGTCCTGCTGTTGCTTAGCGTACACCAACACTGCGGGCAACACTCCGCTGGATCCGCACGTGGGAGCGGTAACCACCGTGCCGCCCGACGCATTTTGCTCCCCCACTGCAAAGGCGTAACTTGCCACTATCCTATCTCTGCGGGTGTGACGGGTTATGTCGTTGGCTTCGTTGAGCAGTTTTTTTGCGCGGCGTTGCACGTTAAGCCCGCCGGGGAGAACGCCGTCTGCCGACAGCCCCTCCACGACGCATTTTTGCATAACGCGCCAGATGTCTTTCATATATTCTTCAATGCCCTCGCCCTCGCACAGCTCGGCGTACTGCCACAAACGCAGGTTTTGCGCGCGGCAAAATTCCTTTATTTCCTCAAAGCTGTTGAGAGCGTAGACTTCTACGCCGTCGTTGAGCGTTTCGCCGTCGGCGACAACATCTCCGCCGCCCACGCTTACGTACCGTCTGACGAAAACGCAACCCGAGCTGTCGCGCCCCTCGAACACCATCGTGTTGGGGTGATCGCACTTGGTTTCCCTGTCGAAAAGGACGGTGACGTTCCTGTCGCCGAAAGCGCGTTTCAACGCCGCGTCGGTACCGTGTCCCTTGCCCGTACGGGCGAGAGAACCCAAGAGCGTAACGACGTAGCTAACACAATCTCCGTGCAGAGAGAGAAAGTTTTCCGCGGCTTTGACGGGACCCATCGTGTGCGAGGAGGAGGGTCCTACTCCTATTTTGTACAAGTAACGTAAACTTTTCATTTTTTCCAGATAACAGTAACGGGTCCCGCGTTTTGTTGGTCTATCGTCATATCCGCGCCGAACACTCCCAATTTGGCGGAAATGCCCAAGTCGGATATGAGTTGCGCCGTTTTGAGGTACAGTTCCTTTGCGCGCCCGGGCGACTCTGCGTCGGTAAACCCGGGGCGATTGCCGCGGCTCAAATCGGCGGCGAGGGTAAATTGAGAAATAAACAGCACTTCGCCGCCCACGTCGGCAACGGACAGGTTCATTTTTCCCGCCGCGTCCTCGAAAATGCGCAATTTTACGAGTTTGTTGGCGAACAGGGCGCAATCGGACTCGACGTCGCCCCTTTCCACGCAAAAATATACCGCCAGACCTTTGCCTATCCGCGAAACGACCTCGCCCTTTACGGACAGCGTTGCGGAGTTTACGCGTTGAATTACCGCTTTCACTTTTGCCTCCCGTTTTACAAAAGAATTATATCACATAAAACCCGAAGTGAAAACAGTTTTTCTGTCAAAAGGCGGCTTTCTCCGCAAAAATTTGCTACCTATTTCAAAAAACGGTGTACGCCCCGCCGACGTTTGACATAATTTTATTTGGGTAGTAAACTGTAAATATGAACAATCGCGAAACTACGGACGCATACTACAAAAAAATGACGGAAACCCCCGTTGCCAAGTTGGTTGTGCGGTTGGGGATACCCACCACCATAAGTATGCTGATAACGAGCATCTACAATATGGCGGACACCTACTTTGTGGGTACGATAACCAACGCCGCGGGCGAACTCAACACAAGCGCGCAGGGGTCGATAGGCATACTTTTTACCTTGCAGTCGATAATACAGGCGATAGCCTTTATGTTGGGACACGGCTCGGGTACGTTTGTGTCCAAAGAGCTTGCCGACAAAAACGTAGATCGCGCTTCCAAGTACGTGTCCACAGCGTTCTTTTTAGGCGGGGCGATAGGTCTGTTGATGACGGCAGTCGGCTTGCTGTGCCTCACTCCGTTGATGAGAGCGTTAGGCTCCACCGAAACGATACTGCCCTACGCCAAAGATTACGGAATGTGGGTGTTGATAAGTTGCCCCTTTATGATATGCAGTCTTATACTCAACAACAATCTGCGCTACGAGGGAAAGGCGTTTTTTGCAATGATAGGGCTTGTGAGCGGCGGTTTGCTCAATATGGGAATGGACTTTGTGTTCATTCGCTTGCTCAACCTCGGCGTGTTCGGCGCGGGTATGGCTACGGCGATTTCGCAAATTATCAGTTTCGTCATTCTGCTCATCGGTTTTATCAAAACCGCCCAAAGCAAAATTCGCTTCAAACACATAAGTTGGAAAGCGCGCGTTTATCTGCAAATTTTCCGCACGGGTTTCCCCTCGTTGATAAGGCAAGGGCTTAACAGCATAAGCAGCGGATTGCTCAATACCGTAGCGGGCAACTGCGGCGCAAAGATAAGTGCGCAAATGGCGGACGCCGCAATAGACGGAATGACGGTGGTAAACCGCATAAGCAACTTTGTTATGTGCGTGGGTATGGGCATAAGTCAAGGCTTGCAACCCGTAGCCTCGTTCAACTATCAGGCGAAAAAATACGATCGCGTAAAAAGCGGTCTGTGGGTGGCTTGCGCCATATGCCTCGGTTGCGTTGCCGTGCTGGGTTTACCCATTATCGCCGCGCCGCGCTTCTTTGTGGAGATATTCCAAAAAGATCCGCTTGTGGTCAACTTCGCCACGCCCGCAATGCGCTACGCAATTTTCGGACAGCTGTTTGTGCCGCTGTTTATCCCACTCAATATGACCTACCAAAGCATACGCAAAGCGGGAATGGCTTCGATGTTGGCACTACTGCGCTCGGGCTTGGTGTTTATTCCCGTTTTGTTGCTTACCACCGCCATTTGGGGGCTTACGGGGGTACAGATTTCGCAACCGATAGCCGACTTTTTGACGGCGATGATAAGTCTGCCGATAATGATACGGTTTTATCTGAAACCGTGCGAACAAACAAAAGTCCGTTTGCGCAAGCGCGATGATGGCGCGGGACAAACGGAACAGAGGTAAAAAAAATGGTAATTCTGATAAGCGGCGCAAGCCACACGGGCAAAACGCTACTCGCAAAAAAATTGGTAAAGAGGCACAGCTACGCGTGCATATCGCAAGACTTGCTAAAAATGGGGCTGATACGCAGCGGCAACACGGATATAACCGCGTACGATACGGAGCGTTTGCGCCCCTATCTGTGGAATATAACGGCGGAAATAGTCAAAACGGCGATAGAAAACGATCAGGACCTCATTGTGGAGGGCTGTTACATTCCCGCAAACTACCGCGACAAATTTGAGAAAAAGTACCTCGAACAAATAAAATTTATCTGTTTGGCGATGAGCGAAAACTTTTTGCGCAAACACTTTGACGAAGTGTGCGCCCACAGCGACGACGCGGAAAGGCGAACGGACGACGCGCCCGACTTGGAAAAGCTCGTGCAGTGCAACAACTACTTTATTTCGCGGTGCAAAGAGTGCGGCGCAAACTACCTGCTGATAGATGACGAATACAAAGTCGATTGGGACATTCAGTAAAAAACGGCTTCCGCAAATGGAAGCCGTGATTTGTTACTTGCTTTGCAACTGCCGCATAAACTTTTCAAACTGCGCGCGCAGTTCCTCTTCGCTGCCGTTGTTGAGAACGTAGTAGTCAGCCTTGGCTATCGGTCCGCCCTTTTCGGAGTGTTCGATCTCCGCCACGTCGCGGCTGTCCACCATTTCGGGGGTGAGAGGACGTACCGCCCTTTTGGCAAGGCGTTCCTTGCGTACGGCGCAGTCGGTAACGACTGCCAACACCACAAGGTTGTCGCCCAACAATTCTTTGAGGATAACGTACTCGCTCCAACTGTACAAGCCGTCCAACACAACGTTGTTTTTTTGCAATTTGGCAAGAATTTCCTCTTTGAGTATGACGGCGAACGCGCCCATACCCAACTCTCGGCGCAAGCGTTCGCGAATTTCGCGCTCGTTGGCTTCGTTTACGGGAATACCCGCTTTTTGCAACTGCGAAACAGCCACTCCTCCGAAATAGACGCTCTCCCAACCGAGATCGGTAAAATATTTGCAAAGTACGCTCTTACCCGAGCCGCACATACCCACAACGGCAACCGCTTTGTTCATTTTGTCCTCCTGTACACATTTGTTTATTGTACACTAATTTTTCCTTTTACGCAATAGGCTCAAACAAAACGTTTGCGAAAAATATTTCGCTTTTGACGGCGGCGATATTGACAATATTGCCGAAAAACATTATAATACAAAATAAGGAGCAGAAATGAAAAAAGATATTTCGCAGCTGGCGGACTTGATATTCGCCTACTATCCCAAGATACGAAAGCTGTTTCGCAATCTTGTGTCGATAAAAGATATTCCGATAACGGTAACGCAACTTACCTGTATGCATATACTGAGCCAAAACAGAAAGCTGTCTATGTCCGAATTGGCAAGCGATCTGTGTATGAGCAATCAACAACTCACCAAGGTTGTGGACGTCTTGACGGAGTACGGTATGGTGGAACGTGTATGCGACCCGAAAAACCGCCGCAAATTTTACGCGCAACTCACGCCGAAAGGAGAGGAATTGCTCTCTTCGCTCAAAAACGAAGTGGAATACAAGCTAAGCGCGGTACTGCACAAAAAATCTTCCGACGAGATAGACAAACTGTACGACAGCATAGCTTACTTTATGAGTTACTTCGGCTACAAAGAAAAATAATTTTGCCAAAGCAAAAGCCTTCGACTTTCCGAGGGCTTTTTTGCGCTATGGCAAATGTTGAGTTAAAGAAAAAACTTATTTTACCCCGACAAAGGGCATTTTCGCTTCTGCGCGCAAAAATACCGATTTAACACAGACGTCGGCTTCCGATTATTTACACGCCGCAACTTTTTTACAAACTTTTTTGGGTTTTTTGACGGTTATTCCAACGTGAGCAGGGCGGTAAAGCAGGTTTCCTCTCTTTCGCCCGCGACGTAGACGCGGTTGCCCTGCCGCTTGACGTAAATATCCGCTTTGTCGCCCAAGCGCAACTCCTTTTGGTACACTATTTCCATTTCTTCAATTCGCTCTTCGGGGCGCAACACGTTTGCCGCGTAGTTGATGTAGTTGGCGTTGTTGACGTGTCCGTTTACGTCCAAGTCGCTGCGCCGCACCTCCAACGAATAGGCAAAGGCGTAGTCGCCGTCGCGGCGTATGCGTTCAAACTTGTTTTCCACGTCGCAGTGCGCGTCGTCGAAATCGCAATCGTAAATGGCGGCGAGCCTTTCGGAAGAAACTATCTTGCGCGAGTCGCGGTCGATGACGAGCCACACCGAATCGGCGGCGAACAGCTGTTGCTCTCCGCTTACCGCCGAAAAACACCTCTCGGCAAAAAAGCGCGCGGGTTTTAGCGGCCAAGTGTACAGCGTAAAGGACTTTACCTCGCGGGTAACGGGGCGAAAGAAACGCAGGCGCAATTTGGAAAGCACCCACAGACACCCCGTTTTGTCGAGGATGTCCCAACCGAAACCGAGCAGGTTGGCGTGTTCGCCCGCCGCGTCTTGCAAAAATTCCGCTATTTTGTGCGGATTTACCCTGCCGCTTGCGTCGAAATTGCTGTCGTAAAGGACGTGTTCTGCCTTGTAAAACGTTTTGCTTGGCAACATATATCGTTACCCCCCCCATATTGATTTTTGCGCGGAGCAAGCTCCGCCGAGGTAGCAGTTTAGCGGACTGTTTTGCCGCGCGTAACGAGCCTTGTTGAAAACTACGGATATTATAACACATCGTTTTTGTTGTTGACAACGTAATTTTTGTATGTTATTATACAAGCGACAAAATAATCCGTGAGGGAGTAATCGGCGTTACAACGTAACATCTGCCGTCAACCGACGTAAAAGTCCGGTAATGTTTGAAACGATAAGACTCACGCAACCGAATGGGTTGTGTGAGTTTTTGAATAAAGGAAGGGAACAATGAACTACTATCAAAAAAGCACCGACTACGTGCTTGAAGAGGTTGCGTCCTCCGCCAACGGTCTGTCCGAGGCGGAAGCGAACGAACGGCTTGCCAAAAACGGCAAAAACAAACTTGCCGAGGGCAAAAAGCAAAACGTCATAGTAAAGTTTCTCAAACAGCTGGCTGAACCAATGATAATCATTCTGTTGGTTGCCGCCGCCGTGAGTCTGATTGTGACATTGTGGGGCAATCCCCACCCCGCTTTCAACGAATTTGCCGACGTGATAATAATAGTCGTTGTTGTTCTGCTCAACGCGACATTGGGCGTCGTGCAGGAAAGCAAGGCGGAACAGGCGATAAAGGCGTTGCAATCGATGACGGAATCGAAATGCAAAGTTATGCGCGACGGACAAATGCGCTTCATAGACAGTTGCGATTTGGTTGTGGGCGACGTTGTGCTGTTGGAGGCGGGCGACAGCGTTCCCGCCGACTGCCGCATACTCGAAGCCGCAAGCTGCAAAGCGGAAGAATCCGCCCTGACGGGAGAAAGCGTTCCCGTGGACAAGTTTGCGGAAGTCATCGAGGGGGAAGTCCCGCTCGGAGATCGCAAAAATATGCTTTTTATGGGCAGTTCCATTGCTTACGGGCGCGCAAAGGCGGTTATCGTTGCGGCGGCAATGTCCACCGAAATGGGCAAGATAGCCAACGTGCTTGCCACCACCAAAGAGGAAAAAACGCCTCTGCAAATCAAAATGTCGCAACTGTCCAAAGTGTTGACCTACGCTGTCATCGGCATTTCGGTGTTTATCTTCGCGTTCAAACTGTTAATGAACTACGTCAACGGCAACCCGTTCGGCGCAGATGTCGTGGTAGATTCGCTGTTGATTGCGATAAGTCTTGCCGTAGCCGCCATTCCCGAGGGATTGGCTACGGTAGTTACCATAGTACTCAGTATCGGAGTTACCAATATGAGCAAAAAACACGCCGTCATACGCAAAATGACGGCTGTGGAAACGCTCGGTTGCGCCGAAATTATCTGCTCGGACAAGACGGGTACGCTCACCCAAAACAAAATGACCGTGGTAGAAACCTACGGCGACGACGAAACTCTGCTTGCCAAGTCAATGGCTTTGTGCTGTGACGCTCAGGTAGCAGACGGCACTGCCGTGGGCGAACCTACCGAATGTGCGTTGGTAAACTTCGCCCTGCAAAAGGGTTTGAACAAAACCGTTCTTCAAGAGGAAACTCCGCGCATTGCCGAGGCACCATTCGACAGCCTGCGCAAAATGATGAGTACTTTGCACCAAACTAACGACGGCGTTGTGCAGTACACCAAAGGCGCGCCCGACGAAATCGTAGCTCGGTGCGACCGCATTTGGCTCGGCGGCAAAGAACTGACATTGACGGAGGAACGCAAACGGGAAATTCTTGTACAAAACAAAAATATGGCGGATAAGGCGTTGCGCGTGCTTGCGGTCGCTTTCAAACGCTATGACGTTCTTCTCAACGACGTTTCGGCGCAAAAAATTGAAACGGGGTTGGTTTTTGTGGGACTTTGCGGAATGATAGACCCCGTTCGCGAAGAGGTCGCCGACGCAATCGTGCGTTGCAAAAACGCGGGCATACGTCCGATAATGATAACGGGCGATCACATAGACACCGCCGTGGCGATAGCGTTGCAATTGGGCATAATAACGGACAAAAGTCAAGCGATACTCGGCTCGGCGTTGGACAAAATGAGCGACGAGGAGTTCGAGAGCCGCATTTCCGACTACTCCGTTTACGCGCGCGTTCAACCCGAACATAAGGTACGCATAGTGAACGCTTGGAAAAAGTTAGGCAAAGTGTGCGCAATGACGGGCGACGGCGTAAACGACGCTCCGTCGATAAAGAGCGCGGACATAGGCGTAGGTATGGGCATAACGGGTACGGACGTAACCAAGAACACCGCCGATATGATACTTACCGACGACAACTTCGCCACCATTGTTACCGCCGTGGGCGAGGGACGGCGCATTTACGACAACATTCGCAAAGCGATACAGTTTTTGCTGTCCAGCAACCTTGCCGAAGTGTTGGCTGTATTTGTTGCCACTCTGTGCGGCTTTACGTTGCTCAAACCCGCGCACTTGCTGTGGATAAACTTGATAACGGACACTCTCCCCGCCGTCGCGCTCGGCACCGAAAAAGCCGAAACGGACGTAATGAACCGTCCGCCGCGCCTCAAAAAAGAGGGAATATTTGCAGGCGGCTTGGGTGTAAACGTGATTTTGCACGGTCTGTTTGTAGCGGGCATAACGCTTGCCGCCTACTTCTTGGGGGCGCACCTCGAAGGCGTTGGTTGGCAAGATACCCAACAGGGTATGACAATGGCGTTCCTTGCGATGAGTATGACGGAAATTTTCCACGCCTACAACGCGCGCAGTATGACGGGAAGCATTTTCCGCATACGCAACCAAAACCTGCTGTTGTGGGGTGCAATGGCGTTGAGCCTCGCGCTCACCACCGCCGTTATCTACATTCCGGGGCTTAACTCCGCGTTCGGATTTGTGAGCATAAACGCCGTTGAGTACTTCTCCGCACTTGCCCTTGCCTTTGCGATAATACCCTTGGTGGAATTGCAAAAACTCATCGTAAATCTCGTGAAAAAATCTCGCCGAAAAAAATGAAAAAAATTGCCTCATCACTGCGATGAGGCTTTTTTATTGCAACGTTTTGCGCGCAAACTATCCTATCAGATCGCGCACTATCTCGCCCGCAAGCAACAAACCCGCCGCCGACGGCACAAAGGAAACGCTGCCCGGAGTACGCCCATTACCGCAAGAGTACTGCGGAGAAAGGGGCTGTTCGGGAGAAAACACCGTTTTTACTCCGCTCGTTATGCCGCGCGCTTTAAGCTCCTTGCGAATAACTTTTGCCAGCGGACACGTGTCCGTTTGAGATATATCCGCAATGCGCAACAGTTCGGGGTGTAATTTGTTGCCCGTGCCCATACAGGAAATCAGTTTTACGCCCGTTTGCACACACCGCTCTATCAACAGCAGTTTGTCTGTTACGCAATCTATCGCGTCGGCAACGTAGTCGAATTCGGTAAAATCGAACGTATCCGCCGTCGCCGCGTTGAAACGCTCGGCGCGCGCCGAAACAATACAATCGGGGTTTATGTCGGCAATACGCTGACGAGCGACAATCGCCTTGCTCATTCCCAAAGTGGAATGTAGGGCGTACAGCTGTCTGTTGAGATTGCTCTCTACAAAAACGTCGTCGTCCACCACCGTGAGTTTGCCCACGCCCGCACGAGCCAACGCTTCCGCCGCAAAGCCGCCCACGCCGCCCAAACCGAACACCGCCACGTGCGCTTTGTACAATTTTTCCGTTTTTTCTTTGCCGAGTATCATTTCCGTTCGGCAAAATTGTCCGTTTGTCATTTTACACCGTTATTTACTTTAATTTTGTTCCGATCTATTCAACAGCACCAACGTTTCAACTTGGTCGGTTTGAGGGAACATATCGTACGGCTCAACATAGACCGCCGAGTACGCGTCGGAAAGCGTCGCCAAGTCGCGCGCGAGAGTAGCCGAATCGCAACTGACGTACACAATGCAGTTGGGAGAAGCCTCTTTGAGCGCGTTGCAAATTTCCACGTTCAAGCCCTTGCGAGGCGGGTCCACCAACACGGTCATTTTTTTGCCGTGGTTTGCCGCCACGATTTTGGGCAGTTCTTTCGTTACGTCGCCGCACACGTTGGTAAGGCGGGGAGTGCCGTTCAAAACAGCCATTGCCTTGGCGTCGGCTACTGAGGAGGGTTCTATCTCTATCGCGTACGTTTCGAAACGTTCGCTTGCCAACACGTTCGTAAGCAAGCCCACTCCCGAAAAACAGTCCGCGAAAATTTCCGTAGAGGACAAATCCAACAACTGCCGCGCTTTGGCGTATATCAAATCCTTTACACCGTCGTTTACCTGAAAAAAGCTATCGGGACTCAACCTGAACTTTACCCCGAGATGTTCGCCCTCGATGTACTCCAAACCGCACACGTGACGGCTTTTTTCGCCCAATATCACGTTGTTGCGGGCGGTGTTGACGTTGACAAACAGCCCGAAACGCTCAAAACGGCGGGCAAGAGATTGTTGCAAGGGGCGCAAATCGCCCGTAAATTCGCCGTTGGACACCACAGTTACGAGCAGTTGATCCTCCTCATAACGCGCCGTGAGGTGCCGCACGCAACCCGCAAAAGAACGTTCGTCGTAGGGTTCGATACCGCACATATTACAGTACTCCGCAAACAGAGAAACAAGCGTTTGCGCCCATTCTCCGCACAGCGCGCAACGGCGCACGTCCACGATTTTGTGACTGTCGCGCTCGAACATTCCCACTTTCACCGCGCCCCTTTTGCCGCGAACGGGCAGGCTGATCTTATTGCGATAGCCCCAAACCGACGGCGATGGAACGCAGGGCAGTACGTCAACGTCAAGTCCGCCTATCTTGGACAAATTGAGGGCGACTTTGTTTTGTTTGAAACGCAACTGCTCGGCGTAACTCATATGCGACAACGAGCAACCGCCGCACTTGCCGAAAAACTCGCAATGCGGCAACGCGCGTTGGGGAGAGGAAAGCAAAATTTCCGTCACGTCGGCGTAGGCGACGTTCTTCTTGACGTAATTTATCCTCACCCGCGCCCTTTCGCCCGTCAAAAGAAACGGCACAAACACGGTGTAACCGTCCACGGTTCCCACCGTTTCGCGATTGGAATAGCTTTCCGCAGTGAATGTTACGACGTCGTTTACTCTCAGCATATCACACGCCTTTGAGCAACATAACCGTAAATTTGCTGCCCTCGTTCGGTTTGCTTTCCACAAAAATTTGTCCGCCCAACAAGTCCGTTATTTTTTTGACTATGCACAGCCCCAAGCCGTTGCCCGCCGTAGTATGCGATGTGTCGCCCTGAAAGAACTTGTTGAAAATGTTGTTCTTGGTTTCCTCGTCCATACCGCAACCCGTGTCGGCAACGGACACCATCGCGTTGAGTCCCGCCGAACGGCAAGTTACCGTTATTTTGCCGCCGCTTTCGGTAAATTTGACGGCGTTGGACAGCAAGTTCACTATCAACTGACTCAACAGCCGATAGTTGCTGTTTATCCTTACGGACGCCAGATCCAATTCCAACTCGATACCCTTGTCCTCGCACTGTTGCTCGAACATAAGCACGCATTGGCGCACTTGCTCGTCCAAAGAGTACTCTTCTTTCTTTATCTCATCGGTGGAGTCCAGCCTGTTGAGCAACAACACGCTTTCGGACAGTTCCACGAGTCGTTTGGATTCGTCTATTATCACGTCGAGATATTCGTCGCGTTGTTCCGCCGTCAGGTTGGGGTTTTTGAGCAGTTTTGCAAAGCCCGAAATGGAACTTATCGGCGTTTTGAATTCGTGCGAAAAGTCGGAAACGAAATTTTCGCGCAAGGTTTCCACGCTCTGCAACTGACTGCACATATAATTGAAGTTTTTGGCTATGTTGAAGTTGGCAAATACAATCGGATCCTCTATCCGCACGGAGAAATCGCCCTCCGCCACTTTTTGCAAGGCGTCGAGATATGGACGGCTTGCCCGCACTATTATTGCCGAGTAGGCAAAGGACAGCGCGACGCCTAACACGATACTGAAACCCATAATGATTGCTCCGAACAGGAAAATATTGTCCTCTTCAACGCTCCAATACTGCGCGATAAGGGACGTAAGACCCAATGTGGCTATCATCGTTACCATAAGCAAAACAAACAGACACAACACCACTATGAGCGTTATGCGTGTGAAAATGTTGCGTTTTCCGCGATTTTTACTCATCGTGCCTCACCGCCTTGTAACCCAAACCGCGCACTGTGACAATTTCAAAATCTTTTGTGTCCGCAAAGCGAGTGCGCAGTCTGTTGATATGCACGTTTACCGTGTGTTCGTCGCTTTCCGCATCCATACCCCAAATTTCGTCCATAAGCTGAAACCGCGTGAACACAACGTTGGGGTAACTGAGCAATTTGAACAGCAACAAAAATTCCTTTTGCGGAAGCTGTTCCTCCCACTCGGGCGTTTTGACCGTGTAGGAGTTGTAGTCCAAAGTTACGTTGCCCACCGTCAGTTTGTTCTCCGTAACGATCTTGCTTCGCCGCAGTAACGCTTTTATCCGCAAAAGCAGCACGTCGAAATCGAACGGCTTGGTAAGATAGTCGTCTATACCCACCAAAAAGCCCCTTTTTATGTCCATTACGTTCTGCTTAGCCGAAAGTATGAGTATCGGGAGCTGACTGCCGTTTTCGCGCAATGTCTGCGTAAGCGTGAAGCCGTCCATCTTCGGCATCATTACGTCCAGCACCATAAGGTCCACGTGATTGTGTTCCAACACGTACAACGCTTCTTCACCGTTTTTAGCTTCCAAAACGTTGTAACCGTTGCCGCCGATAACCACGGAAAGCAACTTGCGCGTGTTTTTGTCGTCCTCTACAACAAGTATATCGAACATATAGCGATGTCCTTTTTAATTTATTGAGCGCGACGCCCTTTGTGCGGCGCGCTTTACACTACATATTTTAACTTAAAAAGCGCGAAAGGTAAATAGTTTTGCGCCAATTTGTGCTTTGAGCGCGTATCGAACGCCCTGCGCGATGTGATTTTACCGAAAATAAATTGCCAAAATTGCGCCTATCGAATAAAAGAGTTGAACAAAACGGCGTTTTGGTGTACAATATACTTGGGTTTGTATCGATGAAACAAAAAGACCAAAACAAAATAAAAAAGAACCAACCCGTGTGGAAAGGTACTGCGAGGTTTTTGAAACTGTTTTTCAAAAAGCCCAAAATCGTGAGCCTTTCGGGAGATCTTCCCCAAAAGGCAATTTACGTTGCCAATCACGAGGCTATGTTCGGTCCGTTGGTTTACAATCTGTATATGCCCGCGACCGTCGCGCCGTGGGGAGCCTACCCTATGCTCGGCAAATGGAAACAGCGTTATCGCTATCTCAAAGACGTGTACTTCATTCAAAAACGGCACAAGAACAAGTTTGTCGCGACCATTCTCGCCGCATTTGAAGCTTGTTTTTCGGGGTGGTTCTACAAGGGACTGCGCGTCATTCCCAGCTACAACGACCAACGTTTCATCGCCACTTTGCACAAGAGCATGCAGGTGTTGGACAATGATATAGGCGTGCTTGTCTTTCCCGAAAACAGCAACGAGGGCTACCACGAAAAAATGACGGAGTTCTTTGCGGGGTTTGTGTATCTTGCCAAGTACTATCGCAAACGACACGGCGAGGACATACCTATTTACCCCGTCTACTACCACTCCAAGCTGAACAAAATGGTGATAGGCTACCCGTCGTATTACAGCGACTACGAAGAACGAGGGCTTGACCGCAAACAAATCGCCGCCGAGTTTTGCCGACAGGTAAACGAACTGTTGCAGGATCACGTAAAAAACTCGCCCGCCGAAGGCGAACCGCAGGACGAATAACAGCTGAGAATAATTGCAAAAAACAAAAGACCGACTGCTTGTCGGTCTTTTTTGCAACAATGGTGAATTATACTATCAAGTGCAACACCCGAAGAAAAAAAAGAAGTTCATATAAATCTCTGGTATAATGGTAGTT
>CANQND010000026.1 GCA_947625115.1 uncultured Clostridia bacterium | reverse complement strand
GATTCCAACTGCGGTTGGGTCAAATACGACGTGTACATCAAGCCCGACACCAACGTTAAGGAAATCAGCATAATGGTATCTTTCGGCAACAGCGAAAGCTACTCCGAAGAGGACACGAAAAAAGAGCTTTTCCCCAGCGGCACGATGTACATCACCAGCCCCGCCTACGAAAGAATTTCTTCCAAGGACTACAACAACGCCAGCAGCGGAACCTACGCCAAGAAATTGGAGTTGAAAGGCGAAACGCCCTCTCCCACCATTTCCAACGGAAGTTTTTCCGCGCTCAACAACACCGCGCAACAACCGTCGAGTTGGACGCCCGCCTTTGCGGGAGATAACATTCTCTACCGCGACGGCAGAGGTAACGAAGAAATAACGGGTATCGACCGCCTTGCGGCAAACGTTGCGGGCAGTCAAACGCTCAGATACAGCGATCTCGCGCCCACTTCTGCAAGCGGAACGAACCTTGACGACGTACAACGCAACATTTTGTGCGTAAACAACGTGGCAAGCACAAGTTTCGGATATTTCTCCAACGAGATAAACCTTTCGGCAAGGACGCTGTACGTTCTGTCGGTTTTGGTGAGAACGGACGGCACTGCACAGCCGCACTTCTACCTGCTCAACACCGACGCAACTCTCGAACGTAGCGAACGTCTTATCGCGGAGGGCAAAGAGGTTGGCGAAAACGAGCAAGCACTCGGTCAATCGTACCTTTCGAGCGAATACGACGGTTGGACTCGCCAATACATCACCGTGCTGACGGGCAACGAGTCGCAAACGGTACGTATCGCGCTGTTTAACGGCAGTTTGGACGGCAAATCGCCCAGCCAAGGTAGCGTTTACTTCGATCAGGTGGAAATGATCTCTCTCGGAACCTACGCCACCGCCACCGATACGGAAAACGAGGACGCCGAAAAATACATTGTCAATTGGACAATGAGCAGCTACAAGCTCAACGACGAGGACATCACCGTCAAAGACTTCCTTACAAAGGAACAGGTGGAATTGTTGGTAAACGTGGGCGCGCTCACTTTGGAAGAGGACGAAACGGCGCAAAACGGAACATTCTCCAACATTCTTGTGGCAAGCAAATTCCTCCCCGACGAAGAGGCTTGGAACACGTTGCTGAAAGTTCCCGAACCGCAAGAGGACGACGGTAACACCGACAGCACCACTCCCGAAACGGAAACCGAACCCGTAGATCTCGGCTTGTTGTTCTCCGTCATATCCAGCGTCGCGCTTGTTGCGGCATTGCTTGTGGTGTTGGTGGTAAAACTGTTCAAAAACAAAAAGAACCAAAAGAAAGCGGCTTAACGCAAAAACTCATAGTTGAAAAAACGACGCAACACATTGCGTCGTTTTTTTATCGGATATACGTAATGAGAATCGCTCGGGACATTCGCCCGAGGATAGCGAAGTTTGCCGCTACGCGGCAAGTGAAGTAGCTTCGCTGTGAAGTACGCCTTACGGCGAGTGAAGTTTGCGGCGTTGCCGCAAGTTGAGGTCGGGCGTAAACGCCCGAATTGTTTATACTATTGAACGCAGGGAGTGAGTCAACAACTGAAATATAAACCGTCCCCGTCGTGCAAAACGTGTCCCCGCACAAGTACGCTAATACTTGCGTGGGAAGAGGAGCCGCTATATAAACCGTCCCCGTCGGTGAGTAACGCGAACCTACGGGGAAGGGGGACCGCCGTTAGGCGGTGGAAGAGGAATATCCGAAAACAGTTGTAGTTTGTCTGCATTTGCAGACACGTGAATTTCGAGTATTGAAACAAACTTTTTTATAATGGAATTTCTACTAATATATAAAAAATATTTACGTTGATTTTAGGTGGAATTTTTAACAATATATGACTTGCTTTTCAGGTCGAAACTCATCAGTCACTTGCAGTGACAGCTTCTCTTGCGTCGTCAAGAGAAGCCTTTAAGCGACTTCCGTCGCGCCACCCGAAGCGAAGCCTTTTTTGGGCGAATACCCGAGCGACAAGGGGTCGGTTGCGTTAGTCAACCGTATCGCATTGCGTTTGGTCGGATTGTTTTTATCAACTTTTCCGCCGCCTCGTGCGGCAAACAGTCGTCGGTGGAGAGCGTTACGGTTGCGTAGCGGCGGTAAAACTGTTCCCGCTTGTCCATTTCGCGGGCGAGTTCCTCCGCGCTTTTGCCGTCTGCGAGAGGGCGCGTACCCGCCACCAGACGAGAGGCGACGTTTTCCGCCGAGGCTTGGAGCCACACCACCGTCGCGCCGCGTGCAAAATCCTCAAATTGCGGCGACAAAACGCTCCCACCGCCGCAAGCGATGACGCAGTTCGTGCGCGGAGCAAGCAATTGCAGGGTTTGCGTTTCCAACAGGCGAAAGCCCTCCTCGCCGTAACGAGCGAAAATTTCCATTACGCTCATTCGGGCGCGCAGTTCCGTTTGCGCGTCGGTATCGAAAAACTCCCAACCGAGCTTTTCGGCAAGTATTCTGCCGACGGACGTTTTGCCCGTGGCGGCATATCCGATAAGTACAATTTTTTCCATTTGTTCTCCCGCAGAGCGTTTGCAAACGCGTTACTTGCCTATCAAAAAGTCCACCGCGTCCAGATAGCTCTGTACGCCTTTGCCGCAAAAACGGGCGGCGCAAACCTCTTGGAGTACGTCCGTGCGGCGAAATTCTTCCCGCTTGTCCACGTTGGTCATATGCACTTCCGCAACGGGTACGCTCAAACACTCTATGCAATCCCTGAGCGCGTAGCTGTAATGGCTGTACGCGCCCGCGTTGAACACAATGCCGTCGCAATCCGTCCGTTGCAAAATATCCACAAGTTCGCCCTCGCAGTTGCTTTGCCTGCAAACCACTTCCGCGCCGCGCTCGGCGGCGTAGGAAATAACCTTGTTTTCCAATTGAGCGAGGGTGTCCCTGCCGTACAGCGCGGGATCGCGCTTGCCAAGCATATTGAGATTTACTCCGTTAAGCAACAGTATTTTCATATCTAAACGTAATCGAACTCCTTTACATATTTGAGGTAGCCCTCGTAGTCGTCCTGCACGGCGGTACCCGTCCACAGCGAAAAGCCCAGCGCGCCCTGAAAATAGTTCATTTCAAACCCGTCCGCCACTACCAAGCCGCGTTCTTCCGCCTGTAAACGCACGCCGCTCTTACCCATATACGCCGCGATAAACACAAATTTGCAACTTTCGGGCAGAACGATCTGTTTTTCAAATGCGCACTCGGGCAGGAAAGTAAGCACGCCCTCGGGATCGGCAACGCTTTCGGGCAGGGAGTACTTGTCGCGCAAACGTTTTGCGTTTGCCTCCGTGCGGTTGATTACCTGCAATTGACAGCCGTATTTGAGCAGTTCGCACACGCAGGACTCGGCGGCTCCGCCCGCTCCCACTATCCACAGCGGTTTTTTCGCAAAGCAAACGCCGTGCTTTTCAAGAGGGCGCGTCAAACCGTAGCCGTCGGTAGATGTCGCGGCGATATTTTTTCCGATGGTGTTCACCGCGGGAACGTCGGCTTTCAACAGCTTTGCCATACGCGTTTTGAAAGGCATTGTGACGTTCAGCCCGTCAAAACTCTGCGCAACGCGCAACAATTCGCCGTCGGAAACGTTTTCGGGGAGAGTTACCGTTACGTAACTGCAACACACCCCCGCCTGCATTGCAAGATAGGTTTGCATACGCGGCGAAACGCTTTGCGCAACGTGCGTGCCGATAAGCCCCAATTTGAGGGGGCAAACGCCTATCGAGGACAAAAAATTCGGGTGAGATACGTCAAAGGGCGCGTCGTCGATACAGCCGCCGCCCGCCGCAATGCAAGCTACCGCCTCGCACATAGCTACTCGATGATCGCCGAAAGTTTTGAAACGCCTTTTTGCAAGAGGTTTTCCATCGGAATGAACGGTGAGCGTGCCGTTACAAAATTCAGCACGCTGTTTTGCCACGCTCGCCATATGCAATATCGCCTCTATGCGATCGCTCTCCTTGAAAGCAAGTTCCGAAACGCCCTCAAATGTGTGCGTACCCGCCGTAAACAGCGATATGACGGCAAGCAAAGGAATTTCGTCTATCGCGTCCGCCGCCTGCGCCGCGCTTAACGTCAGAGGGGAAAGTTCGCTCGGCAAAACCTCCACGTCCCCCACCTTTTCGCCCAAAACGGAGCGTACGTTTACAAATTGTATACGCGCGCCCGCGCGTTGCAACGCTCGGTAAAAGCCCATTCTGCGCTCGTTCAACAGCACGTCGGTAAACAGAGCTTCGCGTTTTGTCAACAACGCCAACGCCACCGAATACGCCGCCGACGACGGGTCGTTGGGCAAAACCGTTTCAAAACCGCGAATACGGCTCTTCCTGACGGAAACGCTCTGCCCGACGGCAATATCCGCCCCCAATTCGCGCAGTAAAATTTCGGTGTGATCCCGCGTGGGGCAACGCTCGGAGTACACCGTTTCGCCCTCGGCGAACAGCCCCGCAAAAAGAACCGCGCTCTTTACCTGAGCGGAATTTACTTCGGAAATGATCTCCGCGCCGCGCAACGCGCCGCCTCTGCACTCGAACAGACAGTCATTTCGCAGAAAAATATCCGCTCCAAGCCGCCGCAACGGTTTTACGACGCGATCCATCGGGCGTTTGGAAAGACTTTCGTCCCCCGTGAACACCGCGTTTACGCCCAAACCCGCCGCAACGCCCGCAAGCAATCGCGCCGTGGTGCCGCTGTTGCCGCAGTTAAGAACAACTTGCCCCTCGGGCGGCGAAACAACGGGCGTAACGACCGCGCAATCGCCTTTTATCGCTATGTTCGCGCCCAAAGCGCGCAACGCCTCCACCGTGGAAAGCACGTCCCGCGAAAAAGTTACGTTGCGTATCACGCTCTTGCTATCGGCAATTGCCGCGGCGATAAAGGCGCGGTGCGTGAGAGATTTGTCGCTGCACTGCACATCGGAACGCAACTCGAATTTGTCGTTAAATGCTATCATATAACCCTGTACGCGTACATCACTGCAAAAGCAACGCTTTTACCCGAGAAATATCCAACAGCACGGGTTTGAACTCCGCAGGAAGCACAAACCCGATTTGCCCGTTTACGTTCTTTTTGTCCTGCAAAAGGCTTTCCGCCATTTCTTCCGTAAAGGGGTAGACGTCAAACAGCGATTTCGCCAAATTGCGCCAATGTTCGGCATAATTTGCGTCGCACAACCCAAGACGGAAAGCAAGCGACGTTTCGTAAAAAATTCCGTTTGCAACGGCAACTCCGTGAGGCAAACCGAGCGCAAGCTCCATAGCGTGTGCCACCGTGTGACCGAAATTCAATTTGTTGCGTTCGCCCTCGCAGTAGGGGTCGCGCAAGCACACCTCGCGCTTGTAGTCGGCGCAAAAAGCTATCTGTTCGTTTAGCGGGCGTTTTACCAAGTCGGGATCGCCGCAAAGCATAAAATATTTCAGTATTTCTCCCTTGCCGCTTAGCAGTTGATCGTCGCCTAACGTCGCCAAAAAGGAAAAGTCCGTCAACACGTCGGCGAAAAAGTAGTTGCCTACGGCGTTTTTTACGCCGTCAACGTCCAACGCCGTTTTGCCGCCTATCGCGCTGTCCACCATTGCCACCACCGTTGTGGGTACGTGCAACAACCGCAATGCTCCGCGCTTGTAAATGCCGCAGGCAAAGCCCGTAACGTCGCCGATACTTCCTCCGCCCACAGCCACAACTCTGTTTCCCGCGCCCAACCGCCTGCGCAAAAACCACTTGCACAGCCGCTGTGCGCAGGCAAAGGTTTTCGCCTGTTCGCCGCGAGGCAGGTAAAACACGTTTTTGCCGCGTATGCCGTAGATTTCCGCTATGTGTCTGTCCGTAACAATGCTGTCGTCGCGGTAGTCGTCAAGCACAAACTTACCGTAGTCGATACGCGCGTCGTCGATTTTTTTCATAGCAGACCTCTCTCCTCCATTTTGTCCGCAAGGACGTAGGCAAGAATATTTTCCCCTATCACGCCGACATTGGGTACGACGCACACGTCGGCGCGCTCAAAGTGTTGCGGTACGCATTGCTTTGTTACGCTGTCCACCGTCTGCACCCCCTTTACCGTTGGGACGGGCTTGACCGTTAAGTGACACAAAATATCTCTGCCCGTGGTTATGCCCGCCACAATGCCGCCGCATTTGTTGGTGGCGTAGGCAATTTTGCCCTGCTCGACGCACAGTTCGTCGTGAGCGGCAACGCCGTCGATGTCGGCGTACTTGTTGCCTATGCCGAAAGAAATGCCCTTGACGGAGGGTATGCCAACGAGATTGGCGGCAATAACGGCGTCCAAACGAGCCGCGTAGGGCAAAATTTCGCCCAGCCCCGCAGGAACGCCCGTTGCGCCCACTGCCACAATGCCGCCCAAGCTGTCGCCGCGTTGACGCGCGTTGTCGATAGCTTGTTGCATAAGTCCCGTTGCGTAGCGGCACGGACAGTGCAAAACCGCGAAATGGGGTTGCTTTTCGGACAAACCGAAGCTGTAACGGTTGCGCGAGGCAATGCCGCCGATTTTTTCCACGTAGTGGTAAACGTACACGCCGCGCCGCTCCAAGAGTTGCTTGCAAATTGCTCCCAACACCACGTAACACACGCTGTTGCGCGCGCTTGCCTCTTCGGCTAACTCCCTCACGGTTTTGTCGGGAAAACGTTCGCGCCCCACCACGTCGACGTGTCCGCTACGCAAAGCCGTTATTTCGGGACGGTTTTCCCTGCACGCGTTGGGCAGGAAAAATTTAACTTCGTCGCCCACGGTCACTTGGTCGCCCGCCGCTCCCTCAAAGGAAACCTCGTCGTCGAAATCCTGCCTGTCGCTCCGCCCGTAGCCGCGCTTGCGCAACGCCAGCTCCTTGTTGACGCGCTCCGCCGAAAAGGTAAACCCTCTTGGCAAGCCGCGCACCGTTCCCGCATAGCCGCCGCCGTGCGAATTTCCCTCAAAAGTAAATGTTATCATTTTTGCCTCCACAACCAAGGAACATCTCTGTTTTCTTTGAACCAATCGCTGTCTTTCAGTTTGTCGTCGTTTTGCGAAAAGTACATTGTCGTTTTGCCGTCGGTACAGGCAAACACTATGTCGCCGTTAAGCGGTTTGACTATTTGCTCGGCTTCGGGCTGTTCGCCGTTGAAAACAGCGTAGTTGGTTACGTAAACGTTGTCGGTGTAATGCGAAACTCTGTTCAAAAAATTTTGAGATGGAAACGTTTTGGTCCCCTCTTCGGTGTACTCAAAGCTACCCGCAACGGCGCAAACGCACACATATTGCGGTCTTACGCGCTTCAACAACTCCTCTCCCGACGAATTTTCCGAGCCGTGATGTCCCGCCTTGTACAGCGTGACGTTTTGCAAATCGGGATTGTGTTCAAGTAGCGACAGTTCGCCCTCCTTTTCCAGATCGCCCGTGAACAGATAGCGGTTGTCGCCCTGCTTTACAAGCAAACACACCGAGTAGTTGTTCTCCTCGGCAAAGTTTTCGTAGTACTCGTGGTACAGCACTTCCATCGTTATGCCGTCGGCAAGGGTAAACACGCGTTTGCCCTCCGCGCCTTTACAGCAATCGAGAGCGTTGTACACTTTCATTCCCCGCTCTGCCGCCCTGTCGCGCGCGGCGCAAAACTTCCGAAAGTTTTCCCCGTCGGAATTGGTTTGAGAAAACTGTATCAACACTTCCACGTCGAAGCTATCAAAAAGGCTTTCGGCATACGCCGTTCCCAAGAACCCCGCGTAGTGGTCGAAATCGCCGTGAGTGACTACGACGTACTCCAACTTGCCGTCGGTACAAAATCTGTTTACGTAGTTCTTGACGGAGAGGGCGGCGGAATAGTCCGAACCCGCGTCGATAAGCACGTCGGTATCGCCCGCCTTGATGTACACCGCGTCGCCGTTAAGCTCTTTCATTTGCAAAAAATGCACCGAAAGCTGTTCGGAAGCAATAGCCTCGACGTTGTACAGCTCTTTGCTGTACGCGTGCAAACCGAATGTGCCGCCCAACCAACCCAAACAGTACCCTACGAGAAACAGCGTTGCCGAAACGACCGCCAACGCCGCTATCAAAGATGTTGTTAAAATTTTTCGCCGTTTTGCAACGGCGTTGTCTTGCGAACGCGCAACCGCGCCGTCCGAATTGCGTTTTGTCATATGCAATCAAAGACACAGCCCCGCAAAGGGCTGTGCCGCAGTACAAGTTGTTTCGTTATTTCCAAGACGCAGGGCAGGTGCGGTTGGACTTGAACCACTGCGTATCTTTCAACTTGGTGTTGTTGTTGGAGAAGTACATTGTTATCTGTTCGTCTGTGCAGGCGAACACAATGTTGCCGTTTGCGGGACGGCACGTTTTGTCACTGTCGCTACCGTACTGCGTTCCGTCCGTAGTGCAGTACACCCTGTCGGTGTACTTTGCCACGCGCTCCACAAATTCCTGCGCGGGGAAAATGTGATTGGTGGTTGTGTACTCGGTGGTACCCATACAGGTGCAGATACATATCGTTTCGGGCTGAATTTCCTGCAACAACGTGGCGTCGCCCGCCGTGTAGGAGCCGTGATGTCCGCCTTTCCACAATTTTACTTTTGGCAAATCGTTAAGTTGTGCAAGCGACCTTTCGCCCGCGCCCTCCAAATCGCCCGTAAACAGGTAGTTGTTTTCGCCTTGCTTTATCATAAGGCAGACGGAATAGTTGTTTTCGTTATCGGTGCTTTGATGATAGTATTTCTGATCGAGTATCTCCATCGAAATGCCGTCGGCAAGTTGAAATTCCTTTTGCGCGCCGTTGGCGTTGTCTACGCAGTCCAAAGCGGTAAACACGTTGGTGCCTTTGCTCTTCAATTGATTTACCTTGTTGGTAAAGTAACCCGACACATTGGAAGTAGAACTCTTGCGCGCATAGGTGATAATTGTTTCCACTTGGAACTTGTCCAACACGCCGCCGCCGTTACTTTCCCCCGTAATGAAGCCCGCAATGTGGTCTTGGTGGGCGTGCGTGGCTACAACGTACTCCAATATGCCGTCGTCGCAATATTGATTGACGTAGTTGATTATCGTGGACGCACTGCTGTAACGCGAACCCGCGTCGATGAGAATGTCCGTTTCGCCCGCCTTGATGTACACGCTGTCGCCGGTGAATTTGTTGCCCAACATAAGGAAGTGTATCGACAGATCCTCGTTGGCAATGACGTTCACGTCGTAGGGGGCTTCCGTAGGCTCTTTGGGACCGAGCGAATCGGTTACCGTTATCTTTACGATAGCGGTGACAGTGACGTCGTTTTCGGAATAGGAAATTTCCCAATCTTTTACGCCCGTTTCGGTGCTATCAACGGTGCCGCAGTTGACGTTTACAATCTTGCTTGTGCCGTTGGTGTAAAACACGGTGGCAACGAGCTTGCTCGGATCGGGTTGCGTTCCCAAAAGAATTTTTCCGCCCGTGTAGGAAACGTCCAACCTTTCGGGGATAAGCCCCTTGACGTTTACGGTGAAAGTACCCGTTTGCGTTACGCCGCTCAAAGTGTAACTTACCGTTACCGTTTGCGTACCTTTGTTTTCAAAAAATTCGTCGGATAGCGTGAAATTAGTTACGGGACTGCTTTCGTTGTTTTCAAAGGATGCTATCACCTGCACTTTGCTGTGGTCTATCCTTTCGCCGACGAAAATGTCGCCGCCCGTGTAGGTCACTTCTATCGCCGCAAGAGGCGAAGCCCACACCTTGACGGTGAAAGTCGCGCTTTTGGTTACGCCCTCTTCTGTGTAGGTGACGGTGACCGTTTGTTCGCCCGCGACGGAACCGTCAAAGCCCGAAAGAGTCCAATCCGTTACGGTTTTGCTTGTATTGTCTGTGTAGAGAGCGGTGACGGTCACTTTACTGCTGTCGAGAGTGTCGCCCACCACAAGATCTCCGCCGTCGTACCGCGCCGAAACAGAGGAAAGTTTGGCGGGAAGCGTACCTTGTTGCGCCACCACTTCGATTTCGACCGTGGCGGTGAGGACTTTTACCCCATTGTAAGTTACCGTTACCGTTTTGGTGCCGGGAGTGGAGCTATCCAACTCGCTCACGGTGTACTCTTCCGCCGAAAGCACGCGCGTACCGAACGGACCCGCCACTTTGACGGTCAGCAGGGACAAGTCCAATTCGCCCCCGACCGTAACCACGCCCGTGTAGCCCACGTACAATTTTTCCGTTATTGCGTCGCACGCGCATAACAACGCCGCAGACGTAACCAAAGACAAAACCAATACTACAAGCAGTACGGTCTTTGCAATATGACTGTTTTTCATAATCTCTCCGTTGTGCGTCCCGCGCAAAAAATGCGTCGGGCATAATGGGGGATATATTGCTACGTATACTATTATACTACAATATTGCGGTAATTGCAACAGGCAAATTTTTCCGCC
Organism: uncultured Clostridia bacterium; assembly: GCA_947625115.1. Classification (GTDB taxonomy): domain Bacteria; phylum Bacillota; class Clostridia; order Christensenellales; family CAG-314; genus Fimimonas. The sequence continues at coordinate 9,377 of CANQND010000026.1, read as the reverse complement.
CCAATCGTCGGTTTTTTGCAATACGCCTGCCATTTTTTGCGAAATTAGGCACAAAAAAGTTTTGCGATAAATATCGGGGCGTTTTCTGCGACGACCGCGTGCGGCAGTAACTCAAAAATTATGTTTGCGTGAAAGTAATGAAATATAAAGCCCGCTTTTACGTCAAATAGGAATTTTAACGATATATAGCTGTCTTTTCAGGTCGGAACTCAACCACCGCAAGACGTGTTCCCCAAAGACCGTCCCCGTCGTGAGCCACGCGAAACTACGGGGAAGGGGGGACCGCCATTAGGCGGTGGAAGAGGAATATTTGCAACAAGCTCGGTTAAATGCGTTACAACTTTGAAAATAACTTTATATTGCAATTACTTCTAACAAAAAAACCTTTGTGTTGACACAGAGGGAATTTTTTCAATATATAGTTTGCTTTTCAGGTCGAAACTCATTCGTAGTCCTGCGGACGCCGACTGCGTTGGGGCGTTAGAAAAGCCCCAACTTGCCCGCGCTACTTTCAAGTATGCAACTTGCTTTTTAGGTCGAAACTCATCAGTCACCTATCGGTGACGACTGCGTTGGGACATTAGAAAAGCCCCAACTTGCCCGCGCTCACGGCAAAGTGTCCACAGGACACATTTGCTTTTCGTGGCGCGCTCTTGCGTCGTCAAGAGAAGCCTTTGACACTGTTGCCGACTTGCAACCTACGGACAAAATGTAATAAAACATTGAATAACTTTATACACAGTTATTCACTTTATCCCTGCGGACAGGGGTGGGTGGTCGGGGACCTTGTAACACAAGGAGCGAGGGTGTTCGACCAAAAATAATCTGCAACGAGGGTGGCGCGGGAATTTAACTTGTTTCGGTAGTCGAAACTCATCAGTCACCTATCGGTGACAGCTTCTCTTGCGTCGTCAAGAGAAGCCTTTAAGCGACTTCCGTCGCGCCACCCGAAGCGAAGCCTTTTTTGGTCGAATGTCCCGAGCGACAATTGGTCGGGAACATTTTTTTACTTTTTGAAATAACGGTTGTACAAGCCGAGGAACGCCTTGCCGTGACGCGCTTCGTCGCGAGCCATTTCGTGAACGGTGTCGTGAATGGCGTCCAAGCCGAGTTCCTTTGCGCGTTTTGCCAATTGAGTTTTGCCCATTGTCGCGCCGTTTTCCGCCTCGATACGCATTTGCAGGTTTTTAGCCGTGCTGTCGGTAACAACTTCGCCCAGCAATTCCGCAAATTTGGCGGCGTGTTCAGCCTCTTCGAGAGCGGCTTTTTCCCAATACAAGCCGATTTCGGGATAGCCCTCGCGGAAAGCCACGCGGCTCATTGCAAGGTACATACCCACTTCGCTGCACTCGCCGTTGAAATTGGCGCGCAAGTCGTCCAAAATATCCTGAGGAACGCCCTTGGCAACTCCCACCACGTGTTCCGAAGCCCAAGTCAGATCGTCTTTTTGCGCAACGAACTTTTCCTTGGGAGCTTTGCATTGAGGGCATCTTTCGGGGGCTTCGTCCCCCTCGTATACGTATCCGCACACAGAACAAACAAATTTCATAAAATTTTTCTCCTTGATTTTTTGTGCGCCGTAACCCTGCGCTCGGGATAAAATTACTCTTCTTCGGCGGTAAATTCTTCGGAACCGACGCCGCACAGAGGACAAACCTCGGGCGGAGTGTCGCCCTCATGAACGTAGCCGCAAACATTGCAAATCCATTTCATAACGAGATCTCCTTTTTTGTAAAATTTAAGTAAGCTAATGATAGCATTTTTTATTTGTTTTGTAAACTGCCGACAAAATAATTTTCCAAAAAACTTGCAAAAAAAGCGCGGGCAATGTACAATTGGTGTATGGAACAAAACAAATTGCTCTCGCCGTTTAGGCGCGCGGTAAACGACTACAATATGATAGTGCCTCACGACAAGATTGCCGTGGGCGTTTCGGGCGGAAAGGACAGTCTGGCATTGCTGACATTGCTTGCCGCTTACAAAAAGTACTTTCAAACAGACATAGAATTGCTTGCCGTAACGGTGGATATGGGGTTTTGCGACGGATTGTTTGAACCCGTTCAACGCTACTGCGATCAGTTGGGCGTGGAGTACAGCCTTGTCAAAACGGACATAGGCGAAGTTGTTTTCGATGTTCGCAAAGAGTCCAACCCGTGCAGTCTGTGCGCGAAAATGAGGCGGGGCGCACTCAACGGAGAAATAACCAAGCGCGGCTTTAACAAACTTGCCCTCGGACACCACCGCGACGACGTTGTGGAAACCTTTTTGCTCAGTTTGTTTTACGAGGGGCGGCTGAACACCTTTCAACCCGTGAGCTATATGTCGCGTAGCGGCGTGACGCTTGTGCGCCCGATGATTTACATCGCCGAACGCGATTTGAGCGGTTTTGCAAAACAGTTGCCCGTGGTAAAAAACCCCTGCCCCGTCAATCACCACACGGAGCGCGAACATATGAAACAACTGCTTGGCGAACTTGCGCAGAGCTATCCCGACGTAAAGGAGAAATTTGCCAACGCCATAATGCACCCCGAAAGATATAATCTGTGGGACAAACTTAAAAGCAATTTAACCAAAGGAGATACAAATGAGTAAAAAACACGACGGGGCGGAGCAACTGCCGCAAACGTCGGCAACGCCGTCCGACTCCGCGCCTAAAAACGAAAAAGGCAAAATGACGATATACGAATACGAACAAAAATACACTCACCGCCAAAACGTGAGAGGCGCGAAACTACTGTTGACAATGTGCGTGGGGCTTGTGGGCGTCGCGCTGTTTGTGTGTTTGTTCTTTTTGACAATGCGCGTGTACGAAATGAACGAATACGCAGGCTACGCCGTGGGCGGAGCGTCGCTGATAGTTTTTGTGTGCCTGTTTATCGTTCCCCTTGCAAAAATCGTCAACACGGGCGCGTTTGTAACCAACGTAAACGCCTACACCGCCAAGGAAGCCAAACGCCACAACAAAAAACTACGTCACGAAATTGCGGAAAAGATAATCGACCTCACAGCCAAAGTGGAGGGAGTAGGCTGGTACGACAGCGAAACCGTGGGACGGTTGGCTATCGCGCTGAAAACGGGCGACGAGGAAAAGCTGAAACAAACTCTTACCGAGCTGTATCAAGGCTCGGTGAAGAAAAACGCAAAGGATATGATCTTCAAGAGCAGCCTTAAATGCGCCGCGTACTCGGCAATTTCTCAAACGGCAAAGGTGGACGCGGCTTTGGTCGTGTTCCTCAACGTGCAACTAATAAAGGACCTTGTGTACCTGTACGGCTTTCGCCCCTCCAACGCGCGCTTTGCCAAGATTGTCGGCAGAGTGTTGCAAAACGCCCTCATTGCCTACGGGCTGGGCGGAATGAACATCGGTCACAGCGTTGTGCAGACGATGGGTTCGGCGGTAAAGGGAATACCTATTTTGGGCAACGCGATAGCCGCCATTGTGGACAGCAGCGTTCAGGGGCTTGCCAACGGCACTCTCACCACCGTGATAGGCTACCAGACGATACGCTACCTCAACACGGAGTATCGCCTGCAAAACATTCTCGACGGCGTGGACGTGAGCGAAACGCAGGAAGAACTTGTTGTAGCCTGCGACAAATTGGAGCAGGAACTGAAAAGCAAAAAGCGCGCCGCAAAACCTGCCGTATAGCGCGAAAAAAGCAAACGGGGTGCCAAAACGCCGCGTTGACAAAGAAACGAAATAAATTTTCGGAATACTACGCCTTTGGGCAAATCGAACAAAATACCCGAGAGTTTTTGGCTCTCGGGCTTTTTCGTTGTCGAATATGATTTACTCACACCGCAATATATTATAGAACCTTTATTTTTCTCATTGGTTTGAATTTGGTTTTTCTTACCAATTCAATGTCTTTACGGGATCGAAAAGAAAATCGGAGAGCGAAGCAATCAAAATTCCCTGTTCATTGTAGCCTGTCAGCACTTCTTCGCCAACAATGATAATCTTTTTGAAAGCGTCGCCTATATCGAGAAGAGAAGCCTGTTCCTGCTCGCGCTTTTCCTCGTCCGACATACGGTAGGCGCACTGAATATAATATCTGCGACTGCCCATATTGGCGACGAAATCCACTTCGAGTTGCTTTCTCTGCGACGCGCCGTTTACTTTCATATTGGTTTCCACCATTCCCACGTCAACCGAATAACCGCGCAGTTTCAATTCGTTGTAGACGACGTTCTCCATAATGTGATTGTATTCCTGTTGACGAAAGGACAGCCGCGCATTTCGTAGACCCGTATCAACAAAATAATATTTAGACGGCGTGTTTATATACTTTTTGCCCTTGATGTCGTATCGAACTGCCCTTTCAATAAGAAATGCGTCTTGCAGATAATCAAGATACGCCGATATCGCGTTTGCGGAGAGTTTTAGTTTTTTTTGCGAATTAAAAGTATTTGACAGCTTCAAAGGATTGGTAAGCGAGCCGATTGAAGAGGCGAGAATATCTGTGAGTTCGCTGATTTCAACATTTCCTCTTAGGTTGTTGCGATTGATGATATCCGCAAGATAGGTTGTCGCAAACAAATCTTGCAAATATTTTGCCTTGTCTGCCTCCGATTTCATCGAAAGGCACAGCGGCATTCCGCCGTAGGTAGCATATTGTAACCAAGCCCGAGAAAAAGGCGTATCAGGCTCCAACGCAGAGTAAAACTCCGCAAAACTGAGCGGAAAAACGCGTATCTCGTCGCCGCGTCCGCGAAATTCCGTGATAATATCGCTCGACAAAAATTTGGAATTACTCCCCGTTACATAAATATCCGCATTCGGAATGTGCAAAAACCCGTTGACAACGCTCTCGAAACTCGGAACAAGTTGTATCTCGTCCAAAAGAATATAGTACGGAGAGGCGTCCTTTATTTGCGCCTTGACAAACGCATATAGTTCGTCGGGATCTTGCAACTTTTTGTTGCCGTAGTCTTCAAGCGAAACTCGAACGATATGGTCGTCGGGTACGCCCTCTTTCAAAAGATAGTTGTAAAACAATGCAAAAAGCAAGTACGACTTGCCGCACCGACGTACACCCGTAATGATTTTAACAAGCCCGTTCTGCTTGTGATCGATGAGCTTTTGCAAATAATGATTTCTTGCAATCTCCATAGTATCCCTCGCTTTGATTTTTATCCATTATAGCAAGAAATATGCTTGTCGTCAAGCGGCTATTGAGAATTTTTGCGTAAATACGCAAATTTTCTATGTGACGTACAGCGTTTGCCTGTGCAAGCGGTTTTTCGTTTGCGTTAAGTCGATTGGGCAAATTTCCGAAACCGTATCTCTCAAAACAAAATTCTGCCCGTATGGCGGGTATACAAAAACGGTCTGACTAACAGCCAAACCGCTTATTCGCCAAATCACTATAAAAATGTGCCAAAAGCCCTGTTTTTTATTCGTTTTTGTACTTGTTGCGCGTTGCTTCGCCGCCGCGGGTGCACCGCTCCTCCCAATTGCGTTCCAACACGTTTGCCACAAGACGGTAGCGTTCGCCGTCGATCAAGGGCAACCGCTCGGCAAGGTCCTTGTGCGCGGTGGATTTGCTCACGCAAAAGACGTTTGCCACTTCCCGCACGGTACACTTGCGTTCCACAAGGTAATCGGCAATTTCTACAACGCGCTCGATTATATATTCTTTCAAATTGTCGCTCCGACGCTTTTTGCTATAATAAATGCGCCGAAACGACTTTTTATGACAAAATTTTTGCCGCTAAGCTACCGCCGAAGCGCGGTTGCGTTTTACCAACGGTTGTCGGCGTGTTCGCAAAACGCCACAAAGGGAGGAATGTCCAATCTGGAACCGTCGTCCAACACCACGTAGCCCGTCCATCTGCCGAAAACCTGATGACACTTGTTGTTGACCCAAGCGATATGCGTTTGGGTAAAGTTGTCGTAGAGGGGTTCCGCCCTGAACACAAAGCGTTCGTCCTCATCGATGTAGCGGAAAGCGTCGCCGTAGCGTATTTCCTGCACCTGCCCGAGCTTGTACATTTTGTTGTCGTAGAAAAAGGCGTTTTCCGTACCCTGCTCGGTGTTGCCGAAGCCCCAACCGATGTTGAAACCGAAACTTTTGCCGTTTACCGAGGTGCCGCCGTTGCCCCACACCCATTTGTGCTTGTAGGGCCACACGCCTCTGCCCCAATCCATCAAGCCGAAACCGTTCACTATCTGGTAGGCAACGTCCTCTATGCGAACGTAGCCGTTGACGGTGAAACAGTTTTCCTTGCAGTTGAGATACCACTGCGAGGGCTTGTCGAAAGGTATCGCCACGACGATTTTTTCTTTGGCTTTGCTAACGTTGGTGAGCATAAGGTTGATTTCCGCCTTGATACCGTTGTAGTCGTTGCAGGTAAAGGCAAGACGTTTGAACTTGTCCGTCGTTTCAAACTGCACGTGAAAATGATTGTCGAAGTACTGCACCGTTTGCGCCGCCTCGGGGTTGACGGGCATCGACCGTCTGAACGAGGGGCTTACCGCGGCGGTAGTACCCACCGAGTGCCTTTCGCCCGTGGCGATGTCCAACAGCGTTGCGGAAGCCTGCATTGCGTAGGAAACGTGACCGAGCGTCAGTTGAAGCACGTATCGTCCGTCAAAGTGTATCTGGTAAAAATCCCATTCTTTTGTTCTTGCGTAGCGCAACGGCTTTTTGTCCAAGACAAAGTACATATGCCGCGAATACCCCGCCGTTACGAGGTTGCCGCGCGCGTCCAGCAATTGTTCGTTGTTCAGTATCTCTCTCATAAGTTACTTGTTTTTGGAAATGGCAAATAGCGAAATTATGCGGAAAAGGAGTTCCAATATCTGTACGTACAGGTACACAAGGCTGGTGGTTAGGCTGAACGCCAAAATCCATTCGTACTTTTTGTCCGCGCCCATCTGCACCATATAGTCGATGTTCTGAATGTCGCAAAACACCGTTATCGTGGCAAACACCACGCAGAACAGAGCCACTCCTGCCTGCACTCCCAAGATTAGAGCGACGTTCCCCGATTGCATAGCAACAAAGTACAGTATCGGTACGCAAATCAACTCCACCAACAAAAAACTGCACAAAGCTATTATCAGACCGAGCAGGAAGCGACTGCTCACGCGAACTTTCAACACATTGTAGAGGAACAGGCACATCGCAAACACAATGCCCGTGGCTATCAACGCGGCGAGGCTTACCCCCGGCAAAACCAAATTGAGAGCCGCAGCCGCCGTTCCGAGAAAAACGCCCTGCATTACCGCGTACAAAATGCCCACAAACTTAGCCGCGTCCACGTTGAAAAGAAGCACTATCGAGCTTACCATCATAACTACGCCCGCAACGCCCGCAATTGCCACGCCGATAACGATAATTTGGGTCAACTGTTCGGCGGAAATATCTCCCGATACAACTTTGAACAACGTAAACCACAATGCGATTTCCGTAACGATGGCAATGCCTATCGTCAACAGCACCAACAAAACGCTTTTGCGCGTCACGCCTTTGTAGGTGGCACATTCGCCTTGCGAAAGGGTTTGTCCTCTTGCCGCCATTCTCGTCCAACGGCGCATATAGGGATTACCGTATCTGCTGTACATAACAACCTCCTTGCAGATAAATTACGTAACTGAGTTTACGCTTTTTCATTATAGTAGTATACCACATATACGGTATATTCGCAAGGCTATTTTTTACTTGACAAATTTCCGCGCCGAAACTACAATGAAATCACTACTCAACGGAGAACGTATTTTATGGCAGAACTGACAATGGACAAATTGGTAAACCTGTGCAAAGGGCGCGGCTTTGTGTACGCGGGCAGTGAAATTTACGGCGGTCTTTCCAACTCTTGGGACTACGGTCCGCTGGGCGTGGAACTGAAAAACAACATCAAACAGGTGTGGTACCGCAAGTTCGTAAAGGAAAACCCCTTGAACGTCGGGTTGGATTCCGCAATAATAATGAACCCCAAAACTTGGGAAGCAAGCGGACACATCGGAGGATTTTCCGACCCGCTGATAGATTGCAAAAGTTGCAAAACGCGCTATCGCGCAGACGACCTTATCGAACAATATCAAACGGAACACGGCTTAGCCCCGACCGTCGCCGCAATGACAAACGAGCAGATGAGCGACTACATCGCCGAACACAACATATGCTGTCCTGCGTGCGGCAAGTGCGACTTTACGTCCATTCGCAAATTCAACCTTATGTTCAAAACCTTTATCGGCGTGACGGAAAACAGCACATCGACTGTTTACCTCCGCCCCGAAACGGCGCAGGGCATATTTGTCAATTTCAAAAACGTCTGCCGCACCACTCGCCGCAAACTGCCTTTCGGCATAGGTCAGATAGGCAAGTCTTTCCGCAACGAGATAACCCCGGGCAACTTTATCTTCCGCACGCGCGAGTTCGAGCAAATGGAATTGGAGTTCTTTTGCAAACCCGACACCGATTTGGAATGGTTCGACTATTGGAAGAACTTCTGCAAAAATTGGTTGCTTTCGCTGGGAATGAAAGAGGAAAACCTGCGTTTGAGAGATCACGACAAGGACGAGCTGTGCTTTTACAGCAAAGCCACAACGGACTTTGAAGTCAAGTTCCCGTTCGGTTGGGGCGAATTGTGGGGCATTGCCGACCGCACCGACTACGACCTTACGCACCACTCCGAAACAAGCGGAGAAACGCTCGACTACACCGACCCCGTGACGGGGGAAAGGTTTGTTCCCTACGTCATCGAACCCAGCCTCGGAGCAGACAGAGCCTTTTTGGCGTTTTTGTGTAACGCCTACGACGAAGAAACCGTCGGCGAGGGGGACGTGCGCGTAGTGTTGCGCCTGCACCCCGAGCTTGCGCCCGTCAAAGCCGCGATTCTGCCCCTTTCCAAAAAACTCTCTCAACCCGCAACGGAACTGTACAACGACCTGCTCAAAGAGTTTACCTGCGACTACGACGAGGCGGGGAGCATTGGCAAACGCTACCGCAGACAGGACGAAATCGGCACCCCATATTGCATTACGGTGGATTTCGACACCGAAACGGACGGCTGCGTTACGGTACGCGACCGCGACACGATGCAACAGGAACGCGTACCCGTTGCCCAACTCAAAGAATACCTCAAACAGAAAATCTTCATTTATTGACGTACAATTTCGGTACCGCTTTCGGGCGGTACTTTTTTTTACTCAATGGGGATACCGACCACACGCACCCGAGTAAAGTGAAGTTTGCCGCTGTGCGGCAAGTTAAGTTGTGTTGTCGCACAGTGAAGTACGCCTTGCGGCGTGTGAAGTTTGCGGCGTTGCCGCAAGTTGAGGACGGGCGTAAACGCCCGAACTGTTTACACTATTGTACGCGGGGAGCAGGTGAACAACTGCACATAAGACCGTCCCCGTCGTTGAGCAA
>CANQND010000025.1 GCA_947625115.1 uncultured Clostridia bacterium | reverse complement strand
TTCGTCCAAACTTGTCGCCAATATTCCTCTTCCACCACTTCGTGGTCCCCCTTCCCCGTAACGGCGTTGCCGTGACGGGGACGGTTATTATGGTTGCAAACTTATCTCTGTGGACACGTTTGCTTTGCGTGGCGCGCTCTTGTGTTCCCAAGAGAAGCCTTTAACTTGTTGCGACCGCCACCCGAAGCGAAGCCTTTTTTTTCAAAAACATTTTACCAGACGGTTCGACTCATTTGCCAAAAAGCGGCGGATTTGGTACAATAAAAGCACCGTTATTTCAGGAGCAGACAATGGACATAAATCAAAAAATTACCGAAGAACTCAACGTAGCGAAATGGCAGGTGGACGCGGCGATCGCGCTTATCGACGACGGCAACACCATTCCGTTCATATCCCGTTACCGCAAGGAAGCCACGGGCGAACTGAACGACGAGCAATTGCGCAAACTCAACGAACGCCTGAACTACTTGCGCAACCTCCAAGACAAAAAGGAACAAGTGTTAAAGAGCATAGAAGAGCAGGGACAACTGACGGACGAACTGCGCGACAAGATCGAACTTGCCGAAACGCAGGTCGCTGTGGACGACCTCTACCGCCCCTATCGTCCCAAACGCCGCACTCGCGCCACCATCGCCAAGGAAAAGGGGCTTGAACCGCTAAGCAACGTCATTTTGTTGCAAACGGCGACGGAACCCGTCCAAAAGATCGCGGAAGAGTACGTAGACCCCGAAAAGGGCGTAAACACGCCCGAAGAAGCCGTTAGCGGAGCGTTGGACATCATTGCGGAGGCTATCAGTGATAATGCCGTCTACCGCACCGCCATACGCGACTTGACCTACCGTTTGGGCAAACTGACTTCCACCGCGAAAAAGCCCGAAGTCAAAACCGTCTACGACAACTACTACCATTACGAAGAGCAACTCAACAAAATTCAGGGACATCGAACGCTTGCCGTCAACCGCGGCGAGGCGGAAAAAGTCCTAACCGTAAAGGTGGTTGCGCCCGAGGAATTGATAAACGACTACCTTGTGCGGCACGTTGTGACGCGCTCCAATCAATACACGGAACCGCTGTTGAAACAGGCTATTGCCGACAGCTACTCGCGCTTGATAGAGCCGAGCGTGGCAACGGAAGTGCGCAACATAATCACCGAAAAGGCGGAGGACGGCGCAATTGCCGTGTTCGGCAAAAATCTCGAACAACTGCTTATGCAACCGCCCATCGCGGGCAAAGTGGTTTTGGGGTGGGACCCCGCTTTCCGCACGGGTTGCAAACTTGCCGTAGTGGACGCAACGGGCAAAGTGTTGGACACCGCCGTCATCTACCCCACCGCGCCCACAACTCCCGAAAAGATAGCGCGTGCCAAACTGACGCTCACCGCCCTCATAAAAAAGTACAACGTGTCCCTCATTTCACTCGGTAACGGCACCGCCTCGCGCGAAAGCGAACAGGTAATTGTGGAGCTGTTGCGCGAAACGGGCTTGCCCGTGCAGTACGTAATAGTAAACGAAGCGGGCGCAAGCGTGTACTCCGCAAGCAAGTTGGCTACGGAAGAATTTCCCGAGTTCGACGTGGGACAGCGAAGCGCGGCAAGCATTGCGCGCAGATTGCAGGACCCGTTGAGCGAATTGGTAAAGATAGACCCCAAATCGATAGGCGTGGGACAGTATCAACACGATATGAACCAAAAAAAGTTGGGCGAAACGCTCAACGGCGTAGTGGAAGATTGCGTCAACCGCGTAGGCGTGGACCTGAACACCGCAAGCGTACCGCTGTTGCAGTACATTTCGGGCGTGACTACCGCCGTCGCCAAGAACATAGTAGCCTACCGTGAAAAGCACGGACGTTTTTCAAACAGGCGGCAACTGCTCAATGTGGACAAGTTGGGCGCAAAAGCCTTTGAACAGTGCGCGGGCTTTTTGCGCATATCGGGCGGCGACAATTTCCTCGACGCAACGGGCGTACACCCCGAAAGTTATCAAGCCGCGTTGGACTTTATGCAACTTATGAACATCTCGCCCGAAAATATCGGCAACGTCGGCTTGCTTTCCAAAACGAAGATCGACTACGAAAAAATCGCCCGCAAATTGGGCGTGGGAGAACCGACATTGCGGGACATCGTGGCGGAATTGGAAAAACCCGCGCGCGACCCTCGCGACGAAATGCCCAAGCCGATACTGCGTAGCGACGTATTGGAAATGAAAGATCTGAAAGAGGGTATGGTGTTGAAAGGGACGGTGCGCAACGTAATAGATTTCGGCGCGTTTGTGGATATAGGCGTACATCAGGACGGTTTGGTGCATATATCGCAAATGTCCTCTTCCAAATTTGTAAAACACCCGCTGGACGTTGTTAAAGTAGGCGACGTGATAGACGTCAAGGTTCTGTCCGTTGATCTCGAAAAAAAGAGGATCGCGCTTACAATGAAGATTTGAAGCACTACGTGCAAAAAAACGAGTCCGTTGTTTCGGACTCGTTTTTTTATTCAATCGTTTGCGCCGCTATCGGCTTTGGCTACGGCGCGCTTTGCGCTGAGGTGAGAAAGCACCGCTTCCGCAATCACCACCGCTATCGTGTACACCAACGCGATAACCACGGGAGCCGCCCACAGTTCGCTCAATTCCACGCCGTATTGGTACAGCAACGGAACGGTTACCCACATTCCCGCGGTAACAAGGTACCCAACAATGTGCAAAACAAACATCGGAACGATCACGCCGAAATTTTTGACGTTGCCCGTCGTCTTTTTGTCGCCGATACCCGCAAACAAAAAGGAGGGGAACTTTACCTTTACGCGCTTGAATAGCTCGGGATCTATTTTGAGATAGCGTTGACGCAAAGGTACAAGCAGACCCGTGCATACGCCCGAAATCAACGATACAAACACCACCAAAAATATAAGCCACGAATTGTTCATAACAACCTCTTTTTTCTTTTACTGTGCAAAACCTTTGTAACTTTACTTATTGTACACCAATCGGACAAATAACACAACGTTTTTACGCAAGATCGTCCGCCATTATACGCGCCCAAGCCCTGTTATTTACAATTTTTCGGGCAAAAACGCGCGTTTCTTTCAAGCTGTCGTACCTGCACTCGCAAGCAGTGGCGTCGTCCAACTCGCCCGACTTGTTCAGCGAGAGAACGGCGCGGTAGCGACAGTTGGCGCAGTAACTCGTTTCGTAGACGTAACGCGCAACTTCAACGGGTACTTCGGGCGCGCACATAACGCCGAAAAACACGCTGTGCCAAGCCGTTTCACCGAAAAAGTCCGTCGGAAACGAAGTGATTTTTTCCATCAAAAGGGGCAAGTCCTTTTTGGTGCAGTTGTAGGCAAAAGCTCCCAAAGCGTAGGTGTCGTCCAAACGTTGCTTGGCGGCTTCGCGAACTTTGGGAGAACGTATGCGCGAAAGCACCGCCCAAGCGAATATCGACAGCTGTCTGTCGCCGTGAAGCGCGTCGTTTATCACGCTGTCGAGATGGGCGCGCACGTCCTTTTTGCTCATTTTCAAAAGAAATTTGGCGCGTTCAAGCGAGTCGGTCGCGCTTGGATAGCTTTCTGCGGCGATAGCGCGACGTTTACGCAAGGGCAACCTCTTTTCGCCCTTATCCGAGGCGCACATAACGTTTGCAAAGTGAACCGCCAACGGCGAATTTGCCGCCGCCGCTTTCAACTCATCGCCGAAATACCTCGAAACAAAAAATGCCAATTGGAAAAATTCATCTTGCTCCGCTATGCCGTCAAGACAAAAACGGGCGGCGTCCTCGGCAATGGTTGCCACGCTCTTTTTTTCCAACAACGTCATCGCGGCTTTTTCCCACGCGCCAAGTGCCAAATCGCGCGAAGCGCAACTGCGCTTGAAAGAGCGCGCGCGTTCCCGCAGTTCTCTATACTTTTGCCACAGCACGTCGTTAAGGCTTGCGTCGAAGTCGGCAAAAAGCCTTACCGTTTCCAACGCAAAGTCCAACTTGTCGGTGTGAGTTGTCTGCGAAGCCAATGTGGCAAGCACTGCGTCGATAAAGGGCTTTTTGTCCTTGTAGCAACTCACCGCGTCGTACAGAAAACGCGCCTTTGTACCCTCGCTTTGAGCGTCGAAAGAGGGTAAGTACTTGCACGCTTGCAACACCTGCTTGCGATAACGCTCGGGTTTGGCTTGCACGGCGAGTATCGCTCTGCCCTGCCCTTTGAGCATTGCTTGCCGAAAATCTTTTTGAGTAAACCTCATTCTTCCCCCTCCTTGTCGGGGTTGTCGCTCTGCTCTTCCGTTGCGTCCGTAACATCGGTCGGAACGCTTTCTTCGGGCTGTTCGCTTTCAGCCGCGCCGCCTACGTCCACGCCCAATTCGGCGAGTTTTGCATTGCGGAATTTTTTGTTTTCGCGCTGAACAAAGTAGGTGGGGATAAAGCCCAAAAAGGCAACCACGGCAGAGAACAAAAACAGTTCAAACGGGTAAACGTGTTCGCCCAATTGATAACCGTCGGTTACCTCGGGTATGGCGAAATATCCCTCTGCGGGCGCAACGTTAAATTGCGTAATTTTCGGTCCGAAACCGTTGATTATCAACGGACACAGCAAGCTGGCAATCACCATAGGCAACGTTACGAAAATTATTATGCGCACGCCCTGAAAACAACCTGCCTTTTCCGCAGGGGTGTAGTCGCGGGCGGTGGCGTTGAACAGCCCCGCCGAAAGCAACGACGCGCTCTCCACCAAGGTGCCGCCCACAATGAACAGCGCGTACGTAGCCGCCGCGTTGTTGTTGACGAATTTAATCAAGTACACAAGAATTCCGCCCAACACGCCCGCCGAGGCAACGGGGTAGAAAAACCTATCTTTGCCGAACTTGTCCATAAGTTTGCCGCCCACCACCGCCAAAACGGCGGAAAGCAATATCACCGCGGCAAGGGGCAAAATAAAGTTGTCGCCGAAGCCCAACGTGTACTGCAAAATCATTATCATATAGGGTTGCCAAAGTTGCATTGCAAGCCCGCTTAACATCATACCCACAAGGCAGATGTAGATCATTTTGTGCTTGACTATGTTTTTGGGACGGAAACCGTACGCCACTTCGGCGATGTACTTGCCCGATTTGTCCGCTTTGAGCTTGGGGCTGTCTTTCAGTAAAAACAGACCCGCAACGCCCGCAAGTGCGGTCATCGCGCCCAAGATTATGAAGAACAACGTCCATTTGCCGCTCAAAGTAAGCCCATTGAAGCCCACAAAAAGTATCATAAGTGCGGCAACGGGCATTATCGACAGGATAACGTCCACGAAACCGCGGTTGGTTATGTCCGTTACGTCGGTGACCCAACTGCTGAAAGCGGCGTCGTTGGATATACTGCCGAACACCGTCATAACGCAGTCCATAATGACGAATATCGCAACCACCCACACCGCGTCGGCGTTGTCAAAGTGTTCGTTGCCGAAAAAGGCGAAAGAAGCCGTTACCAAACCCCATATTATGTAGCCCCAAGAAATGAACACCTTGCGCTTGCCTATGCGGTCGGACCACACTCCGCCGAAAATCGTTACCAACGCCGCCACTACCGCGCTTGCCGCGACGGTCGCGCTCGTCGCCCACGGAGCCGTTGTTATCTGCTTTTGAATGTATGTGGAAAAGTACATATTTTCCACCATCCAAGCCAACTGCCCCATAAGACCGAATATGATTATCGAAGTCCATATCCGTGCGCCCAATTTGTTGGATTTTTTTACCACTGCCTCGCTCATAAAATTTGCTCCTTGCCGTTGCGGCGTTGTAAGTAGGCGGTTGAAAAGGTTACTTGCACAAATTTTCGAGTTCTTTCAGCGTGTCCTCGAAACTCTTTGTCACTATCTCGAAAGGTTCTTTGCTCGTGAGGTCAACGCCCGCAACTTTGAGTTCCGAAACGGGATCCATCGAGCCGCCGAGAGAGAGGAACTTTTTGTAACGCTCCACGGCGGGCGCGCCCTCTTTGAGAATTTTTTCCGCAATGCACACGGCGGAAATGATACCCGTTGCGTATTTGTACACGTAAAACGCGCGATAGAAATGCGGAATACGCGCCCATTCGTACTTTATTTCGTCGTTGTGAGTTACCGCCTTGCCGTAGTACATCTTGTTGAGTTTGAGGTATTCGTCGCACAGCACCTCAGTGGTGAGCGGCGCGCCCGATTCCGCCAAGGAGTGAGCTATTTGTTCAAACTCCGCGAACATAGCCTGACGATACATTGTCGTGCGCAACATATCCAGATAGTACTGCAACAGGTACTTGCGCGTGTTGACGTCCTTTTCGGCGGAGAGCATATATTTGAGCAACAACACTTCGTTGCAGGTGCTTGCCACTTCGGCGACGAAAATCTTGTACCCCTCTTTGGCAAAGGGTTGCGCCTTACTGCTGTAATAGGTGTGCATCGAGTGTCCCATCTCGTGAGCGATGGTGAACACGTCGTGAGCGGTCTTTTGGTAGTTGAGCAACATATAGGGGTGAACGCCCGATACGCCGCTGCTGTACGCGCCGCTACGCTTGGTGGGAGTTTCGCATACGTCTATCCAACGGTTGGCAAACGCCTCTTTCACCACTTCGAGGTAGTCCTCGCCCAACGGAGCAAGACCTTTCAACACCAACTGACACGCTTCCTCGTACTCGCAGGAAATATCCGCGTCGGGGAAGATAGCCACGTGCAGGTCGTACATATTGAGCTTTTTTACGCCCATAACCTTTTTGCGCAACGCCATATAACGGTGCAACGGCGCAAAGGACGAGTGCATACACTTGATGAGATTATCGTAAACGGATTTGTCCACCTGCTCGTAGAACAACGCTTCTTCCATCGCGCTGTCGAATTTGCGCGCCTTTGCGGAAAAGCAATCGGCTTTGACGCTACCCTCGTACAAGCCCGCAAGAGTGTTTATCTTGCTTATGTACGCTTTGTAGTACGTTTTGAAAGCCTTTCTGCGTACTTTTTGATCCTTGTGTTGCATAAGGGTTGCGTACACGCCGTGACCCAATTGCACTTTTTTGCCATCTACGGTTATCGGGTCGAACTTGATGTCGCCGCTGTCCAGACGGTTGAACACTTCGTGAAATTGTCCGCTGAAACTGCCCACTCCCGCAAGCAAACGCTCTTCGTCGGCGGAAAGTATATGCGCCTTGCCGCGCAGTATGTTGCCGAGAGCCACGTCGTAGTCGGAAAAGTCGGGGTCGGCAATGAATGCTTTGAGCTGTTCGTCGGGTATCGCGCTCAATTCCGCCGAAACAAAGCTCGTCGCCTCGCTGTACTTGATGTACAGGCTGTATATGCGGGAGTAGCGCGCTTGCTTTTCGCCGTCCTGCACGTCGCAGTCGTAATCCATATGGGCGTAACCGAACAGACGGTCCAGCTTACGCTCCACGTCGTCGCTCAATTTCAAAAATGCAAGCAGCGAATTTCTGTCCGCAAGTTTGCCGCGGTACTCGGCAAGCGAGGGATATTCCGCCGCAAATTCGGCATATTCCCTTTCCCAATCGCGCGGCGAGGGGTAAATATCGCCGAGATTCCATTTGTATTTTTCAGGTATGTCGCTTCTTTTTGCGTAACTCATAGAGTGAATTCTCCTTTTTTGAAAATATATTTAATTATATACCATATCCGTTGATATGTCAAAAATTATTTTTGTTCCCGCGCTTGAATACAAAAGCTTGTATCGCGATAAATTTGCGCCCGCGATTGCCGACGCGGCGACGGAATTTCAAAAACACGCCGCGCAAAGTTGACCTGCGAAAAAATTTACTGTATACTGTCGGTATGCAAAAGAATTTCGAGGAACTTTCGTTAAAAGAGTACAATAGTTTGCTTGCAAGCGACGCTCCCGCTCCCGGCGGCGGAAGCGCGTTGTGTCAGGTGGCGGCGATAGCCTGTTCGTTGATAGAAATGGCGGTAAACGTTACCGCGGCAAAGCCCGTCGCGGAAGAAAACCGCGAGTTTCTGCTTGGACAATGCGAGGCGGTAACCCGCGCAAAAAAGGCGTTTTTCAGGCTGTCCAACGATGACGCGGCGGCTTTCCAACGCATTGCGGACGGCTTCAAACTGCCCAAAACGACGGAAGAAGAGCGCAAAGTACGCTCCGCCGAACTGCAAAAGGCGTATCACAGAGCGGCGTTGGTGCCGTTGGACGTTATGGGGCTGTGCCGCGAAATCATTCGTTTGACGGAAGTGCGCATTTTGCCCAACCTTTCGCGCTACGTTGCAAGCGACTGCACCATTGCGCTGGATCTGTTGCGCAACGCGATACGCAACAGCCTGCTTAACGTGCAAGCCAACACTGCGTTGATACGCGACGCGGATCTCGCCGCTCGTCTTGACCGACAAGCCGCTCAAATAGCAGAAGAAATCAAGTAAAGGGACTTGCCTGTTGCAAAGCCCTTTTGTTTTTGCCGAAATACGGTTTTGACCGAATTTGACGGATATTTTTTACGTTATTCAAAAATTTTACAGCTTGATCTTAATTGCGGGTACGATACCCTCGCAGAAGTAGGGTTGACAACCGTAGTAGTCGTAATAGCCCGTATAGCCCACCCTTTGAACGCAGTTGTGAAATTCTATGCTCGGCGAACGCGTCCACCAATTTGTACCCGTGTAGATTGAGTCCTTTTCCAAACCAACGCAATGTGCGTAGTCGGTGGACGATTTATCTCTTTTAGGACATTTGCCCAAAGAATGTATCATTCCGAGTTTGGTATCAGTAAGTTGATTGTGACATAGCAAAAATACTCTGTCGAAAGTGTTTTTGCAAGCGTGGTCGTTGTCGGAATTGCCCGTGGACGACGGACTGTTGTCCACTTCCGTCAAAAGCACGCGCTCCTTGTCCTCTGCGTCGAACGCCGCGTTGAAAAAGGTTTCGTTGAGCCAAGCGCGAATGTCGCTTTGATCGTAACACACAAACTCGTCCTCTTGCACCGAAAATTCGCTTGCAATAAGTTCGTGATGATATTGCATATTATCCAATGCCGCGTACGACAGCAATAACGCCGAGCCGTTTTCCGTTAAAAGTACCTGCCACTTGATGGGCTGCCAAGCAAACCAATGCACTTTGCCCACAACGTAGCCCAACGCCTCCTGACTGCGCGCCGTGTAGGGGTAGGAATTTAGACAGGGCGGACGATATTGCGTAAAATACACTCCGCGATACCTGCCGCCGCAATGCTCCGCGTCTTTGTACCAAGCGTAACTGCACCGCTTGTTGTGGATATAAAAGCCGTAGTCCGTCCATTCTTTTGCGTCCTGCTCGTCGGGCAGTTCGCCGATGGACGCGTTCAGTTGCGCAATAAGTTGCTCGTCGGTAACTTTGCCCTGTGGATAAACGCCGAAAGAAATAACCTTTTCGCCGTCGGCAAGATTTTCCTCTAAAACGTCCGCCATATTTAACCCCTCTTTTGAACTTATTATAACATATTCCCCCACGAAATGCAAACGTAGACAAACTACAACTGTTTTCGGATATTCCTCTTCCACCGCCTAACGGCGGTCCCCCTTCCCCCTCGTCGCCGCACGGCTTTGGTTAGCACCAAGCGTGTAAACGCGCTCGGTCCCGCTAACAGTCGGCGGCTCCTCTTCCCACGCAAGTATTAGCGTACTTGCGCGGGGACCCATTTTGCCGTGACGGGGACGGTTATTTTGGCAACTTCCGACGAGCCGACCGAAGCGAAGCCTTTGACACAGTTGCAGACCTACTCCCTGCGGACAGGGGCGGGTGGTCGGGGAGTGGAACGGTGGGGGGGCTATGTTCCGCAAAGTTCGGGCGTGTACCGAACCTTTGCGCCCTTACGGGGGCTGGCGGGGCGGTACACTCCCCGCCGAAAGTCTAAACAATTCCGCGCGTGTAGCGCGAACCCCTTAGTCCGACTGCGGCGGCGCGTTAGCGCATTGGTTCAGGGTGTACTCTATATAAAAGATAACCGACCTCCGCCGAAGAAGTCGGTTTTATAAATGTTGTAAATTTAACCGTCGCTTGCGCTTGCGTTAGCGTAGTAGCAAGCAAGCGACCGCCGCACGTTTGGTCGGAATCTAATTTAAGTCCTCCGACACGTCGGGAGCTTTGTAGAGCGGTTCGCCGTCGGCGGCGGAGTCGTCGCTGTCGTCGCTATCGGAAAATTGCTCTATATACTTAGCTATATCGAAGCGTTTCCACGGTTCACCCGAGGGCGGATATGCCGCAAACACCATACGTTCTTTGGTAATAGGGTGGTTAAATTCCAAGCGATACGCCCAAAGCGCGAGGTTATATCCTTTGATAATGTCGCCGCCGTAACGCACGTCGCCGAACACAGGGCAATTGATCGCGGAAAACTGAACGCGTATCTGGTGACTGCGACCCGTGCCGAGTTGCACCTTTACCAAACTCAATTTTTCCTGCGCTTCAAGCACCTGATAACTCAACTCCGCGCGTTTTGCGTCGTGATCGCCCACGGTGGCAACGTACACGTTGTTGGTCAAGGGGTTCTTTTTGAGATAGTTGACGAGAACGCCCTTTTTCTCGCGAGGAACTCCCACAACGGTGGCGAGGTACTGTTTTGTCATTTCGCCCTCAGCAATTTGACTGCTCATACGCTCCGCCGCTTTGCTGTTTTTGGCGAACACCATAACGCCGCCCGTTGGACGGTCCAAACGGTGTACCAAGCCCAAGTAGGCGTTGCCCTCCTTGTTGCGAGAGGTTTTTATGTACTTTTTCAGCAGAGTGAGCAAGTCCAAATCTCCGCTCTTATCCGCCTGCGAGGGAATATTTTGCGGTTTTACCACTACCAAAATGCTGTTGTCCTCGTGCAAAATAGGCACGTTGTCCATAGTAAACGTTCTGCTCATATCATTCTCCTTTTGTCCACAATCCGCTTGCGCCGCAGGGCAACACGGTACCCTCGTCGGTGGGCAAGCACACTTCGTAGGCGCACACGTTGCCCTTGTGCGGAACGGTGAGTTGCAGTAAATTGTTCAACACGGCGGGTTGCAAGCCCGTTGTGTAGCTGTTTAACAACACAAAAAGCGGATCGTCGCCGAGTACCTGCGCGCACAAAGCGAGGAAATCGAACACGTCCCGTTCCAACTTCCATTCTTCGCCGTTTGCGCCCCTGCCGAAGCTGGGCGGATCCAACACTATTGCGTCGTAGCGGTTGCCGCGACGTATTTCGCGGGCGACAAACTTGCGGCAATCGTCCACGATAAAGCGGACGGGTCTGTCCGACAAGCCCGAAAGCGCGATGTTTTCCTTGGCGAGTTCCACCATATTTTTTGCGGCGTCCACGTGACAAACGCTTGCGCCCGCGCTAAGACAAGCCGCCGTAGCTCCGCCCGTGTAGGCAAAGAGGTTAAGTACGCTTATCGGGCGGCGCGCACCCTTGATGAGGTCTATCATTGTCGCCCAATTTGCCGCCTGTTCGGGGAACAGCCCCGTGTGTTTGAAATTCATCGGGCGCACGTTGAAGCGCAGGTCGCGCCAACCCACCACCCAACTCTCGGGCAGAGATTTACGGTACTCCCAATGTCCGCCGCCGCTTGACGAGCGTATGTAACGCGCGTCGGGCGAGGCAATTTCTCGGAGGGGTTTTGCCGCGTGCCAAATCACCTGCGGGTCGGGGCGCAACAAAACGACGTCTTTCCACCGTTCCAACTTTTCACCGTCGCCCGTGGCGAGTATCCGATAGTCTTTCCATTCGTTGTTGAGATGCATAGTATTTTTGTCGGTAAATTTCCGTTACTTTTTGACGGATTTGGTGAGATACAGCGTAAACTTTTCGCCGTTTACGTCGCACTCTTTGATGAAATCGCCGCTTTCGGCGGGCAGAACGCTATCAGCCAGACAGCCGTCGGCAATTTCGCGAGCGTTGCGCTCAAACACTTTCGACAGTTTTTCGCCCGCGCGGTAGCCCACGTCGATGTGGTCGGTCACAACAAAGTCGCACTCCTTGCGCGTTGTTTGAATTTTGCTGACGATCTCGCGCACCGCGCCCTCTTCTAACAGTTGTTCCGTCAACGTAACGTCCAGCGCAACGGAGTCGCCGCGATCGGACACGACGGAAAAGCCCTCTTTGTTTTTGGTGGAAACGAGCAAGTCCTCCTCGCACAATTCAACGGTTTCGCCGCCGCAAAGCAGTTGCGCCTTTGCGCCCGATTTTACCGCGTTGACGATTTCGCGCGCCTGTTCGTCCGTCAGAGTAGCCAACGTTTCGCGTATCTTGCCCAACAGTTTGCCGTACTTGGGACCGAGCGTTCTGAGTTGCGGTTTTACTTCGTAGGAGGCAAATTCCTCCGCGGAACGCACTGCGACAAGTTTTTTGACGTTGAGTTCGCTCTTTATTATCTCCGCCATTTCGTCGGTTATCGTAGCCGAAGTAGCCACGTACATTGCGGCGAGGGGTTGACGGTTTTTGACGTTGGCGGCGTTGCGCGCACTGCGCCCCAACACAACCAAGTCCAAAACTTTTTCCATTTTTTCGTTCAGAGCGCGGTCTATCATACTTACGTCTACTTTGGGGAAGTCGCACAGATGTACGCTCATAGGCGCGTTTTCAAAGCAATTTGCCGTTATGTTTTGGTAGACGCTCTCGGTGATAAAGGGAACAAAGGGAGCGGCAACCTTTACAAGCGTGTCCAACACCGTGTACAGCGTGACGTACGCCGCCTGTTTGTCCTCCGTCCACTCGCTGCCCCAATATCTTTCGCGGCAACGGCGCACGTACCAATTGGAGAGCATATCCGTAAAGCGTTCGATAGCGCGGGCAGATTCGGTTATTTCGTAGCCGTCCAACCCGTTATCCACGGTTTGCACAAGTTGATTTACTTCGGACAATATCCACTTGTCCATAAGGGTCAATTTGCAATCGGCAAGACGGTACTTGCTCGGGTCGAAATCGTCTATGTCGGCGTACAGCACGTAAAATGCGTAGGTGTTCCACAGCGTGCCGAGAAACTTGCGTTGCGTTTCGCTCACAGCCTCGTCGTAGTAGCGGCTGGGCAGCCACGGAGAGCTGGACGTGTAGAAATACCAACGCACGGCGTCCGCGCCCTGCTTGTTGAAGCTATCCCACGGGTCCACCACGTTGCCCTTGTGCTTGGACATCTTCACGCCGTGTTCGTCCCCCACCAATCCCAACACAATGCAGTTTTTGAAAGGGGCTTTATCAAACAACAGCGTGGATACGGCAAGCAACACGTAGAACCAACCGCGAGTCTGATCCACCGCCTCGCTGATGAAATCCGCAGGGAAATTGCGTTGGAAAAGCTCTTTGTTTTCAAACGGGTAGTGGAATTGCGCATAGGGCATACTGCCGCTGTCGAACCAACAGTCGATAACTTCGGGCGTACGCACAAACTCGCCGCCGCAATCGCACTTCCACTTGCAATTGTCTATGAAAGGACGATGCAGTTCTATGTCCTCGCCGCAACCGCACTTTTCGTTCAGTTCTTTGCGACTGCCGATAACGTGAACTTTGCCGCATTTGTTGCATATCCACACGGGCAAAGGCGTTCCCCAATATCTGTCGCGGGAAATGCCCCAATCGATGACGTTTTCGAGGAAGTTGCCCATTCGTCCCGAACCTATCGTGGGCGGTATCCAATTGACGGAGGCATTTACCTGCAAGAGCCGTTCGCGCAATTCCGTCATTTTGATAAACCAAGATTTGCGCGCGTAGTAGATAAGCGGAGTGTCGCAACGCCAGCAGTGAGGATAGCTGTGTTCAAACATTAACTCGGCTTGCAACAGTCCGCGATTTTTCAAATCTTTGAGTATCGCCTTGTCGGCGTCTTTGCAGAACACGCCCGTAAGCGCGCCGCAACCGTCGATAAATTTGCCGTCCTCGCCCACAAGCTGTACCAATGGCAAACCGTACTTGCGCCCCACGTTGGCGTCGTCCTCGCCGAATGCGGGAGCGATATGCACAATGCCCGTGCCGTCGGTAAGGGTGACGTAGCCGTCGTTTGTTACGTAGTAGCAGTCCGCGCCCTGCGTATCGGCAAAATCGAACAGCGGTTTGTAGTGTACGCGTTCGTAGTCCTTGCCCTTTTTGCAGTCCACAACCGTGTAGGAACCCTCTTCAAAGTGTTTGGAAACAAGTTCCTTGGCGAGAATGTACCTTGCGCCGTTCTGCTCGACGGTTACGTAATCGTAATCGGCGTTCATACACAGCGCGACGTTGCTGGGCAAAGTCCACGGAGTAGTTGTCCAAGCAAGAAAAAACGTGTTGGGTTCGTCGACAAGTTCAAAGCGCGCCACGGCGGATTTTTCGCGGACGTCCTTGTAGCCCTGAGCTACCTCGTGCGAACTCAACGCGGTACCGCAACGCGGGCAGTAGGGGACGATTTTGAAGCCCTTGTACAGCAAACCCTTGTCGTAGATGGTTTTCAACGCCCACCACTCGCTTTCGATGTAGTCGTTGTCGTAGGTGACGTAGGGGTGTTCCATATCCGCCCAATACGCCACGCGATCGCTCAGTTCTTCCCACTCGCCCTTGTACTTCCACACCGACTGTTTGCACTTCTGCACAAAGGGTTCTATGCCGTACTCTTCTATTTGCTTTTTGCCGTCGATACCGAGAAGTTTTTCCACTTCCAGCTCAACGGGCAAGCCGTGAGTGTCCCAACCCGCCTTGCGCAACACGTGATAGCCTTTCATAACGCGGTAACGCGGAATAAGGTCCTTTATCGAACGGGTAAGCACGTGACCGATGTGCGGTTTGCCGTTAGCCGTGGGCGGACCGTCGTAGAAAGTGAAACTCTTGTCGCCCTTGGCGGCTGTCTGCTCGAAAACTTTGTTGTCTTTCCAAAATTTCAAAATTTGTACTTCTCTTTCCGCAAAATTGAGAGAAGCGTCTACTTTTTTGTATTTGGACATATTTGCTCCTTTTGAGTGATGTTTGTTTAGTCGCTTTGCAAGCGAAAATCGACAAAAAAAGCGGCGCGTCAGAAAAACACGCCGCTCGACTTGTTACCATTTCCAACAGGTACGTCTGCACAAATGCGCATACGTGCAGATTATACCGTGCGCCAAGATAACGGTGCGCCTCCGTACCCGTCTACTCGGCAAAAACCTTTCGGGGGTCTACTTGCGAGGCGATGGCTCGCAACGCCTTGTGACGCGCCTTTCAGCCGCGGGCGCGCTCTCTGTGCAGAGGTAATGTTGCGGTCTTGTCCTCGCTCGGACGTATTTCTTTGTTAAGTTACTTACATTCTAACAAAAATTGCCCCGATTTGCAAGCAAATTGAGGCAAAAATAACCTGCGTAAAACGTCTTGGCTGTGCGACTAACTCAATTAGCGCAAAGCGCGGAGAAGAAAACGGCAAAACCGCCTCTTACTCCGCCCAAACTTTTACAGTGCGCCAAGAATTAGATTTAGCGGCTTAGAAAAACACTTCTTCGGCGCGCTTTTTTACCTCTGCCGAGGCGGTAAAGGGAATACGCGTCGTGTAACCTGCACGAGCGGCTACAATTTGCTTGGTAGGCCAAGAGAATACGTCGCGGTTCCATTGGTTTACCGTGTCGTTGTACAGTTCGCGCGCGGCTGTTATTTCCTTTTGCAAGTAGGCGTTTTGGCTCATCGCCTGACGTATGTCCTCGTGTGCTTTCAACTCGGGGTAGTTTTCCAAAGCGACGTTGATTTGAGCGTGAAGATCGTCTATCTTGTTGCTTACCGCGTTGCGCTGTTCGTCCGAAAGGGAGTTGCCGCTACGCAATGCCGCTATCTGCGTGAATACCGCCTGATCCAGCTCGACGGACTTTTTAACAAGCGCGGCGGTATTTTGCAACACCTGAACGCGCTGTTCCAGATAGTTGTCTATCTGCGAAGCGTCGTGCTGTAACTTTTGTTGAAGTTTTTGAAAATAGTTCTTGGCGCGTATTTTCATAAACAAAAACACAAGTCCCGGTATAATGCCAAGTACCCACAGTAAAATTTCAAACACGGTACTGCCCGCGCCCACCGTTACGGGTATCTGCTTGTCGATCACGTGGACATCTCTGCCCTGCTCGTTGATCGGACCGTTGGTTTCGTCAAGTTCATTTGCCATTTTGAGTTATCTCCTTTTTTATTATATTTGTGCAAAAACGCCGAATGGGGCGTTAATTTTTCGTCAATTTGGCGCGTATACCCGCAACGTACAGCCAATTGTCGCGGTTGTCGGCGTTGAATTGTTCGCGCGTGGTCTGCACCGCTTGCATAACGATATCCGTATTTTGCACCAGCGGCAGGTACTGCACCCAAGGCACAGCCACTTCGTACACTCTGCCGTTGCGGCACGGCACAGGCACAAAGTCCGTTTGAGGGACAGCCTCGAAGCTGTGCGCCGTCACGTGCGCCAACGTGCCGTTTTCGCCCGTTTCCGTTACGGCTTTCAAAATTACGCGAGTGGCGGTTGAGGGGTGAGCAAGCAACTCGCTATCGAACGCGTTTGCCACCGTTTCCGCCTCCCAACAGCCTATGTTGCCGATGTTTTGGCACACGCCGAATTCGCAATCGTTTTGGTCCTGCGAGTACAGCGGAATGGAAAACAGCGGCGCAAAGTCGAAGTACAGCGCGCTGAAATAGTTGCCGTTGAACTCCACAAAGTTCTTTTTGGCTTGTTCCAGATCGAAATGCGCAAACAACGTCGGGTCGGCGTCCACGCGCAAACGGGAGCTATGCTCCGAACTAATAACGTTGACAACGCC
Source organism: uncultured Clostridia bacterium (assembly GCA_947625115.1). Classification (GTDB taxonomy): domain Bacteria; phylum Bacillota; class Clostridia; order Christensenellales; family CAG-314; genus Fimimonas. The sequence goes on along the minus strand of CANQND010000025.1, from coordinate 3,574 downwards.
GTTTTTTTGAAAATAGAAGTCGTCGCCGTAGGGTTCTTTGAGCCGCAACAGTTTTACCATATTTTGTTGCGCCAACGGGGTGAACATCATACGGAACTGCACTTCATTGTCGCGGTTGTCCGCGCCGAACAGCACCTCGAACTCGCTGTTGGCAAGTTTGTTGTACGCGCCGCCATCCGTTACCGCTTCGCGCGCCTTTTTCTCCAACTCCTTTTCGCCCTTTCTTACCAACGCGTCTATCTTTTTGTCGTCGGCGTTATGCGGAACGGTGGGACGACGGCTGAAATGCAAATCCGCCGCCGCGTTGCAACCGTAAAACAGGTAGGTTACGTTGCGGTAGACGGGTTCGGGCTTGACTACGGTGGCAACGAGCGTTTCCGAACAGGTTACCGAATGTCGGTGACCCTCCGAATCCCTTTGCCACTCCGTCCAAGTAACCACGCGCGTACCCGTGTAGGTGTGCGGTTGCATACTCTGCCGCAAAAAACGAGTGTACAAAAAGGGTCTGCCGTTGCTGTTGCCGCTCTTCAACCACACAGCCGAACTGTTTTCGTCGTAGTCGCCGAGAGAACAGTGTTTGGCAAAGTAGCTCAGTTTTTCCTCGTCGAAGTACTTGTCCAATTGAATTTGCGGTACCGTGCGGTATATAAGACCGTCGGGTATGTTCCAATCGTACTTGGCGTTCAGCGGTGCCATCTGCTTCCACGCCTTGATCTCCAACTCGTCCGCCGCCTTTTTGTGCTTGCTTGCAACGTCGCCGCCGAGCTTTATCTTTTTGTTGAACACAACGCACACCACGGTTATCAACGCCGCAAAAGCCGCTACGCCCAAGCACACCGCCGTTATGCCTATCCACTGCTCGTTTGTGTCGAGCAGAGCGACAAGGGTGATCACGCCCGCCACTACTATTACGCACGCAAGCAGCACAAATAACACCCTTAAACCCTTGTTCTTGCGCACAATGGCGTTGGCGGCTTGGAACTTGGCTACTTCGTTCTTCCACTCCGAAACCGTCGCGGCGTTTTCCTCTGCGGATATACCCGATTGCGCAACCAGCTCGTCAAAGTACTGCTCGGTAAGTTCGCGATGTTTTTGCGCCAACTCGCCGTATGCGTCTACGGGCTGCAAAATTTCTTCTTTCATCTTTCTCCCTTTGCGTACAGCCTACGCAAATACACTCAAATTTTAGCACCTACGCCTTTTTGTGTCAATATTTATCGCCGATTGCCTTGCACAAGCAAAAAACGCCGCGACTGCCCGCGACGTTATTTCTTTTTCAATTTACGTTCGTTGCCTTTGTCGTCCACAAAGTATACGTTGTCCAACGTACTCTCCGTTGCCTGTCGCCACTCGGCTATGTACTCACGCCGCAGACGGAACTGCTCTTCCTTTTCCTCGGGAGAAAGCCCTGCCGCCGTTTTGGACTTGCGCGCCAATTCGTTTATTCTGTCTATTTTGCTTTGTTCCATCTACGCGCTCCTCTTTGTACCACCATTGTAGCACGCTTGGGGCAATCGGTCAAGTTTAACGGTGCAAACAATGCAAAAGCCTTTTTGCATTTCGCCGCCGCGCCGCCCTCGCGACAGAACCCGACGACGAAAAATTTGCAGGGTTTTGTCGAAAATGGCGCGTTGTTTGCCGCAAAAGGGCGAGGTTGCGCAAAAGGGTTGCAATTTGCCCGAAAGTGTTGTATAATACCATTACTGCGCTAAGCGGGGAGCCGGCGGTGCCCTGTTGCTCACAATCCGCCATAGTGAGGCTGAATGTTGCAGGCGGCTTTCGGCGTGGAAAGCAGGAAGCGGCAAGGAGCGTTGATACCAAGGTCTTGTGCAACGTGACACTGTTAACCGTGTCAGGATGGGAACATAGCAGCACTACGCAGTTTGAGCGTGTGCCACGAGGTAGCTTTGGAGTAGCCGCCTACCGAGATACCGTTTCGGCGTTGACTGTCAACTGCAACGCGCAGTATTTAGAAAATCGGTCGCCCACAGGCGACGAGCTGCGACCGCAAAAATTTGCGGTCGCTTTTTCGTAGAGAGGACAACAAGGAGTAACAATGGACGAAAAGAAATTTGCGGTACTGATAGACAGCGACAACGTATCCTACCGCTACATCAAAACGATAATAGACGAAATAACCAACGTGGGCGTACCCACAGTAAAACGCATCTACGGCGATTGGACCACTTCCGACAAACAAAGTTGGAAAAACATTTTGTTGGAGTACGCGCTCACGCCCGTGCAACAGTACAGCTACACCACGGGCAAAAACAGCACCGACTCCGCAATGATAATCGACGCAATGGACTTGCTGTACACAGGCGAAGTGGACGGCTTTTGCTTGGCAAGCAGCGACAGCGATTTTACCAGATTGGCAACGCGCTTGCGCGAAGCGGGCAAGATAGTTATCGGTATGGGTGAAAAAAAGACTCCCGCGCCCTTTGTAAAAGCGTGCAGTCAATTTAAGTACATCGACGTGCTTTCGGGCGAGGAGAAAAAGCAAGTTAAAAATACCAAAGCCAAAAAATCCGCCAAAGCCGAGCCTGTCAAAAGCGATACGGCGAAAACCGAAACCAAAAATAAACGCTCGGCAAACGCGCGCTCCGACAAAAAGGAACCCGCCGCCGAAGCTAAACCCGCCGAACCCGTTGCCGAACCCATAGCGGAACCCATTGCAAAAGAGGGCGGCGAATCCTCCGCAACGCCGTTGGAAGAAATCGAACTTGCTATCCGCAAGATAATAGAGGACAACGACGACGAAAGCGGCTTGATACCCGCAAGCAAAGTAGGCTCGATATTGCAAAACAGATACCCCGATTTCGACACCCGTAACTACGGTTGCCGCCGTATGACGGATCTGTTGAAATTGCTAAATATCCCCACGCAAAGTTTCAACGACCCCAATAACCCCGTCCCCAACGCGGCATTGCTGTTTATAAAAACGAAGTAAAGTTCCGCACGAGTGTCCGACCAATCGTGCGGCGGTCGCTTGCTTGCTGCTACGCTAACGCAAGCACAAGCGACGGTGAAATTTACAACATTTAGAAAACCGACTTCTTCGGCAGAGGTCGGTTATCTTTTATATAGAGTACACCCTGAACCAATGCGCTAACGCGCCGCCGCAGTCGGACTAAGGGGTTCGCGCTACACGCGCGGAATTGTTTAGACTTTCGGCGGGGAGTGTACCGCCCCGCCAACCCCCGCAAAGGCGCAAAGGTTCGGTACACGCCCGAACTTTGCGGGGCATTGTTTGACTGCTGTTGCTCGGTACAATTGAGGAGTGAAACAAAGGGGCGTTTACGCCCGTCCTCAACTTGCGGCAACGCCGCAAACTTAACTCGCCGCAAGGCGTACTTCACTGTGCGATAGCACAATTTCACTTTGCGCATAGCGCAAAACTTCACTGTCCTCGGGCGAACGCCCGAGCGACTAACTTGCGTTTGGTCGGTAATTCAAAATTATATGGGTATAAAAATAAACAGAAGCCTACTTCTATGTCAAATCGGAATTTTCGCGCGCGGAGATGTGCGTTTCGCACATAGTAGCGAACAAAAGCGAAAATTTCGTCGCAAGT
>CANQND010000024.1 GCA_947625115.1 uncultured Clostridia bacterium | reverse complement strand
CATTGATTTGATATAATGTACAATGTAGACATATATGCGCACGCTTTTAGTTGCAAAAACATTGTCGGAGAATATATGAGTAAAAACAGTAAAGAAAAGGGGCGCGCTTCCTGCGCCCTCAAATCCGTAAGAAAAACAAAAATAGGCGGACAAGCTGTGCTTGAAGGCGTGATGATGCGCGGAGCAAGCAGTATGGCTCTTGCCTGCCGCGACGAAACGGGCAATATCCGTCTGGATACGACACGTTTGCCCGCCAAGAAACCTTGGTATCGCAAAGTTCCCTTTATTCGCGGAGTGGTCAATCTTGTCGTTTCGCTCGTTTCGGGAACAAAAATTATCGGCAAATCCGCCGAAATAATGGTGGAGGACGTGGACACCAAGGGCAACGGCGGCGGTATGGGGTGGATGATGTTTGTTTCCACACTGCTCGGTATAGTTTTGGCATTGGCGTTGTTCATCGTCGCGCCCACCGCGGCTACTCGCGGAATATTTTGGCTTGCCAACATATCCTACGACGCAGTTCCCTCTAATCTTGTGTGGCTCAAATCGCTGTTGGAGGGCGTTTTTAAGTTATTGATTTTGGTGTTGTATATGGTAGTAGTTACCTGTATGAAAGAAATCAAACGCGTGTTTATGTACCACGGCGCGGAACACAAAACTATCGCCTGCTACGAGGCGGGTTTGGAACTCAACGTGGAAAACGTCAAAAAATGCAGTCGTTATCACGACCGTTGCGGAACTAGTTTCATCGTGTTTGTGGTGGTGCTGTCCGTGTTGCTGATGCTTGCTTTCGACATAATTTTCGCGCTTTGTCCCGTGAGCGAGGCTTTCCGCGATTTGTGGGGAACTTCTTGGTTCCGCATATTGTTCAAGTTGGCGTTACTGCCCGTAACGGCGGGTATCAGTTACGAAATGCTTATGTTGCTTGCAAGCAGTAATTTCTTTTTGTTTGTGCCGCTCAAATGGTTGGGCAAGCAATTTCAAAAGCTCACCACGCGCGAACCGGACGAAAGTATGTGCGAAGTGGCGATTGCCTCTTTCAACGCCGTGTTGGAAATGGACGCCGACCCTACCATACCCGAAACGCATTTCCCCGAACCGATAAGCGTAGAGGAATTTCGCCGCGTTCTCACCCAAGAACACCCCGATTTGACTGCGTGCGTCAAGGGCGACGCGGATTGGCTTATTTGCGCCATTCTCAACATTACCAAGCAAGATCTTTCTAACCCCAACGTGAAAATTCCATTCGGTTGGTTGATAAGATTGAACAAAATGTCCGAACGCGTAGCCAACGGCGAACCGTGGCAGTACGCGGTGGGCGCGACGGAATTTTACGGTCGCACGTTCAAGGTGGACAAAAACGTTTTGATCCCGCGACAGGAAACGGAACTCGTGTGCGAACAAATGCTCAAATACGTCCGACCCGATTCTCGCGTGTTGGACTTGTGTTGCGGTAGCGGAGTGCTGGGGGTAACCGCCGTTTGCGAAAAGGGTTGCAAGGCGACCCTCGCCGATTTGAGCAAACAAGCCGTCGATGTTGCCAAGAACAACGCCAAACTCAACAAGGCAAAGGTAAATATAGTCAAGTCGGATATGTTCTCGCACATAAAGGGCAAATTCGACGTGATAGCTTGCAACCCGCCCTATGTGGAAACCGCCGTTATCGACGCGCTGGACGTAAGCGTAAAGGATTACGAACCTCATTCCGCCCTCGACGGCGGAGCCGACGGCTTGGACTTTTACCGCATTTTGGCAAGTCAGGCGCGGTCGCATTTGACCGACGGCGGCACGTTGGTGTTGGAGATAGGCTACAATCAAGGCGACGCGGTTAGTTCGTTGCTTCAAGACAAGTTCGACGTGCAGGTACTCAAAGACTACGGCGGCAACGACCGCATAGTTGTTGCGAAACCGCGAGTAGACAAATAACGGACGTTTCGATTCGTAACTCAACCGCCCGACAAGCCGCTCGGGCAAAATATTTGCCAAACTGCGTTTGGGCGGAGCAAGGCTCAAACACAAAACGTTGTCAAAAAAAACGGAGAATGTATGATAGAAAAATTAGATAAAATAGTCGAACGCTACAATTGGCTTGCGGAAGAAATCGCCAAACCGCAAGTCATTGCCGACAACAACAGTTGGAAAAAGCTCGTCAAGGAGTACAGCGATCTGACCCCCATAGTGGAGTGCTATCGCGAGTACCGCAAAACCGAAGAGGAAATAGGCAAAGTCGAGGCGAGTGCCGCCGCGGAAACGGACAAGGAAATGCTTGCGCTGTTGCACGAAGATATTGCCTTGCAAAAAAAGAAACTCGATGAGCTTACGGAACAACTCAAAGTGTTGCTTTTGCCCAAAGACCCCAACGACGACAAAAACGTAATAATAGAAATTCGCGCGGGCGCGGGCGGCGAAGAGGCGGCGTTGTTTGCCAACGAAATACGCCGTATGTACTATATGTTTGCGGAAAAGAACCGTTGGAAGATAGAGGAAATCGACATTGAAGAAAACGAACTCGGCGGTTTGAAAGAGGGCAGTTTTATGGTGGTGGGCGATGGCGCGTACAGCAAATTCAAGTTTGAAAGCGGCGTTCATCGCGTACAGCGCGTTCCCGATACCGAAAGTCAAGGGCGCATACACACCAGCACGATAACCGTCGCCGTCCTGCCCGAGGCTCCCGACGTGGAATTGGACATTCAGGATAAGGATCTGAAAATAGACACCTACCGCAGCAGCGGAGCGGGCGGACAGCACGTCAACAAGACGGAAAGCGCGATACGCATAACGCACCTGCCTACGGGTATTGTTGTCAACTGTCAGGACGAACGCAGTCAGATAAAGAACCGCGAACGCGCAATGAGTATTCTCAAAAGCAAATTGTACGATTACTATCAATCGCAAGCCGACGCCGAGTACGCCGCCGCGCGCAAATCGCAGGTGGGTACGGGCGACAGGAGCGAACGCATACGCACCTACAACTTTCCGCAAGGACGCGTCACCGATCACCGCATAGGGCTTACTCTCTATTCGATAGATACCTTTATGAACGGCGACATCGGCGAAATGGTGGAGGCGTTGAGGCTTGCGGATCAAACGAAAAAATTACAAGCGACAGAGGACTAAAACGTGAAAAAGGTATTGTTTGTCATTTTATCGATAATTCTTTGCGTTGCCGCGCTGTGTACGGCGGCGGCGTGCGACAAAGGACCCGAACTTACATTGTACGTACCTGACGGCGCGCCTGCGCTGTCCGTTGCAAAAATCATCAACGACGGCAAGATAGGCAACGGATCCTCGGGTACCCGCGCCGTAAAGACGGTTGTCACAACGGGAGAGGACGCAATTGCCAAGTGCGGCAACGGCGAAGCGGATATGGCGGTACTGCCCACCAATGCGGCGGTCAAGATATGTTCTTCGCGCAACGACTACGTTCTCTATTCCGTCAACGTTTACGGCGTGCTTTACGTGATAGGCAGAACGCCCATTTCCGACGTAAAAGAGCTTGTGGACGGTCAAAAGGGCAAAGTTTTGTACAGTATCGGTTTGGGCAACACTCCCGAGTACGTTTTCAAAAAGATTTGCGACGACAACAAAATAGAGTACGTTGACGCCGACGAAAACGAACATCTCGGCAAACTTGCGATAAGGTATTTCTCCGACGCATCGGAAATCATTCCTTTGTTTTTGAAAGGCGAGGCGGATTACGCTCTTGTGGGAGAACCCGCCGCTACTCAACTTGTAAACAAACTTGTGGAACAGGGTTACTCCACGGGAGAACCGCTCGATTTGCAAAAACTGTGGCGGCAAACCACCGAAAGCGATCGCGAGGGTTACCCGCAGGCAAGTCTGATAGTAAAAAAGAGCTTGTTTACCTCCGCCGACTCGGCAAAAAAGGTCTGCGATATGTTGGACGCTTCTCTTTCGGCAAACGCAAACTTTTTGAAAGAAAACGTCGGCAAAGTAAAGGATTTGCTAAGCTCGGCGGGCAGTGCTTTGCAGGTAAACTTCAATCAGGAAATTATTTCCCGTTGCAACACGGCGTTTGTGGACGGCTATTCCGCGCGTTCGGATATAGAAAAATATCTTTCCGAATTTGTCGGAATGGACTCGTTTTTGCCCCTTTCGCCCAATATTTTTGTGCAATCCGTTTTATCTCAAACTTAGTTTGAGCGTTTTTAATGAGCAAAGGAACAAAAAAATTTTTAATAAACGCCGCCCAAGTAGTAGGGCTGATAGTCGTTACGGCGTTGTTGTGGTGGGGCGCGTCGGCATTGACGGACAGCGAATTGGTTCTTCCCGACCCGTGGACGGTCGTCGTCAAGGCTTTTGAGCTTCTGGGACGGGGCGAAATATGGTTGGCGTTTTTGTTTACTTTGGCGCGCGCCGTTGTCGCGTTCGTATTGTCGGCGGCTGTCGCTTTCGGCTTGGCGTTGCTTGCGGGAGTATTCCCCAAAACAGAGTTTTGCGTAAACGCCGTCGTCACGGTATTGCGCGCTTTGCCCACGATCGCCGTTATTTTGCTTGCTTTGGCTGTTTTCAATTCCGCCTACGTTCCCGTCGTCGTCGCCTTTTTGGTTGCTTTCCCCGTTGCATACGCAACGTTTACAAGGCAATTTGCTCACAACGGAGAACTGTTCGACGTGTGCAAAACGTACAACGTGTCTGCCGCCAACAAAATTCGCTACTTTTTGTTGCCTCTTATACGCGACGAGTTGCTTTCCGTTGCGGAAGAAGAACTTCCGTTGTGCCTGAAAGTGGTAATTGCGGGAGAAGTACTCGCTTTGCCGCTTAAATCCGTCGGCAGAGAAATGTACGTCGGCAAAGTTTCTCTCGAAACAGCCAAGGTGGCGGCATTGACGTTGATTGTGCTTGCTGTGTGCTTTGTTCTGAGCGGCGTTTTGGGTTACTTTCGGAGGCGGGCAGATGATTGAATTGACAAAGGTAAGCGCGTCTTACGGCAAAAACGTTATTTACAACGATTTTTCTTTTGAATTTCCTCGCGGAGTGAACGTTGTGTTGGGCGCGTCGGGTAGCGGCAAAACTACGCTTTTGCGCGCGATTTGCGGTTTGATAGACTTCGACGGCAGTATAAAATGCGACCCCGTTGCCGCAGTTTTTCAAAATCCGTGCCTTGCTCCCGTTTCCGCATTGAGCAATGTCGCGGCGGTACTGAAAGGTAAAGACGCCGAAACTTCGGCAATGCGCGCGCTTGCGCTTTGTAGGATAGATCACAAAGCCCGCGTTCGCGCAACGAAACTGTCGGGAGGAGAACAACAGCGAGTGGCTCTTGCCAGAGCCGTTGCGGCGGATCGCCCCGTATTGCTGTTGGACGAACCCTTTCGCAGTTTAGACTACGCCGTAAAACTCGGCTTGTACGCCACTTTTAACGAATTGATTGACGGCGACAAAACCGTTTTGTTTGTCACACACGACGTGGACGAGGCGTTATTGACGGCGGACAGGATTTACTTCCTTTACGGACGTCCCGCGCAGTTGGCACAGGTTATTACCTTGGACATTCCCCGTACACAGCGGGACGTAAACGCTCCGAGCTTTGCGGCATACAGAGCGAGATTGCAACAAATACTCGCGGACGGCAACCTTTCGGAAGCGCAAAAGGCATAAATAAAATTTATCAAAATATAAAATATACATATACAATCAATACCCGTCATAAAGTTGACGGGTTTTGTCGTTTATTGTTATAATTTACAAGTTGTGTTTTGCCGAGAGGCTGTCACAACATAGTTTATTACGCAAAAAAGCGTTTGGGAGGTAGGATATGAAGGGTTCCTCGTTGCCTTTTGACGGAACGCCCGAGCAAGAAGCGCGGCTCCGCGCAAAACTTGACGAACTCAAAAACAAGCAGGGCGCGCTTATGCCCGCAATGCAGTACGCGCAGGAGCTGTACGGTTATCTGCCCTTTGAGGTACAGAGCATAATTTCGGAGGAGTTGAACGTTCCGCTGTCGGAAGTTTACGGCGTGGCTACGTTTTACTCGCAGTTTTCGCTCTATCCCAAGGGGAAGTATCAAATAGGCATTTGCCTCGGCACCGCATGCTACGTAAACGGCTCTCAGGCTGTCTACGAAAAGTTGCAACAGTTGTTGGGAATTTCCAGCGGAGAGTGTACCGAGGACAAGTTGTTCAGCTTGGACGCCACGCGTTGCGTCGGTTGTTGCGGAATGGCTCCCGTAATGACGGTCAACGGCGAAGTCTACGGCAAGGTTACGCCCGACGCGGTGGAAGCCATTCTTGCCAAATACCATCAAAGAGGTTAACAAAATGGACATAGCAAGATTGAAACAAATAAGAGAGGAAACGTTTAAAAGCGTAGGCAACCGCGCAACTCACGCCGATAACGCGGGAATGAATTTCGACCGTCAGGTGCTGGTGTGCGGTTCTACGGGTTGCGCTTCCAACAATTCGCAAAAAATACGTCGGCGTTTTGCCGAGTTGGTTGCCGAAAAGGGCTTGGAGAGAGTACACGTCGGGCAAACGGGTTGTTTCGGACTGTGTGCGGCGGGTCCCGTCGTAGTGGTGTACCCCGACGGAACTTTTTACAGCCACGTCACTCTCGACGACGTGGACGAGATTGTCGAAAGTCATCTTGTAAACAACGTCGAAGTGGAGAGGTTGCTGTACGTTGACGCGGACGGCAAAACAAAACCTTTCAACGAAATTGAAAGTTATTGCCGTCAATTGCGGCACGCACTGCGCAACTGCGGCGTTATCGATCCCGAAAACATCGACGAGTATATCGCGCGCGACGGTTACTTTGCCCTCTACAAAGCTCTCAGCGAAATGTCGCGAGATGAAGTTATCGACGTCGTTACCGATTCGGGCTTGCGCGGCAGAGGCGGAGCGGGCTTTTTGACGGGCAGAAAGTGGAAATTTACCAAAGAGGCGCAGGGTGACAAAAAATACGTTTGTTGCAATGCCGACGAGGGCGACCCGGGTGCATTTATGGACCGTTCCGTGTTGGAGGGCGATCCTCACTGCGTGATAGAGGCAATGGCAATAGCCGCCTACGCCGTGGGAGCCGATCAAGGTTACGTGTACGTTCGCGCGGAGTATCCTATCGCCGTCGAACGTTTGGATATAGCCATAAGGCAAGCCCGCGATTACGGTTTGCTCGGCGACAACATTTTCGGTACGGGTTTCCGATTCGATTTGGAAATTCGGCTTGGCGCGGGCGCGTTTGTCTGCGGAGAGGAAACGGCGTTAATGACAAGTATCGAGGGTCGTCGCGGCGAACCTCGTCCCCGTCCGCCGTTCCCCGCCGAAAAGGGTTTGTTCGGCAAGCCGACTTTGCTCAACAACGTTGAAACCTACGCAAACATAGCGCAAATAATTTTGCACGGCGCAGAGAGTTACAACACTATCGGAACGGAGCGTAGCAAAGGCACCAAAGTTTTCGCTTTGGGCGGTAAAATAAAAAACACGGGTCTGGTGGAAATACCTATGGGTACTCCGCTCAAAGAGATAATTTACGACATAGGCGGCGGCATACCCAACGGGAAGAAATTCAAAGCCGCGCAAACGGGCGGACCGAGCGGCGGTTGTATTCCCGCAAGCCTGCAAGACATTCCCATCGATTACGAAAGCCTGTCGTCGATAGGTTCTATGATGGGGAGCGGCGGACTCATCGTTTTGGACGAGGACAACTGTATGGTGGATATAGCCAAATTTTATCTGCAATTTACCGTAGACGAGAGTTGCGGCAAATGTACGCCCTGCCGTATCGGTACGCGCAGACTGTACGAAATGCTGTGCAAGGTGACGGAGGGCAAAGCCACTTTGGAAGATCTGGACAAAATGGAACAGCTTTGCTACTACATAAAGGACAATTCTCTTTGCGGATTGGGGCAAAGCGCGCCCAATCCCGTGTTGTCCACACTGAGATATTTCCGCGAGGAGTACATCGCCCACGTTGTGGAACACCGTTGTCCCGCGGGCGTGTGCAAAGCGTTGTTGCGTTACGAGATAGACCCCGCCAAGTGCAAAGGTTGTACGTTGTGCGCGCGCAATTGCCCTGCCCAAGCGATAAGCGGAACGGTACGCGAACCTCACAGTATCGACGCAAACAAATGTCTTAAATGCGGCATTTGCGCAAGCAAATGTAAGTTCGGCGCAATCAAAAAAGTGTAATGGGGTGAAGAAAATGATTAGTCTGAAAATAAACAATATGCCCGTCTACGCCCAAGAGGGCAGCACCGTGTTGGAAGCGGCGCGCAGTATCGGGATAAAAATTCCCACGTTGTGCCACCTCAAAGGGATAAGCGAGTTGGGTGCTTGTCGCGTGTGCGTGGTGGAAGTAAAGGGTATGAACAGCCTTGTTGCCGCCTGCGAATATCCCGTCAGGGAGGGTATGGAAGTTTTCACCAACACGCCGCGCGTACTTAACAGCCGAAAAACCACGATAGAACTTATTTTGAGCGACCACCGCAAAGACTGTCTTAGTTGCGAACGCAACACCAATTGCGAATTGCAACGTCTTTCGCACAAATACGGGTGCGACAGCCACCGTTTTGAGGGCAACACGCGCGACTTTGTGTACGACGACAGCACCGACTACCTCATTCGCGACAACAGCAAGTGCATTTTGTGTCGTCGTTGCGTTGCGGTGTGCCGCCGTCAACAGGGCGTTGGCGTGATAGGTGCCAACGATCGCGGCTTTGCCACGCATATTGCCTGTCCGTTCGATATGAAACTTGCCGATACCCCCTGCGTGGGCTGCGGTCAGTGTATCAACGTATGTCCGACGGGTGCTTTGCAGGAAAAGGAAGAAATAACGCGCGTGCAAGAGGCTCTCGCCAATCCCAACAAGCACGTAGTCGTCGGGTACGCCCCGTCGGTTCGCGCCGCCCTTGCCGAAGCGTTCGATTTGCCGCTCGGCGTCAACTGCCAAGGCAAGATCAACACTGCGTTGAGGTATCTCGGTTTTGACAAGGTTTTCGACGTGAACTGTTCTGCGGATTTCACGATAGCGGAAGAAGCCGACGAACTTGTCCGCCGCCTGCAAGACGGAGGCAAACTGCCTATGTTCACAAGTTGCTGTCCCGGTTGGGTCAATCACGTGCAAAAGAACTACCCCGAACTGTTGCCCAACCTCAGCAGTTGCAAATCTCCCCAACAAATGTTCGGCGCGCTTGTAAAACACATCTACTCCAAGATTGCCAATATCGACCCGAGCAGGATTTTTGTGGTAACGGTTATGCCGTGTACGGCAAAAAAAGGCGAAAAACGCCGTACTTTTACCGACAATCTTGCCGATGTGGACGCTGTGATCACCACACGCGAGTTGGCAAGTTTGTGCAAAGAAAACGGAATTTTGCTCAACGAACTGCCCGACAGCGAAACGGACAAACCTTTCGGAGAGTACAGCGGCGCGGGAATGATCTTCGGAGCTACGGGCGGTGTTATGGAAGCGGCGTTGCGTACCGCCGTTACGGTTTTGGATCCAAACGCGCGTTTTGCGCCGTTGGAATTCAGAGAAGTGCGCGGTTTGCAGGGCGTAAAAGAGGCAAGCTACGTCGTCAACGGTCGCGAATTGAAAGTTGCCGTCGTCAACGGTTTGTTGAACGTCAACAAAGTGTGTCAAGCCGTCAAAAACGGCGAATGCGACTACCAATTTATCGAGGTTATGACCTGCCCCGGAGGGTGCGTTATGGGCGGAGGACAACCTATCCGCGCAACGATAGTCAGGCACAAGGCGGAAATCGCCGCCGCTCGCGCCGAGGTGCTGTATTCTGCGGACAGAACGAACGTTGTCCGCCGCAGTCACAACAATTCGGGCTTGCAAAAAATCTACGCCGACTACATCGGTTCGCCCAACGGCGAAACTGCGCACAAACTGTTACACACAAGCTATCAGGCGTTGCCCAAGTATTGCAAGTAAACCTTTTTCAAAACAGTCCGACCTAACAGGTCGGATTTTTTTGCTTTTGCTTCGGTTTTTGAAAAAGTTGTCGTTCAATCGGCTCAAACTGCGCTCAACAAATTGACAAACATCGCGGATTATACTAAAATATAACAAAGTTCACCGCAAAGGAAACAAAATGGATACACAGGAAAAAGTCAGCGTTCAAGAAAAATCGGTCGTTTGCAGTAGGCTTTTGTGCATTGCAAAAACCGCCGATTGCTATTCCGAGGACAAAAAAATATTGAAAAAACTCCTTTGCGTAGTCAAACGTGAAAAGAAAACACACCGCAAAAGCAGTTATCCTCTTACCGAGGCTCACAGCAGCGAGTTGGAGGAATTGATTTCTATGCTGTTGCGCGCGCTCAGTCGTTTGAGCAAAGTACGTTCTTTGATGGACTACAAAGAGGGAACAAAAGCCCTGTACGAGGTCATTGAAGCCTTGCAGTCGCAGATAAAAGAATGTAATGCGGAAACGGAAGAGTATGCCGCCGAAGCGGTTGCAGCCGCCGAAAGCAAAAAAAAAACGAAAGACGGCAACTTAAAATAGGTCTTGTTTATTCGGGCGGGGTGTCCAAATCCGCCTATCAGATAGGTTTTACAAAGGCGTTGTCGGAATATATCAGCCGTGACGAAATAAAGGTAATCAGCGGAGCGTCAATGGGTATGCTCAGCGGTTACGCCGTTGCCGCCGACAAAATGGACGTATACGAAAGTTTTTTCCGCAATATTCAAACGGGCAAAATGATAACTCTTCTTTGGAAGGTGTTGTTTGAAAGATTGATGCGCAAGCAACTCAACGCGTTTACGCGCGCAGACGACTGCTTGGATATTCCTTTGTGTTTTCCCGTAAGCCACATTCCGCTGTATTCCGTAAAATACTATTGGCTGTTGGGCAGACACAATCCAAGGTGGTACAAGTATATGAAAGCCGCGTTGAACTTTCCGTTCCTCAACTTTTTCCCGTCGGTTTTGAACGGACGTTTGGCAATCGACGGCGGCGCGACGGACAACATTCCTTTGTATCCGTTGCTTGCCCGACACAAAGAGTTTGTGGAAAACGGCTTGGACCTCATTATCGTAATGCACTTCGACGCTCGCTACGATTACCGCGCCGATTTCGTTACCGATTTGCCCGTGTTGGAATTGGACCTTGGCATTTGTAACGGTTTCAGCAAAAAACACTACGATTTTTCGGCGGAGTACGTGGACGAAATGATAAACGCTTCCTACGCTTACGGACAGAAAATTTGCGAACGTCTGTTCGGCACGGACTGTTCGCGAGAAAGTTTACAGCGGGTAATCAACGAAATTTTCCTCGAAGAACACCCGTTGCGGCAACAAAACTATTCCGCAGACCGCTTGGTAACTATCCTCAACAAACTCGGCAAATTTTTGCGCAACGACGCGCATTGCCACAGGGATTTGTACTTTTCCGTCGATCCCGACGACAAACTTCGCAAATAGTTGTGCGCGCAATGAATTTGAAAAAGCGCGTCGGCTTGTCGCGTTCCGATGTCTGAAACAAGCGCAACTGCGGCAAAAATTTTTTCAATTTTACAAAAGCTCTTGAATTTTATCGTCGGATAAGATACAATAAACAAAGGGGTAAGGATATGTCCCCGAAAATTTATGGAGGAATACTCAATTGATACAAGTTATTTACGGCGCAAAAGGCACAGGCAAGACAAAAATTATCGTAGACGCGGCGAACAGCTACGCTCGCGAGGCAAAGGGAGTGGTGGTTTATATCGACCGCACCAATCACCGTTTGCACGATTTATATCGCGACATTCGCTTGGTGGACGCGTCCGCCTACGATTTGAAAAGCCAACACGACATTCTTTCTTTCATCAAGGGAATGTTGGCCGCAAACTTCGATATAGAGCGGATCTACATTGACGGCGTGACCCGTCTGTTGGATTGCAACATAAGTCAGCTAAGAGAGCTGTACGAGGGAATGGAAAAGATTTCGATGGAACACAACGTCAGCTTCGTTATCACCGCAAGCGGCGCGCGCGAGGATCTGCCCGACTTTATCGCCAAATTCGTAGATTGAACAATTTATCAACGCCATATCAACACGCCCCGAGTTGTCGGGGCGTGTTTTTCTGTCAATAGCGGCGCGGTAAAAGTAATTTTTGTAAACAAGTGTTGACAATTGTCCAACTTATGTTATAATGTATATGTCGTTTTTTACCGTTTGTCGCAACCGACTACACTCGGTTTTGAACGGAAAACGATTTGTCGGGGAAAATTTATCCCGTCAATAACGCTTTACTACCGCAGGGAGGAAAGTATGAACGTAGTAGATATTGTTTTTTTGGTAGTCTTGGCATTGTGCGTCGTTCTCGGCGTGTTCAAAGGGCTGTTCAAGCAATTGTTTACCATTTTGGGTATTTTCGTTGTGGCTACACTTACCGCCACAATCGCGCCCTTTGTGCAAAGTTGGTTTGCGGGCGTTATCGCAGACGAGGGAACGCGCAACTTGATAGCAATGATAGTCGCGGCATTGTTGCTTGCCGTTGTCTACGCCATTATCGCGGTCATCATCACTCGGCTGTTACGCAAACTCAAAATAATGAAAGTGTTGGATCGCGTGTTGGGCGCAGTGTTGGGTTGCGTCGTTGTGTATATGGTTTTTGCGGTGGTGTTCGCCCTCATCAATCAAACTGCGGAGGACTTTTTGCCTAATTTGAAAAATTCCGTCGGCGAATCGATGGCAAACAGTTGGATAGGCAATCACCTCTACAAAAACAACTTCTTCGGCAATTGGGTAATTGTGGATATTGCGCAAAAGTTGCTCAATTCCATCACCCCCGCCGCATAACGGTTGCGACAAACCGCTTGACGAGGACGAAACGTTGTGGTAAGATATAGTTACTCACAAGGGAGTAGTTCGCTTAGAAATGAGTTGTCGTACCCACATCTCGGGCTGTTGCTCGGGTGCGACATTGAAGAACAAGACTTGCGCTGTTTTGGGCGTAGTCTTGTTTTTTTTGGCGAAAAGAGGATTGCGTAGATGTTGGTGGACCTGTTTAACGGTTGGATAAAGGATCTGCACGTGGGAGTACAGATCGCGCTGTTTGTGGTGGGCTTGGCTTTGGGCGTATTTTGCCTTGTCAAGTTTTGCGATTGGTTTGTGGACGGCGCGGGAGTTATGGCGAAAAAATTGAAAGTTTCGCCGCTCATCATCGGGCTTACGATCGTTGCAATGGGTACGTCTTTGCCCGAACTTGCGGTGTCTGTTTCCGACTCCGTTGCCGCTTTGAACAACGGCGGCAACGCCAACGTGGCAATCGGCAACGTGTTGGGTTCCAACGTTTGCAACATTTTGCTTGTACTCGGTTTCTCGGTGATTTTCACCCCCATTGCGGTAAAACGAAGCGTCAACCGCCGCGAAATGCCTATTTTGTTGGGGGTTACGGCGGTTACCGTGTTGTTCGTTTGTCTTTTCGGCTTGAACTCCGTGGCAAACGCGCAAGACCTTGCCATAACTCGCTGGGAGGGAATTATCCTCGCTGTCGGCATTGTCGCCTACATTGCGTATCTGATATTTATGGCAAAACGTCACCCCGATCAATTGGAGATGGATTCGCAGGAGGGCGTGAAAGATATGCCGTGGTGGAAAGCGATATTGTTTGTGGTCGTAGGCGCGGCGGGTATCATTTTGGGCGGACAATTGGTCGTGTTCGGCGCAAAGGGTCTTGCGTTGCAAGGCGCGTATGCGTTGAAGTTGGATCACGATATGTCCGAGGCGTTGGTCGGGCTTACGATTGTCGCCGTCGGTACCTCTCTGCCCGAACTCGTCACAAGCACGGTCGCCGCCAAAAAGGGACAAAACGAGCTTGCTCTCGGCAACGTGATAGGCAGCAATATATTCAATTCGCTGTTTGTGTTGGGTATCGCCGCTTTGGTAAACCCGCTTACCACGGGCAGTCAGGCGTTGGTGGACGCGTTCGTTATGTTGGCGGTTACGATGTTGTTGTACGCTTTTTCAATGCGCGGCGAGCTAAAACGTTATCACGGAATAGCGTTATTGGGCTGTTACGGATTGTACTTGATATATCTCATTTTGCGTACAGTATTAGGGTGGAGTTTTTAGATGTGGCAATTGATAACGGTAAGTCTTGGCTTGGGCGTCGGGCTGTCTATGGACGCTTGCGCCGTGTCTATGAGCAACGGACTGAGCGAACCCGATATGAAGACGGGCAAGGCTTTGGGCATTGCAAGTTTGTTCGGAGTGTTTCAGGGTCTTATGCCTATGTTGGGTTGGCTTTGCGTAACTCTTATCGTAGAACAGTTTGCCAAGTTTGAACTTTGGATACCCTACATAGCTTTGGTGCTTTTGGTAATTATCGGCGGCAAAATGATTTACGACGGGGCAAAAAAGGGCGAGGAAGAAAACAAAAAGAAACTCACCTTTACCGTACTGTTGGTGCAAGCTGTCGCAACGTCGATAGACGCGCTGTCCACAGGTTTCGGTTTGGCGGACATTGCGGGTTCTGTGTGGTGGAAAGCTCTTATTTCCGCAGGCATAATTGCCGTTATCACTTTCGGTATTTGTCTGGGAAGCGTGTATCTCGGCAAAAAATTCGGTGCCAAATTGGGCAAAAAAGCGCAAATTTTGGGTGGTTGCATTTTGATCGCAATCGGTCTTGAAATTTTTGTTACGGGCGTATTCTTCTGAACGTAGCGGGCAGGCGAACCGCTTCGGGCTTTATCCATTATCAAATATTGTTGGGATAAAGCGGCAAATCGCGCTTTACATAACCTTTTTCAGATGGTAAAATTTTCAGTATGAAGAATGATTTAGAACAAAACAATGTAATAGATGGACGTCAACTTGACAAATTGGACGGCGTGTTGCTTTCCGCTAACGTTTGCGATCTTTTTGAAGAACTGTACGCTACGGACGAGAGCTTCCACAAATGGCTTGTTGAGTTGCTCCCCGAAACGGACGCGTGTTTTGCGCAGGAACAACGCACAAAATGGCACATCTACAACGTTATGGAACACATCTTGCACTCGGTAGAGGCGATGAACGCGCAAACATTGCAATTGCCGCAACGCAACAGACGTTTGCTTGCATACACAATGTTTTTACACGACGTAGGCAAGCCGCAATGTCACACCGTCAAAACGGAGGGCGGGGTTATGTCAGACAGTTTTCTGCGTCACAATTTGGCAAGCGAACAGGTGGCGCAAAGAGTGTTGCCCTTTTTCGGTTTCAACGAGAAAGACCGTTGGACGATTGCCGAGTTGGTCAGAGAACACGACGTCTTTTTGTTGTTGAAAGAAACGCCGACAAAGCCTTGGCACATAAAGTTGTCGAAAGAATTTTTGAAAGAATTTATCGCGCGATTGGACCGTTACGGCGAGGGTAAGCGCAATTTCGATTATCTGCTTGCGGTAGGTATTGCCGACAACAAGGCGCAAAACCCCGAGTTGACCGCCGAACCCCTTGCGCTTATCGAACATATCCGAAGCCTCGCGGAAGAAATTTAACGTCAACGCGGGTTTTTATCGTGATAATTATTTTATTTGAAAGTGCATTTCGAAAAAAATTAAGCAAAAATCAAAAATTTCCAAGAAAATAATAATTTCAGTAAGTATTGACCGCCAAGTGCGGCGGTGATATAATTTTGACATAACCTATTGAAAATAAAAACAAGTTCGCTTTGCGAACTTGCAGTCACTGATAACAGTGTGTTGCCAAAGGCAACGGTTTGGATAAATCTTTATTTGAACAAGTGTAATTCAAATAGGTAAGTATACTGTATCACAAATTTTTCAAGGAGTCAATACTAATGAGAAAAAAAATCGAAAAAGAATATTATTTGGGTTTGGATATAGGTACCGATTCCGTGGGTTGGGCGGTTACGGACCTCAACTACAAATTGTTGAGAGTCAATTCAAAAAATTTGTGGGGCGTCAGATTGTTTGAAACGGCGGAAACGGCAGCCAACAGGAGAGCGTTTCGCACTGCGCGCCGCAGATTGTCGCGGCGTAAATTTCGTATCGAACTTTTACAGCAGTTGTTTGCTCCCGCGATAAACGCCGTAGACCCCAACTTCTTTGCCAGACTGTCGGACAGCAATCTGTACGAAGAGGACAAAAGAGAAAACGCTCGGTTTTCGCTTTTTAACGACGCGAATTTCACAGACAGAGATTTTCACAAAAAATATCAAACGGTTTATCACTTGCGGTATGCAATGATGCACGAGGACAACCCCGACGTTCGTCTGGTGTACCTTGCGCTTCACCATATAGTAAAATATCGCGGTCACTTCTTGATAGAGGGCGGAATGGACGCGGTAAACGATTTATCTCAGCCTTTCACCGCAATCAACGCCTATTTGCAGGAAACGGATTTCGGTCAACTGCCTATGAAACAGGAGGAATTTGCCGAATTGGCGGCAACGTTAAAATGCAACAAAACCGACCGTGCAAGGAAATATGCCGAACTCTTCGGAGTAACGGGGGACAAGCGGCTGTGCGCGTTGCTGAAACTTGTTGCGGGTTGTTCCGTCAAAGTGAAAGATCTGCCCTGTCGTGAACAGTCGGAGGCAAGCGAGAGCATAACTTTCGACACCGATTGGGACGTCAAAGAAGCGGAAGCGCGTCAACTTTTACAGGACGACTATGTTTTGGTGGAAAATGCCAAATTGCTGTACGACTACGTGCAGTTAAAACAACTTTTGCAAAATTATTCCTGTATTTCCGAGGCAATGGTGGCAAAATACGAAAAGCACAAAAGCGATCTCGCCGCGCTCAAAAAGGTTATTCGCACCTATTGCAACGACAAGTATGACGCCGTTTTCAAACAACCTCAAAACGGCGATTGCAACTACACCGTTTACAGCGGCAAAAGTAATTTCGGCAAAAAGGGCGTAAAGTTTGACTACAAAAAGAAATGCAGTAACGAAGATTTTTGCAAATTTATAAAAAAGATTCTCAGCCCCTTTGCCGACAAAAACGACGAAACTTTGAATGCTATTCTCGCCGATATTGACGACGGCGTTTTTATGCCGAAACAGGTTAGCAAAAACAATTCCACGTTGCCTTACCAGCTGAACGAAAAGGAACTTTTGGCTATATTGGATCACGTACGGCAATATCCCGAATTTGCATTTTTGAACCAAGTCGAGGACGGTACTACCGTATATGAAAAGATTCATGCATTGCTCACGTTCCGCGTTCCCTACTTTGTGGGACCGACCAACAATCACAGCGGAAAATATTGGGCGGTACGCCGCGAGGACGGAAAACTTCTTCCTTGGAATTTCGAGCGGAAAATCGACTACGACGCAAGCGAACGTAATTTTATCGAACAGTTGACAAACAGCTGTCCGTATGTGGAGGGAGAAAAAGTCCTGCCCAAATGCAGTTTGCTTTACGAGGAATTTGTTTTTCTTAACATTGTCAGCCGTGTAAAAATAAACGACGAACCTCTGACCGTGCAACAGAAAAAGGAATTGTCCGAGTACTTCGCGCTTTCGGGCGAAAGCAAATTGACCGCAAAAACACTGCGAAAGTGGTTAAAGGAAACCAATCGTATCGAGGCGGACGAAGAAGTGCTTTTGACGGGGTTTGACGACGGAGCCTCGGCGCACAGACGCACCTATTACCAATTTGTAAAAATTCTCGGCAGAGAAGAGGTGGAAAAACACTATTCCGAAATAGAAAACATAATTTTCGATTGTACAATTGCAGGCACGGAGAAAAACCGTTTACGTCAACGTTTGACAAAAAATTATCCGTTTCTTTCGGAAGCGCAGGTAAAAAGCATTGCGGGTCTAACCTGCAAGGGGTGGGCTACTTGCAGTGCGGCATTTTTGCTGTCGAGAGTAGGCACAAATCCGTTTACGGGTGAAATAAACAGTTTTTCCATTATGGACGCTATGCGCGAAACAACGGAAAACTTTATGCAGGTGTACAACAAGTACGGTTTTCAGCAGTATTTCGAGGGAAAACGCGCACAATCTCGCCCGTTGAACGAAGTTATCGACGCATTGTACTGCTCGCCCGCCGTCAAGAAACAAATTCGTCAGGCAATGGATATTGTCGCCGAGCTTCGCGGCATATTGGGACACGACCCCAAAAAGATTTTCGTCGAAGTGGCTCGCCAACGCGACCCTGCCGAACAGAGGAAACAGGAGCGTGAGCGCGCAAAATCGCGCCTGCAAACCCTAAGAGAAAAGTTGGAGGCGGAAAGCCGTCTTGCCGTTGCCGAACAAGCGGAAGATAAATCGGATTTACGCAAACGTTTGGACACGATTTCCGAAAATCCTCGTCTGCTCAACAAAACCAAACTGTTTTTGTACTTTTTGCAAAACGGGTTGGATATTTACACGGGAGAGCCAATAGATTACAACCGCCTCGAATCGTACGACAAAGACCACATCTATCCTCGCAGTAAGGTTAAGGACGACAGTCTGGATAACCTTGTACTCACGCTTCGCACGCGTAATGCAGAAAAAACAGACATCTTCCCCATCGCAAAAGAAATTCAAAGCAAAATGCGACCCGTTTGGGAAACGTTGCACAAGCAAAAATTGATGTCCGACGAAAAGTTCCGCAGACTTACGCGCGTCAAGCCGCTTTCCGACGAGGAAATCAACGGCTTCATTAACAGACAGCTGGTGGAAACGCAACAAAGCACCAAAGAGGTCATAAAATTACTGAAAGCGCAATTCCCCGATAGCGAAGTGGTGTTCTCGAAAGCGTCGCTTGTGAGCGAATTCCGAGCCAAGCAAATCAACGTGCCAAATCCCGATGAGGGTGGCGACCCCACAATCAGAGTTCCCCAATTTGTAAAATGCCGTGAGATAAACGATTTACACCACGCCAAAGACGCATATCTCAACATAGTTGTGGGCAATGTGTACAACACCCGTTACGGACATAACAAGGGGTATATGGCGGGAGGTGTGGATCGCGGTCCGTCTGATGCGAACATCTACGACTACGAGGTATCAACAGCTTCCTACACGGCTTGGGAACCGGGCGCAAACGGCACTATCGCGCAAGTGTCCAAAACGATGAGGAGCAATGCAGTGTTGTACTCTGCGGAAAGTCGCGTAAAGATCGACAAATTGTTCGACGCGACTATCTATCCGAAATCCGACGCCGCGCTTGTCCCGTTAAAGGGCGAAAACAGTTCAAACGAAAAGTACAGACGTATGTCCGACACCTCCAAATACGGCGGCTACAATTCCGAAAGCAGAGTCTACTACACATTGGTGCGCTTCACGGAAGAAAAAATTCGCAAAAAGGCGGTTGAAACAAAAGTTAAATACTGTTTGCTCGGCGTAACCGCAAAGTTTGCAAAAGTTTCCGATACAATCGAGGCGTTGACGGAATATTGTCGTAATTGCGGTTTGAAAGACCCCGTTGTGCTTATTCCCAAAATCAAAGTGGGAACGTTTTTCCAATTCAAATCTACAATACTTGCGCTATCAGGTATGACGGGGAATAGAATAACGTGGCGACCTGCACAGCAGAACGCGCAGGACGATGACGCGGTGCGCTATTTCAAAAAGGTGTGCGATGTTGTGGAAAAACAGTCCAAGGCGGCAACTTTGGAAGAAAAGTTTGTGCTTGATGTACGCGACGGGGTGGACGAACGTCGAAACGAACTGACGTACGATCTGTTTGTAGATACTTTGCTTTCTTCCAAGTATAGCGGCAGTTCGAGTTTGGTGTCTTTCGGAGAAAAAATAAATTCTCAACAGTTGCGCGACAAATTCAAGGCTCTGTCCGTCGCAGAGCAATGCCGCGTGTTGACGGAAATCGCCAAAGTGTTGCAGTGCAACAGTCAAACGGCAAATCTCACGTTGTTGCAAGAAGGCGCGCAATGCGGAAAAATTTTAACGTCTAACACTTTTGATACGTTGGACAATATATCGATAGTACACCGCTCTGTTACAGGGGTATTTGAGCAAAAAATACCGCTTGCCGATTTCGACAAGGCGGAAAACAAATGAGCTGGCGGATAGTGACGGTAACCAACCGATGTAAATTGGAACATCGGTTGGACTATCTCGTCTGCCGCGGAGAGGAAACGACAAAAATTCATCTCTCGGAAATATCCGTTTTGGTGGTGGAAACTCCCGCCGTAGCGATAACGGCAAGTCTGATGTGTGAGTTGATCAAGCGCAAAATAAAAGTTATTTTTTGCGACGAAAAGCACAACCCATGTTTTGAATTGTGTCCCACGTCCCTCAGATACGACGCCAGCGGTTGCTTGCGTAAACAAATAAATTGGTCCGAACAAAACAAAAAGAACGTTTGGACGCAAATAGTGCGGCAAAAAATATTCCAACAGATGGAAGTGTTGCGCCAAAACGATTTGGCACAGCAGGCAGGTAAACTGTTTGAGTATCTCGGTGAATTGCAAGACGGAGATATCACAAACCGCGAGGGACATGCGGCAAAAGTGTATTTTAACGCGCTTTTCGGCAAGGAATTTTCTCGGCAGGACGTGTGTTTTATCAACGCCGCATTGGACTACGGTTACAGCATATTGTTATCGGCGTTTAACCGAGAAGTTGTTTGTTGCGGATATTTGACGAATTTGGGACTAAATCACAACAACGAATTTAACCACTTCAATTTAAGTTGTGATTTGATGGAGCCTTTTCGTCCCGTAGTGGACAGACAA
This sequence comes from uncultured Clostridia bacterium, assembly GCA_947625115.1. Classification (GTDB taxonomy): domain Bacteria; phylum Bacillota; class Clostridia; order Christensenellales; family CAG-314; genus Fimimonas. The sequence continues at coordinate 1,294 of CANQND010000024.1, read as the reverse complement.
GTGTTGCGGTTGGAGGGAGAGGTTTTCACCAAGGAGCAAAGGCACATTTTGCAAAATATGCTCAACAAAGAAATTGTGTACAACGACAAAAAATATTGCTTGAAAGACGCTATATCCGTTTACGTGAAAGACGCGATTTCAGTGATAGAAACGGGATCGGGCAGTATAAAGTACTACACCTATGATGTTTAGATTTATGAGAATCATTGTATTTTTCGATTTGCCTACCGAAACATCTGCGGATAAAACCGCTTACAGGCAATTCCACACTTTTTTGGTAAAAGAGGGCTTTGTGATGATGCAAAAGTCCGTCTACTTCAAACTTGCTCTCAACGGTTCTACCGTGCAAAGCGTCAAAACACATTTGCGCGGCAATATACCCGCAAAGGGACTCGTACAAATGATGGTAATCACCGAAAAGCAGTTTGACGACATTGTATATTTATCGGGAGAGTCTAACAGCAATATTGTAGATTCCACCGACAGGCACATAATAATATGAAGTTGTTGCACTACAAGTTAGAAAATGCAATAGATTTCGATCAATCCGATGTTTGGACTCTTGTCTGTGAAAACCCGACGCATTTTGCGGAACTTTCGGAAGAGCTTTATCGACAGACAAAAGGCGGACAAGGCGGTTGGACGTTGCTCAATGACAAAAACTCCGATTTGAGCAAAATCGCCGTTACGCTAATCGACTATTTTGCATTGAGTCTTTCCGATAAGAAAGCCGCCAATCTACTGCAAGAACAGTTAAAAAAACTTGCCTTTGACGAAAACCATACGGTTGCAACTCACGAAATAATCGCCGCTTTGCAGAAATATTTTTTTGAATTGGTGGCGGATATAGATTATCCCACGTCAGTGGGCGAGGCGGATTTTTCACAGATATCCAAAATGGTATCCGTATCGTTTTGCGACGAAGCCGACAACCTTTTTCAAAAGTTATGCGATTATGTTACATTGATCAGTCGTTTGACCCCGTTGAAGTTGTTGGTGTGCTTAAATTTGCGCAGTTATTTGAACGAGCAACAATTAGAATTATTTTACAGGCATTGTATGCAAAACGGAATAAACTTGCTGTGTATGGAAAACCACTACAATCAGGTTTGCTCCGACGAGCGCGTTTTAGTGTGCGATTCGGATTTGTGTGAATTTTTTCCACGCAATGTCTTGTAATTATTTGAAAAATATTATATAATTTATTTGCCTATCGAAGTTAATGCGACCGGTAATCGTAAAAATTTTCAAATTTGAGGTTTGAGAATGGTGTAATTTCGAATAGGTCTAAAAC
>CANQND010000023.1 GCA_947625115.1 uncultured Clostridia bacterium | reverse complement strand
TATTTATCTGAAACCATTATACCAAGCCAAATATGTCAACTATATGGCAGTGTTCGGAAAATTACTACTGTATTTTTGTGATAAAAAAGTAATCTGTGAGGCAAAGGGAAGAGCAACTGTCCCAATTGCGTAAAATGGGTCCCTGTACAAGTAATTACGGGGCTTGTCTAGGAAGAAAACCGTTGAATAAACCGTCCACGTCGGTGGACCAAATGGGTCCCCGCGCAAGTATTAGCGTAGCGTGGCTTTATCTAAGGTGTATTGCACAATTAACCGTCCCCGTCGTGAGCCACGCGAAACTACGGGGAAGAGGGACCGCCGTTAGGCGGTGGAAGAGGAATATCCGAAAGCAGTTGTAGTTTGTTTGCATTTGCAGACACTGAATTTCGAGTATTGAAACAAACTTTTTATAATGAAATTTATACTAATATATAAAAAGTATTTGCGTTGATTTTAGGTGGAATTTTTAACAATATATGACTTGCTTTTCAGGTCGAAACTCATCAGTCACCTATCGGTGCCAGCTTCTCTTGCGTCCCCAAGAGAAGCCTTATACACAGTTGCAGACCTGCTCCCTGCAAACAGGGGCGGGTGGTCGGGGAGAGGAACGGCGGGGGCGATTGCCCCGTCCACAACTTGTCGCGTAGCGGCAAACTTCACTGTCATCGGACGAACGCCCGAGCGAAATATCTATTATGGAATAAAGCAGTTTTTTTATCTTTTCTTTAACCCAAATGGTTGCAATGTAGTCAAAAGTTATTCGATCGTAACCGTTTCGATATTTTGCATTGCATTGTCCACAAGCGCGTCAACGTCTAAAACGCTTTCCACGCGCAGTACGTGTTCCAAACGCGGTTTTGTTACGGGGCGTTTGGGCAGAAAAATCGTGCAACAATCTTCATAAGGCAAAATGGACATATCGAAAGTTCCTATCTTCTGTGAAATTTCTATTATTTCGTCCTTATCGAAACCGATAAGCGGACGAAAAACGGGTATTGTCGCAACGGAGTTGGTACTTGTGATACTTTCCAAAGTTTGACTTGCAACCTGTCCGAGGCTCTCCCCCGTGATAACCGCGCCCGCGCCGTGCATTTTGGCAATACGTTCGGCAATGCGCATCATAAAACGGCGCATTATGGTTATCATATATTCTTCGGGACATTTTTCGTGTATCGCAGTTTGAATTTCGGTAAAACTCACAACGTCCACCGTCATATGCAGAGTGTACTTTTTCAGCAATTTTGCCAAATCGAGAACTTTTTGTCTTGCCTGCATACTCGTATAGGGAAAGCTGTGAAAATGCACCGCTCTCAACGTCATTCCGCGCTTTGCCATCATATACGCGGCAACGGGGCTGTCGATACCGCCCGACAACATAACTATCGCCTTGCCTCCCGTACCTACGGGCATACCGTTGACGGCTTTTATGGTTTCGCCGTACACAAAAGTTTTTCCGTTTTCGCGAATGTCAACAAAAACGGTATGCTCGGGGTTGTACAAATCCACTTTCAAAGAGGGGTTTGCTTCCAGCAGATCGCCGCCTATCTGCGCGGATACGTCCATCGAATGCACGGGGAAACGCTTGTCTGCGCGGTTGGTGTTAACCTTAAAAGTTCCGCTTGACGGCAGAAATTTAAGCGCGGCTTGTGAAATCGCGTTCAAATCGGAGGGGACCTCTTCGGCAATGCTCAACGAGTGTACGCCGAACACGTTTTTTACCGCGTCTACGATGTCGTCGGTGAGCGTTTCGTCAAAGTTTCTGATAACGTATCGCGCGTTACTGCGGGAAAATTCGTAACGAAAATCTTTCAAAACGCTTTTGATATTGGAAACAAGCGCGCTTTCAAAAAATTCCCTGTTGTTGCCTTTCAAATGAATTTCGGAATAACGAATAATTATTACTTTCATCTCTACCTCTTTTTAACCGAGCATTGTTTTTCTCAAAGATAAAACGCTTTCCGCCAACTTATCCGCAAGTAGTTGCACTTCGTCCGCAGTGTTGTATTTGGAAAAACTTATGCGAACAACGCCCTCAACAAATCTCGGCGGCAATTCTATCGCTTTCACAAAACGACTGCTTTTGCTGTTGGAACTGCAAGCCGACCCCGTGCCGACGATAATTTCGTATTTTTCCAGCATATGAACAAGCACTTCGCCTTTAATGTCCGCAAAGGAAAGGGACAAAATGGCGGGCGAAACGTTGTCCGAACAGTTTACGCGCCAATCGGGAATGTCTTTCAAGGCGTTCAGGATAGTTTGTTTGTAGCCCTTGAATAGGCGTTCACACTCGTCAACGCGTTTAACGGCATTGCTTACAGCTTGCGAAAATGCGACTATCCCCCCAACGTACTCCGTACCCGAACGCAAACCGCGCTCCTGACCGCCGCCGAATTGCAATGGCAGCTGCTTTACGCCCTCTTTTACGTACAGCGCGCCCACTCCTTTGGAGCAGTGAATTTTATGTCCCGCAAAAGAGTACAGGTCCACGCCCAAATAGCGCAAATTGACGGGAACTTTGCCCACCGCCTGAACACCGTCGGAAAAGGTGACCGTGCGATTGTTTTTCTCCTTTACCGCTTGATTGAGCAGTCGCACGTCGTTTACCGCGCCCGTTTCGTTGTTTACGTGCATAAAACACGCCAAGATCGTTTCGTCGTCAACTTTGGAAAGAAAATCTTCAACGTCGATGTGACCGTCGGGCAGAACTTTTGCCAAACGAAGCTCGTAACCGCGGCTGCCCAATTCGGAAACGGCGTTGTAGACGGACGAATGTTCCGCCGCCGTAACGACAATATTGCCGCGTTTGGAACGAACGGAACCGAATATCGCAAGGTTATTTGCTTCCGTCCCTCCCGATGTAAAAGTGATGTTGCCCGCGCTTGCGCCGAGCGCGCGCGAGATCGTTTCGCGTGCGGCTTTGACGTCGTTGGATATTTGCAGACTGTAAGTACTCCTCGCCGACGGATTGAAAAATTTTTCGGTGCCGTACACTCTCAATATTTCCGCCAAGTCGTCGTCTACGCGCGTTGTTGCCGTGTTATCAAAGTAATGGACCATTGTTTCTCCGCTAAGTTAAAACCTTATCTTTTCCTTTATTTCTACACTAATTTTTTGTTTTGACTGCTTTCAAAGCATATTATGTTTGAAATAGTATGCTATATTTTGCCGATTTCTGTACTACTTTACCTGAGTTTTACAACCGTTACTCCGCTTTCGCCCTCTCCGTAGACGCCCAAGCGAAATTCTGCTACGTTGGGGTGATGGCGAAAATGTTCGTGCAAACCTGCGCGTAACCGTCCCGTACCCATTCCGTGTATCACCCATATCTGATGAAGTCCCGCAACGACAGCCGCGTCGATAAATTCGTCCACCGCCATAATTGCGTCGTCCACGGTCTGCCCTATCACGTTTATTTCGTTGTTGAAACTGCGCGTGTTGATTTCCGTTTTGGGACGGTTTGCCGAGCCGCGACGTACGTACTTCTGCTCGGAAACGCTGTAATACAAGTCGTCGGCGTTTACTTCGGTGGAAATATTGCCGCACCGCACCTTGATCTTGGAACGACTGCGTATCTCCGTAATTGTTACCTGTACGCCCAATTTTTTGGAATACACGGTATCGCCCGCTTTGAGTTTGTCGAAATCGACCTTATCCCCCGTAAATATGATCTCCTCTTCATTTTCTTCCTGTTTGATTTGAATGGAATCCAATTTTTTGGCGATGTTTCTCGCCGCAAACAGGTCTTTGTCGGAAATAGAGTCCTTGGATAAAATCTCTTTCAGTTCACGTACAATTTCCGCCGCTTCCGCCTTTGCCTTTGCAATGATTTGTTTTGCCTCCTCGCGCGAATTTTTGAGCAGTTTATCCCGTTCGTTTTGCAAACTTCCGTTCAATTTTGCCGTTGCTTCGCGTTCTGCTTGCAATTTGCGCAGTTCTTCTTCCGCAAGTTTTACCTTATCTTCGTATTCTTTCCTGATTTTCTCGGCATTTTGCAAAACGTTCTCAAACGCAACCTTGTCCTGCGAAACGTGCGCGCGGGCGAATTCCGTCACGTCCTTGCGCAAGCCGAGTTTTGAGGCAATGGCAATCGCGTTGGAACTGCCGGGAACGCCCATTATCAGCCGATAGGTGGGCGCAAGCGTTTGCAAATCGAATTCCATAGAGGCGTTTTCCACTCGATCGGTGGACAGGGAATATTCTTTCAGCGCGCCGTAGTGAGTTGTTATGACGCTTTTTGCTCCGCTTCTGCGCAGAAATTCCGTTATAGCCAAAGCCAACGCCGAACCCTCGTTGGGTTCCGTTCCCGCGCCCACCTCGTCGATAAGCACCAAATGCCCCTTGTTGCATATATCGAGAATATCTCTCAAATTGGATATATGCCCCGAAAATGTGGACAAATTTTGTTCTATGCTCTGTTCGTCGCCTATATCGCACAAAATGTCGTCGAAGTACGAAACCGCGCTGTCCTCTTTGCAGGGCAAAAACAGTCCCGTCATCGCCATAGCGCACATAAGACCGATCGTTTTGAGAGTAACCGTTTTGCCGCCCGTATTGGGACCCGTAATGACGATAACGTCGCACTCTTTGCCCAGCTTGACGGAAATCGGTACCACTTTGTTTTTGTCGATGAGCGGGTGACGCGCCATTTTCAAATCTATTTGTCCGTCTGTGTTCAAAAGAGGCAAAGTACATTTGTTTTCTATGGCGTATTTAACTTTGGCAAAAATTACGTCGATGTCGCTTACCGTGTCGGCGGCAACCGCAATTTTTTCCGCCGCGGGGGATATTCTGTCGGTAAACGCCTGCAAAATGCGTTGAATTTCCGCCTTTTCTTCAAGCAAAGCCTCTCTCAAAGAATTGTTCAACTGAACAATCGCCATCGGCTCGATGAACAGCGTCGCCCCCGTTGCGGATTGATCGTGGACGATCCCCGCAACAAAAGATTTGAACTCCTGCTTGACGGGTATCACGTAACGCTCTCCGCGCATTGTCACGATGGAATCTTGAAGATATTTGGAAAATTCGCTGTTTCTGGTGTAGCTTGATAGTTTTTGTTTTATGTCGGCGTTTATCGCCTTTACGCGTTTTCTTATTGCAAAAAGGTCGTCAGAGGCTTTGTCGTTCATCTCCTCGTCGGACAAAATTGCAAAGTCAATATCCTCTTCCAATTGTTTGTCGTTGTAGAGCGCGTAGGCTTTTGCCTGCAACAACGACGTGTCCACGCCGTAATCGATTAACAGCGACGCTTGCAAATTGCGAGCCGTACGCAAAACGCGCATAACTTCCAACAACTGTTTCATCGACAGGCAGGACCCCACTCGCGCCAACGAGCATATTTCCGCTATGTCGTCAACGGACAAGTCAAAGGAAGTTTCGTATTGAAACAACGCGTACGCCTGTTTCGTTTCTTCAATCAGGCGCGTTGCCTCTTCCGCCGAACGGGCAGGACGAAGCGCGCGCATTTTCGCCTGCGCAATACTGCTTATGCAAAACGCGCTAACGCCGCGCAAAACGTCGTAATATTGAAGTTTGTTAAGAGTTTTGTCGTTTATCATATTTCCCTTTACACTTAAATTTTATCCGTACTCATTCCACGCCGTCGAAAAGTCTGCCCTTTGTGTACGGCTTCTGCTCCGCGTATCCGTCGTTTACGCCCTCGTTGAGCAATTTGTAGTGCCGCACAACAAATTTGTCGTAGTCCGTCAAATAACGTCCGCGATGGTTCAGTTTGGAAACAACGGAAAGTTTTCTGCCGTTTATCAACTCAAAGGTACATCTCCCGTCTTTGCGGCGGAGCAGATAAAATTTGTTTCCCGCCTCGTCGGAATATACAAGCTCAGCATTTGCCACGCAACTGCCGCACGAGTAACCTTTTGCCGCCTTGTACGGACAATGTACGAGTTTCATCATAACGATTTCGCCGTCAACAAACGTCAAACCGCTTTGGTTACGGAAACGGGAAATTTCGTCAAGGGTCAATTCCGTCGAGTAGACGAAAGTCGTCGCGTCGTCAAACGTTTCCGCCGAAAAATCGTTAAAAATGTTCAAGCCGCCGCCCGCAATGTAGGGCAAACCGAGTTCCCTCGCCAACTGAACGTGTCCGACATTGTGGCAAACTATTCCGCAAGGTTGCGCCGTCAAAAGAGTTTGCAAATAGTCCAAATCGGCAAAAGAGGGCAAATCCACAAAGGCGTTGCGATCTTTGGCAAATTCAAACGCTTTCAAATGGAGAATGGCAGGTTTGTAGATAACGTAGTCCGCAACGCAGTCGGTTGCTTCTTTTTCGTTTTTACACACGACCGCCAACGTCGGAACGGCGTCTTTCCGTTTTTCAGTTAATATGGCGGCGCGGCGGAAAAAGTCCCGCTCTACCTTTCTGTGGACAAACCTTTCGTTGTAGTTACGAATTATTTCTGTCTGCAACTGCTCCAACGCCGTACGCCTGAGCGCGTTTATTTGCGATTTTGCGAGGAAAATTTCCCCTGTTTCCAATACTATGTCACAAATAGTATATTGCAAATCGCCTGTTTTCTGTAATTGTTGAGCTATTTCCTGCGCCGATGTGGGCGTTTTCAACGCTTTGGGGACAATGTAGTCGGACGTAACGGTCACCGCGACGTCGCCGCAGGAAAGGGTCAAAGTCGCTTTTTCGTTTCCCTTTGCGACAAACTTCACAGAAACGTTCAGCGTTCGCTTGGCAGAGTTAATTTCCGAACAAAGGCGCACAGACGTTGTTCTGCGCACTTCCGTTCCGTCGGCGAACACGCCGTCAAAACGTGCGGCAACAACTCCCGTACCGCTTTCCAATGCGGCACCGCCCCCTACTTCTTTGCCGCGTTCCGTCAATTTGAAGCCGTCGCCTTTGCAAATTTCCGCGTCGGTACGTATGCCGTTTTTGCAAACCTTTCCCACGTAAACGCCAATGTGATTGTTGACGTTCGGCGAAATAATCGCGTCGTTGCCGCCCTCGATGTAGCTCAATGTCGCCATATCTCTGTTGTACATTTCGGCAAGTTGCGTTTTGTCGGACGCGTCGTACAGGAAATCGTTGTCAAAAAGTTTGCGATATATCTTAGACGTTACGCCCGCATATTCCGCTCGGCGGTTTCGTCCCTCTATTTTGTAGACGGAAACGCCCGCTTGGTACAGTTTTTTTGCTATATCCAACCCGCACAGATCGCGCGCGGAAAGCAGATAGGCAAATTTTTTGCCGTTTGCGGAATAAAGTTTTCTGCACGGCTGTGCGCACAACCCTCTGTTGCCGCTTTTGCCGCCCACCATTGCGGAAAAAAGACACTGCCCCGATTGGCACACGCACGTTGCCCCGTGAATGAAACATTCCGCCTTTATGCCGCCTACCGAAACGATGTCCTCGATGTCTTTCAAAGAGGTTTCTCTCGCGCACACCACCGTTGTCGCGCCGAGCTTTTTCAAAAACGTTGCGCCCCATTTGTCGTGAACGTTGAGTTGTGTGCTTGCAACCACGTCAAAGGGCTTTGGCAACTGCGCGGCGGCGGAAATAAGCGCGAAATCCGTCAAAATAACGCCGTCGGCGTTTTTTAGGTAGACGTCCGCAAGAATTTTCAACGCGCTTTCGTATTCGTCGTTTTTGAGAGAGGTATTGAGCGCGACGTAAACTTTCACTCCGAACAGGTGACAAAAATCTATCCATTCCGCCAGATTGTCCGATTTGAAATTTGCCGCTTTCATTCGGGCGTTAAAGCAATCGAGTCCGAGATACACCGAATCGCAACCGTTATTTACGGCTGCAATCAACTGTTCCGCGCTACCGGCAGGCGCAAGAATTTCCGTTTTCGGTTTACCGTTCAAGTTTTACCCCGTTTTTACTGTTCGCGAAGCGCGACTCCGTATTTTTCCTTTATTACGCGCAACACTTTTGCGCATTGTTTTTCGATCTCGTCGTCTTTGAGCGTTTTGTTTTTGTCGCGGAATACCACCGTGATAGCAAGGCTCTTTTTGCCTGCGCCCAATCTTTCGCCGCGATACACGTCAAATAATTCCGCGCTTTCCACCAGCGGCAAATTCAAAAACTCGTCCAACACGTCCTGTGCGGCAATGTCCTCGTCGCACAAAAAGGCAAAGTCGCGGCTGACGGAGGGAAATTTTGGAAAACTGCGATACTCTATCTCTTTGCGGACCAATTTCAACAGCTTGTCCAAATATATTTCCGCGTACATACAATCGGTCTGTATGTCGAAATTGGCGGCGACTTGCGGGTGAATTTTCCCGAAATGCCCCACTTTTACGCCCTCTACTGCAATATCTGCGGAAATTCCCGGGTGCAACGCGGCGTTATCCGAACGGGTAAGTTTAATTTTTCCGTCCGTTACCGAACGCACCGTTTGCAAAACGTCGCGCCTGAACTCGTCGAAATCTATATCCGTTGCGCAAACGGACAGTCTTTTTTGTTCGTCGGGTAAACTTTCAAGCGGCAGTTTGTCGGCGATATAAACTTTTCCTACTTCGTACAATCTCAAATTTTTGTTGTTGCGGGACAAATTCATCGATACGCATTGCAACATATTGGGCGCAAGACTCCTGTTCATAAGGGAAAGTTCTTCGCCTATCGGGTTGACGATCTTTATATATTCTCTTTCGTCGATTGGTTCGGTACTCGCCTTTTCGTACAAAGCCTTGCCCGCAAAGGGGTAAAACACACATTCGTTATATCGCAAACCGCACAGCACGTTTTTGATACCGTCGATAATCTGCTCTTCTTCCGTCTTGCCGCCGCAGGTTATGTGAGATTTCTCCATCAGCGTACCTTTTATGTTGTCGTAACCGTACACGCGGATAAGCTCTTCCACTATGTCGCAATCGCGACCTATATCGTCGCGGTACGGCGGTACGGAACAGGTAACTTCGTTGCCGTCGATAGTCGTTTCTATGTTGAGCAAATGCAGGATAGACAGAATTTTTTCGTCGGGAATACGTATTCCGAGCAGTTTGGCAATACGCCGCTTGTCGAACTTTATAATGCGGTTTTGAGCTATCTCTCCAATGGAAATGCGCCCTTTTGTCACTTTTCCGCAACCGAGTTGTTCCACCAAGTGCAACGCGCGCGAAAGTCCCAAATTGTTGGTGTAGGTTTCAATTCCCTTTTCAAAGCGCGCGGAAGAATCCGATCTCAGTCCCAAGCGATGTCCCGTGCGCCTTATGTTCATTCTCGCAAAGGACGCCGATTCAAACAGAACGCAATTTGTTTCCGCCTTTATTCCCGAGTTGGCTCCGCCCATTATTCCCGCCAAGCCAACGGCGCGATCGCTGTCGGCTATCACAAGGTCGTTGTCGTTAAGCGTGTATTCTTTGCCGTCGAGAGGCACAACTTTTTCGCCGTCGAAAGCTCTGCGCACGATTATCTTTTTACCCGATATGTCGGCGTAGTCGAATGCGTGCATAGGTTGACCTATTTCGTAAAGGACGTAGTTGGTTATATCCACAAGATTGTTTATACCGTGCAAGCCCACCTTGGCAAGCCGAGAGGTAAGCCAAACGGGCGATTTTCCTACTTTTACGTCCGTTACGCCCTGCATAAAGTAGCCTTTGCAAATATCCTTTGCCAAAACGTCAACTTTTACGAGATCGTTTGTCTTTGCGTCGCCCTCCGTGTACTCCACGTTCGGTTCGCGCACGGTTTTACCCAATGCCGCAGCCACTTCTCGCGCCAAACCCAAAACGCTGTTGCAGTCCTGACGGTTTGCCGTTACGCTTATGTCCAACACGTAGTCGTCAATGCCCACTTCGCCGCGAATATCCGCGCCCACTGCCGCGTCGTCACTAAGCACAAGTACGCCGTCCGTATCCGCATTGGGGTACATATCTCCGTTTATGCCGAGTTCTTCCGCTCCGCAGAACATTCCCCAAGATTCTTCGCCGCGCATTTTGCCTTTGCTTATATGCAAGCCGTTGGCAAGTTTTGCACCGTGCAAAGCGACGGGAACCTTGTCTTGCACTTTTACGCGGTGATCGTTGGTGACGATGGGAATTATTTCGCCGCCTATATCCACTTTGCAACAAAGCAAACGCTCGGCGTTGGGGTGTTGCGAAATTTCCTTTATTTGGCAAACTTTGACGTTCGTCACGTTTTCGCCAAGGTATGCAACGTCCTCTATTTCCAACCCGATTGCCACCATTTTGTCGCAAAGGGTCTGAACGTCTACGTCCACGTCCACAAAATCTTTTATCCAAGAAAGAGGTATTTTCATTTTTTACGCTCCTATTTGCCGAACTGTTTGAGGAATCTCTGGTCGTTTTCGTAAAAAAGACGAATATCGGGGATTCCGTATTTTATCATTGCCACGCGTTCTACGCCTATTCCGAAAGCGTAACCGCTGTATTTGTTGCTGTCTATCCCGCAGTTTTCCAAAACGTAGGGATTTACCATACCCGCGCCGAGAACTTCTATCCACCCCGTTTCTTTGCAGAGCGAACAACCTTTGCCGCCGCAGTTACTGCACGTCAGATCCACTTCGACGCTCGGTTCCGTAAAGGGGAAGAAAGAGGGACGGAAGCGCACCTTTGTTTGCGGACCGAAAAGGTTTGCGGCAATGTACTCCAACGTTCCTTTTAAGTCGCAAAGCGTTATGTTTTTGTCCACCACCAAACCCTCTATTTGGTGGAAAACGGGCGAGTGTGACGCGTCGTTATCCGAGCGGAACACCTTGCCGGGACAAATTATTTTCAAGGGCGGCTTTTTGCGCTCCATAACTCGCGCCTGCATTGCCGAAGTTTGAGTGCGCAAAAGATACCTGTCCGTTATGTAGAACGTGTCCTGCATATCCCGCGCGGGGTGATCGTAGGGAATGTTCAAAGCCTGAAAGTTGTAATAGTCCGTTTCTATTTCGGGACCGGACAAAACCTCGAACCCCATAGCGATCATCAAGTTGCAAATTCGGTTTTCAATCAATGTGACGGGGTGCAAAGCTCCGCGATCGGGACAGGACGTAAGGCTTATGTCCACGCGTTCCTCACGCAAACGTCTTGTCATCTCTTTGGTGGCGAGTTCGTCGGCTTTGAGGGCGAACGTATCTTCCATACGCTTGCGCAACTCGTTTACCTTTGCGCCGAAAGTCGGACGTTCTTCGGGGGCAAGGTCCTTTATGCTTTTGAGCAAAGCCGTCAACGCGCCCGATTTTCCGAGATACTTCACTTTGAGTTCCTGCAATTGCGACAGACTTTCGCAATTGGCAATTTCAGCGTCGAAACTGTTTTGAATTTCTGCAATTGTCATAATTTTCTCCTAAAAAACCCCAAACTGCATTGCAGTTTAGGGCGATTTGTTGTCGCGGTACCACCTAAATTCAAAAGACAAAAAAGTCTTTCCTCTTTGTTTGCTAACGGAAACAACCCGCAGTCGGCTACTTTGCTTTTCACCGCCCGAACTCGGAAGGGAATATCTTTTTGCGCATAGGCAGGGCTTGCACCGTCCCCCGCTCGCTGTCGCTATGTTGTTCGCAAACTCTTGTGCTTCTTCAACGTTTGTACTAAGTATACCAAAAAATATTGTATTTGACAACAATTTTTGAATAAATAAGATACATATCTATTATCAATATATTTATTGGCGTAAATACCGATAGCGCAACGGTGACGACAGCCCGCCGCCCCGTCACAGCAAGTCGTACACAACTATTTCTTTTGCGTACAACTCCTTGTAAACTCCCGCCCATACGTTATCGGTATTGAACCTGTTGTAAAAAGTTTTGTTTTGTTCTTTGTACCTGCCGCTAACGGGAAATCTTTTCAATTTTCCTTGCGGCATTTCGCCCTCAAAATATTTGATAAGCGGGGCTAAAAATTGACTGTCTATATGGCAAAAATAACTCAATTCCGCAGTCAATTTATTTATCCTCATTCCATAAACAATATCCACCGCAACTATCGCAACCAAGTTGATACATAAGAAAATAAACGCGCCGCGGTTTTCGGTAAAGGATCCCTACAACATAAGTCTGATTTATTTTTTAACAGTAGATTTTTCAGGAGGAACCCAACACCAATTCGCTTTGCAAAAAGGTATTGGGTACTTTGCCGATAATGAGGCTTTCGCAAAGCAAAATGGGCGTGGACGTTTCCACCTCGGCGTGCATTGTCGGCATTATCAAATCGATACGGCTTTCGACGTTTATGTAAATTCTGTGAAGAGTTTGGTTTATCCCTGCCGATTCAAAAACGGACGTGAAGTTGCAATTTACGTTACCCACGGGCGAAACTTTTACCGACACGGGCGAGCCGAGTTCCGACAGCAACGGAATTCCCGAAAGCGTGCCGAACGGAATGTCCACTTCAAAAGATTTCAGTTGAGAAATTTTGTTTTGAGTAAGCATTGCCGTTTCTCGCGCAAGATTGTTTACCAACGCGCTGTTGGCTGTCAGCATCACAATGTCGTTTTGCGCGTTTCTCTCCACCGAAACAAAATCTTCGTAGTTGGCGTAACTTGCCAACGAAGCGGAAACAGCCTCGTTGATTGCCAACGTAGTTTCCGCTTTCAGTCGGGTTTGGGCAATGTCCAAGATGACGGGGTTCATCGATCGGCGATAGAAAAACAACGCCAACGCCGCAAGCGCAAGCACAAAAATGGTCAAAAAGACGGCGATTTTGCCCATCACTTTGCGTTTTTTACTGTTTTTATTGCCTTTGCTCACCACCGAATAGCACGCCATATCAATGCCTTTTTTCACATTATATTCGACGCGAGGCGCAAACGTTACTTCTTTTTTGTGCGCGGTCTGAACAGCACCGCAACGGCATATCCCGAAACAATGGCAATGCTCACTCCCGTGGCGCACGCCGCAAGTCCGCCCGTCAACGCTCCGTAAACGCCGTCCTGCTTGGCGGCTTGCACCGCTCCTCTCACCAACGCGTAACCGAAGCCCGAAATGGGTACGCTTGCGCCCGCGCCCGCAAATTCCACCAACGGACCGTACAACCCGAAACCTTCGAGTATCGCGCCCGCCACAAGAAAAATAACCAAAATTTTTCCGTTTGTCAGGTGAGTGAAATTGATAATGATCTGCCCGAGCAAGCAAATCGCTCCGCCCACGACAAACGCCTTTACAAACATCAAAAACATTTCCATTACGCGGTAACCTCCACCAAATGAGTGATAGCGGGTATGCTGTCCCCCTGAAAAGACGTTGTAGGACTCATCAAAGCACCCGTCCCCGCAAGCAAAATTCTTTTATATTCGCCTCTGCGCAAACGTCCGAGCAACACGCCGTTGAACAGTAACGCCGAACACGCCGCGCCGCTTCCGCCTTGATAAGTCTGCTGTTCGTCCCAATACAGCGACGCGCCGCAATCGTGAAGTTGCGCCGATACGTCGTAACCCTCTTGGGCGGTGAGATCCATCAGAATGTCGCTTCCGAGTTTGCCGAGATCGCCCGTGTAAATTACGTCGTAGTCGGAGGGAGTTGTACCCGTGTCTTTGAAAAACGTCACAAGAGTGTCGCAGGCGGAGGGAGCCATTGCCGCACCCATATTGTTTGCGTCCATAACTCCGTAGTCTATCACCCGTCCGAGCGTTCCGCGCGTTATTCGCGGCGTTTTGTGTTGCGCGGCATTGGATAAAACCGTTGCGCCCACTCCCGTTGCCGTCCATTGCGTAACGGGCGAACGCAAAACTCCCAATTCAAGAGGGTATCTGTACTGTCGCTCGGCTGTGGAAAAGTGACTCCCCGCGGCGCAAACTACGTTGTCCAACCCGTTGTTCAGCATTGCCGAGCCGATAATGAGGCTTTCGGCAAAGGTCGCGCAAGCGTTGTAGATACCCAAAAACCCCGTGTGATTTTTTTTGGCGGCAAAGGAAGCGGATACGATCTGATTGAGCAGATCTCCCGCGATAACGGCGTCGATTTCGCGTTCGTTGAGGTTGGCTTTGGCGATTGCTCCCTCTATCGCATGCTCGAACATTTTGCGTTCGGCGCGCTCAAAGGTGTTTTGCGCAAACATATCGTCTTTCAAAGCCAAATCGAAGAACCCGTTGTAACGTCCGTCGTTTTCTTTCGGACCCGCTACGGTGTAGCCCTCCAAAACGTAGGAATTGGCAAAGTTGAGCGTTCTCTTTTTGTAGTAGTCCATTTCAGCCTCCGAAAAGCAAAGTAAGCAGGGCGACTATGACGGAAACGGTAACTCCGTTTACAATAACGGGTCCCGCAACCAAAAACATTTTTGCGCCCACTCCGTAGACGTAACCCTCTGCTTTGAACTCCAACGCAGGCGACACCACCGCGTTGGAAAAGCCCGTTATCGGTATCGTGGAACCAGCTCCCGCAAATCTGCCGATAGAGTCGTACACGCCGAACCCCGTTAGCAACGCGGCGATAAACACCAACGTCGCCGAAGCGAGTACCGACGCGTCTTGCGCGTTGAACCACAACGAGTACAAAAAGATAAACGCTTGCCCTATCGCGCAGATAGTTCCTCCTATCAAAAAAGCCCATATCATATTTTTCCAATGAGAGCTTTTTGGCATTTTTTCAAATACGTATTGTTTGTAGTTTTCACGAGTAATTTCTCTGTTTGCTTCCATATTGCACCTTGCTATTTGGTCGATCCTGCGTTTTTGCTCTGCCAACTGTCCGTAGGAAACAGCGATTCTCTTTCATCGCTGTTGCTACCGTACTTTTTCTGCTTGGGAAATT
Source organism: uncultured Clostridia bacterium (assembly GCA_947625115.1). Classification (GTDB taxonomy): domain Bacteria; phylum Bacillota; class Clostridia; order Christensenellales; family CAG-314; genus Fimimonas. The sequence continues at coordinate 7,863 of CANQND010000023.1, read as the reverse complement.
TCATACATTCATTGTCGTCACAAATGTACGTTTTTATTCTCGGACAAAGGCATATTTGTATCTGAAAAGCGTTTCAAAATACTATAATGTCTGACATTGTATTCTCTAAAAATCAAAAATCAAGAATAATTCAACAAAAAAGCACCGCTTTTTGGCGGTGCTTTCGTTTTTGAAACAAATCAACCGATCAAATCGGTGTACAGTTTGGCATATTTCACTGCGGAAGATTTCCAGCTGAAATCGCTATTCATCGCTTTTGAAACCAAGTCGCTCCACTTTTGCGCGTCGGCGTAGAGAGTCAATGCCTCTTTCAACACGTACAGCATATCGTGGGCGTTGTAGTTGGCAAAGGTAAAGCCGTTGCCGCCGTTTGCGTAGGGAGTTATACTGTCGCGCAAGCCGCCCGTTTCGCGCACTATCGCAACCGTTCCGTAGCGCGAAGCGATCATCTGAGCCAACCCGCACGGTTCGCTCTTAGAGGGCATAAGGAATATATCCGCGCCCGAATAAATTTGTCTGGACAAATCGGAGTTGAACGCAATGACGGTGGCAACTTTTTGCGGGTGCCGCGAAGCCAACTCCGCGAAATAATGCTCGTAGTAGCCCTCGCCCGTGCCGAGTATAACAAACTGCATATCGCAATCCATTGCTTCGTCAATTACGGCGGTAACCAAATCAAGCCCCTTGTGATCGACAAGCCGCGTTATCATTGCGACAATGGGTATATCCGAACGCACTTGAAGATTTAACATACGCTGCAACTGCTCTTTGCAAGTTGCTTTGGGCGCGACGTTCTTTGCGTCGTAGTTGGCGAACAACGCCTTGTCCGTTGCGGGGTTGTAGTAGTCAAGGTCTATTCCGTTGAGAATACCGCACAGTTTGCTCTCGTTGCGGCGCACTATTCCGTCAAGCCCGTGCGAAAAATACGGATCCTTTATTTCCTCGGCGTATGTGGGCGAAACGGTCGTAAAGCGATCGCAACACTCTATCGCCCCTTTCATAAGGTTTATGCAACCGTTGTATTCGACAATTCCTTGGTAGTAGCCGTCGATACCGAACAGCCACTGCAAATTGTCGAGAGAAAATTTGCCTTGATACTCGATATTGTGGATGGTAAACACCGTTTTGATATTGGCGTATTCTTTTGTCGAGCAGTAAATGGATTTGAGGTAAATCGCCGCAAGAGCCGATTGCCAATCGTGACAATGCAACACGTCCGGGTAAAAATCCACAAGCGGCATAATTTCCAACACGCTTCGGCAGAAGAAAGCAAATCTTTCTCCGTCGTCGTAGTGTCCGTAACAGCCTTTGCGCTTGAAATAGTATTCGTTGTCCACAAAATAGTAGATAACGCCGTTAAGAGCGTACTCGAATACGCCGCAATACTGATTGCGCCACGCCACAGGCACGGTCTTATTGCCGATAAACTTAAAACGTTCGCGATATTCCTGCCTGATTTCAGAGTACAGCGGCAACACAACGCGAACGTCGTAGCCGCCCTTTCGCGCAAGTTCTTTGGAAAGCGAACCTATCACTTCGGCAAGCCCGCCCGTCGCGATGAACGGAGCCGCTTCCGACGCCACAAAAAGAATTTTCTTTTTCATAAATTCAACTCCTTTACAGCAATTTTCCTTTGGCGACGAAGTACGGCAATTCCGCGCACCCCGAGAGATGTCGCCTATCTCTTATCACAACGTTTTTGTCGGTGATAACGCAATCCAACTGCACGTACGAACCGACGGTAGTTTCCTGCATTAACACCGAATTGCGCACCACGCTGCCCTTTCCTATTCTCACTCCGCGGAACAGAATACTGTTTTCCACCGTGCCTTCGATTATGCACCCGTCGGAAATGAGGGAATTTTTCACCACCGCGCCCTCTATGTACTTCGACGGGGCGGAATCGCGCACCTTTGTGTAAATATCCCTCGCGCCGAACAGCTCGTCGCGCACCGATTTGTCGAGCATTTCCATACTGTACTTGTAGTATCTCGGCAAAGACGTTATTCCCGCGTAGTAGCCGTCAAATTTGTAGCCGAAAATGCGCATTGACCCGACGTTCTTTGCCAAAATCTCCCTGCCGAAGCTGGAAAAACCGCTTTGAACGGCGTTTTGAATTATATCCATCAAAAATTCTCTTTGCACAACCATTACGTTTATGTAGAGATTTATTTTCTTTTTGCCGTCCAATTTCGGGTTGATTTGCAATGAGTTTATCCTGCCGCTCTCGTCGGGATCCAAAGTTATGTAGTAGTGAGATTCCACGCTGTCCGTTTGGTGGTACACCATCGTAATGTCGGCGCGCGTTTCTTCGTGGAAGCGCACCACGTCGGCTATGTCCAATCTTGATACGCCGTCGCCGTCGTACAACACAACGTAGTCCTCTTTGCGGCGTTGCAAAAAGCCCGTTATTCCCATCAACGCTTCCAATCTGTTTTTGTAGGGAGCGTCCGTTTCGTTGCTGTACGGCGGAAGCAGAATAATGCCGCCGTCCTTACGCGCCAGATCCCAATCTTTGCCGCTTCCCAAGTGGTCAATCAACGATTGGTAATTGTTTTTGGTAACGATGCCCACCGTCGTTATGCCCGCGTTTACAAGGTTAGACAGCGCAAAGTCTATCAAACGGTATCTTCCCGCAAAGGGAATGGACGCCAAAGTTCTGCGCGAAGAAAGTTCGGGGATATTTTTGTCCTGAATATTTGTAAATATAACGCCTACTGCCGATCGTGCCATAAAACTATTCTCCCTTGTAGTCACTGTCGATTATTTTGCCGTCCGCAACTTTGACGTCGGCGGAAACGGTAATATTTCTGCCGAGTACCGTTATGCCCCGCGCCGATTTTCTGTCTGCGCCGACAACGGCGTTTTCGCCTACGGTAACGTTTTCGTCAATTACCGAGTACAACACCTGCGCGTTGCGTTTTATCACCGTTCCCGACATTATCACGCTGTCAACAATTTTCGCGCCCTCTTCCACAATAACGTTGCTGGACAGAATGGAATTTTGCACCTTGCCGTAAATTTCACAGCCGAGCGCGATCATAGAGTTATCCACTTCGCCCGTTTCGCTGATATATTCGGGCGGAGCAAGCGGATTGCGGGAATGAATTTTCCAAGTCGGGTCGCCCACATCGAAAGCGGGATTTGCCCCCAACAGATCCATATTGGATTCCCACAGCGCGGGGATTGTCCCAACGTCTTTCCAATAGCCGTCAAAGCGGTAAGAAAACATCTTTTCTCCCGCGTTGAGCATTGCAGGCAATACGTCTTTGCCGAAATCTTTGCCCGAATCGGGGTCCTGATCGTCCAATTCGAGGTACTTGTAAAGTTTTTCGGCGGTAAACACATATATGCCCATAGACGCGAGATTGCTCTTGGGTTGCTTGGGTTTCTCTTCAAATTGATATATCGAGCCGTCCTCGTTGACGTTAAGTATGCCGAAGCGCGACGCTTCCTCAATGGGTACTTCTATTGCCGCTATCGTGCAATCTGCGCCGTTGGCAATGTGCGCGGCGAGCATTTTTGCGTAGTTCATTTTGTAAATATGATCGCCCGAAAGTATCAACACGTAATCGGGGTTGTACTTTTTCATAAAGCTCATATTTTGGTAAATGGCGTTGGCTGTTCCCTCGTACCAAGACGATTTTTTCTTTGCCTGATAGGGCGACAAGATATGCACTCCGCCGAAAGAACGGTCCAAATCCCAAGGCTGTCCGTTGCCGATGTATTCGTTGAGTTCCAACGGTTCGTATTGCGTCAAAACGCCCACCGTGTCTATGCCCGAATTTACGCAGTTGCTCAACGGAAAGTCGATAATACGGTACTTTGCGCCGAAAGCTACGGCGGGTTTGGCTATTTTGTTTGTAAGGGCGTACAACCTGCTTCCCTGCCCTCCCGCAAGAAGCATTGCAACGCATTCTTTTTTTCTTTGCATAAAAGCCTCCGTTATTCTCAAACGCGGCAAAAGACGCGTTTCTTCAATTGAATTATATCACACAAAAATTTACATTTCCATAGTTATTGTAAATTTTTATCCGCTGTTGTCGAGATTTTTTCTCAACGCAAAAAGCAATCGCCCGCTTGCGATTGCTCTTTTGTTACTCTACTTTGTGTACTTCTTCGCCCTCCAAGAAATCGGGGACTTCTTCCACTTTGTCGAACATCGGTTTTTCGGTAACCTTTACCGACGACGAAGTTATCTGTTGCAATCTGTCCAACAAAGTTTCGTAATCGGGCAAATCTCTTACGTCGCTTATCGAAAAACGTTTGAGAAATTCGTCCGTTGTGGCGAACAGCAAGGGTTTGCCTATCGTATCTCTGCGCCCGACGCATTCAACCAAGCCGAGCCTTACCAGATTTTGCACGGAATAGGTACAGTCCACGCTGCGAATTTCCTCTATTTCGATACGCGTTACAGGCTGTTTGTAGGCGATTATCGCAAGCGTTTCCAACATTGCGTTTGTCAACTCTTTTTCTTTTATCGGGTTGAGGACCGCCTCTACTTCTTTTGCGTAGTTCGGGTTGGTGGCAAATTGCAATTTTTTGTTGAACCGAAGCAGATGTATGCCGCTATCTCCGCTGTATTTGGCAAGCAATTCCGAAAGAGCCTCGCCGAACTGTGCGTCGGTAAGCTGCAATTTTTCCTTTATGTATTTCTCCTCTATCGCCTTGCCCGAAACAAAGAGGACCGCCTCTATCTGATTACTCAAAAGACTCATATTCATCTCCGATTACCATCTCAACATTGTCGCTGTCGGGATTTTTTTCAATAAGTATTTCTTCAAAAAGACCTTTTTGCGTTACTTTGATCATTTGCAACTTCAACAGTTCCAACACCGCCAAAAAGGTTGTTACGATTTCGTTTTTGCTTGTGTTTTCGTCAAAAAGCTGACTGAGCAGAAAGCTATCCTCGTTGCGCAGAATTTCGCGTATGTATGCGATCTTTTGCGAAACGGAAAAACTTTCCTTTACTATTGCGCGAGAAACGTTTTCCGCGGCGGTTTTTACCTGCAAACGCATCAAAAACTTGCCGAAAGCCTCGATAAACCCCTCTATGCTTAGGTTTTCCTTAACAACGGTAACCTCTTTGCCGACGTTTTTGTCCGGTTCGCGGTAAAATCTGTTGACGTTTTCCTGCTCTTTCAATTCGGTGACGATTTCTTTGAACAGTTTGTATTCTTCCAACTGACGTATAAGTACCTTTTCGGGTGATTCCTCGTCGTTTTCCTCCGGTTTAATCGGCAACAATGCGCGCGATTTTATTTCCAACAACGTCGCCGCCATAGCCATATATTCGCTTGCCTGATCCACGTCCAACTCGGACAGTTGGTCCATATACTGCAAAAACTGCTCCGTTACCTGCGATACGAAAATGTCCTTTATTTCGATTTTGTTCTCTTTGACGAGTGCCAACAGCAAATCGAGCGGTCCGTTGAAATTGGAAAGTTTCAATTCAAGCGCGGATTTCTGCTCGTCAAAGATATATTCTTGTTCAAATTGTTTATCCGACACCGAAAATTATCCTCCAACATTTCATAAAACCGCCGTATATTTCGTTGCCAACCCAACCAATGTAGAGGTTTAGCGGCGCGTAGTTCCTCACTATGGGAATGTAGTTCAACACAATGAACCCCAACAATATGTACAGGCTGTATCTGCGCAGAAAAGTCATAAACCCGTTGCGTTCGTTTACAAAACAGCTCAACAAGCGGTAGCCGTCCAACGGATACAGCGGCAAGATGTTGAACAATGCAAAATTAACGTTAAGTTGCACTGCAAGACTGCACAACACCGTGCAGAAGTACACAAAGTAGTACAGCGGCGTGTTTATTTCAACGGGGATATTGCCGAAAAGCACCGTTCCCATCGAAAACAAAAAAGCCAACAGCAAATTTGTCACCACTCCCGCCAACGATACGGTTATGCAACCCGTTTTGCGATGTTTGAAGTTGTTGGGGTTGATCGGGACGGGTTTTGCCCAGCCGAAACCGACAAGCACCATCATCAACAAGCCTATCCAATCAAAATGCCTTATCGGATTGAGCGAAAGTCGTCCGTACGCGCGCGCCGTTCCATCTCCGTTCCACAGCGCAACCAAGCCGTGTGCGATCTCGTGCAAAATCAACGCCGTAAGCAATGCCAAAACAAAAGCCGCAACGTTCAGCAGACCCTCTCGGCAAAAACCGACTTGACCCGTATAGTAATTGGTTCTCAACAGATCCAAAATATACATATTGTATATTTTATCAAATAAATGCGATAAAGTCAATACATAAACGCTCAATCGTACAAAGTAAACAAAACCCGCGAGGTTGTCGCGGGTTACGTTTTGTCAGGTTGCCTATCTTGCAGTGACGATTTCTTTGAGATAGTCCCAATAAGTTTTTTCTTTAACGTCGCTTTCGGCAACTATTTTCACGCGGGAAACCTCGTTGCCCTGTCCGTCGCGCAAAATTGCCGCACCGAGTTGGTCGCCTTTAACTATGGGTGCTTTTACCGTTTGAGGAAGTTGCATTTCAAGTTGAAATTCAACGTTGCCTTTTTTGCCGAAACCGCACAGCTTGCCGTCGGCTTTTACTGCCACGCTGTCGCTTTTGCCGCCCTGAACGCTTACGTTGTCGATACGAGAATCGACGTCGAGGTAAACGTGACTTTCATAGTTGGCAAAGGCGAAATTGAACATATCGCTCACTTCCTTGAAACGGGTTTTGCTGTCCGAAGCGCCCACCACCACGGCGATCACGCGAGTATCTCCACGTTTAGCCGTCGCCGCAAGACAGTGTTGCGCTTCGCTTGTATATCCCGTTTTTCCGCCGTCGCAACCGTCGTAAAAACGTATGAGTTTGTTTGTGTTGGTCATTCCCGTAACTCGTCCCGACGGGTGTACAAAGTCTTCCATCCACACCTTTGCGCAGGTAAAGTAATGCGGGTGCCGTATCAGTTGAGAGAGCATAATGCCCACATCTTTGGCGCAGGAAAACTGACTTACCGCGGGCAAACCCGTGCAGTTTTCAAAATGGGTCGCGCAAAGTCCCAATTCTTCGGCTTTTTCGTTCATTTTGGCGACAAACCCCTCAACGCTACCCTCGATGTGTTCGGCAACGGCAACGCAACTGTCGTTAGCCGAGCAGACAACGATAGATTTTATCAAGTTGTCCAACTTATAGGTGGAATGTGCGTCCAAAAACACCTGCGAACCGCCCATCGATGCGGCGCGTTGACTTGCCACAACGTCGTCGTCCAACGAAACTTTTCCGCCGTCTATTGCGTCGTAGGTACACAACAGCGTCATTATCTTCGTCATGCTGGCAATGGGTCTTTTTTCCGTTGCGTTATGCTCGAACAACACTTGTCCGTCCTCAGACATCAACACCGCTTCCTTTGCGGTGATAGCGGGCGTTGCAGTTTCCGCGCAGGCGGCAACGGGCAAAATTACGGCAATTGCCAAAGTTACAACCGCGATAAAAAACAATAATTTTTTCATAAACTTCTCCTCTTGCATTTGCCATTAGTATTTGTAATCGACAAACTAATATGCAAAAGGTGTTTGCCAAAAAGAAACCCGTCGTTTGTGACGGGTGGGATTTTATCCGTTTAGTCTGTCGGCAAAGTTTTGCGATGGCTTGAACACCACAACGTTTTTGGCGGGTATTGTGATTTGCTTTTTGGTGCGAGGATCTACCCCTTTGCGCGCGGAACGTTTTTTCAGACGAAAAGTTCCCACTCCCGTCAGACAAACTTCGTCGCCCTTTTTGAGTTGCTCCTCTATCCCTTTCCAGAATGCGTCAAAAAACTCAACTGTTTTTTGGTGCGATTGCCCCGTTTTGTCCGTTACGTACTCGATAAATTCGCCTTTTTTCATAT
>CANQND010000022.1 GCA_947625115.1 uncultured Clostridia bacterium | reverse complement strand
ATATCCGAAAGCGCAACCTCTGCTTCTACGACAACTCCGTCATAGCTCAGACTGTAAACATTGTAGCCGTTTTTCAAACCTGCGACTGCTGTCCAAGAGTACAATTTGACATCCGCTTGCGAACGAGCTGTTTGCCAACCGTTCAACAATGTTTCCGTCAATTCCGCAGGTTGTTCGCTTACCTCAACGTGTCCCGTGTAAGTAACTACGCAACCGGGATTATACGAGAATTGCCACAAACCCTTGTACTGAGAAACAGTACCTGCCACCGATACGGTGTCGCCTATTGCTAACTTGGAAACCTGTTTAACGTCGTAAACCATTATGCCGCCGGTGGTATCTTCTATAATAGCGGCATTGTTGGTTTTGGCTACTACTGTACCGCTGGTATTATATGTAGTATCTGCGGTAATTCGGTTAATAGTAACGGTTCTGTCGTAGACAACCAACGTTACGGTTGCAGTCTTGCTTTCATCTGCTGCCGCCGTAATTGTAATTGTTGTTGTGCCTATATCTAACAGATCCAAAACTTTGTCGCTTTCATTCCAAGTTGCCACGGCTACATTCGATGAACTTACGCCGTAATCTTGGTTGGAAGTATTTTCAATAGTAACTCCCAAATCGACGGTATCTTCCTCGAACAAGTCTACGGCAATGTATTCCTTGGCGACCTTGACTGTAATCTGATTATCCACTGCTTTCAATGCGGTCAGCATCATACCCGCAAAGGGTGTGGAAGAAGTGTTATTGAAGCCGATGAAGTATCCCTCCGCGTTGTATTCAACGCCCTCTTGCAAAGAGAATTTCGCAGAGTTTACATACAGCGGTTCAATGTCGAAACCGAGATCTGCCGCCCAATCGGGACTTAAAGCCCAAAAGTTATTGACTCTTGTTGCAGTTGCCGTCCAAGAATAGGGCATAACGTCGGTAACGGACAGTCCGCTCGGATCTTGATCCGCGGCGTTTTTCCACTCTTGCGCTTTTTCGGGCGTCAATGCTTGTACAGTCGGCTCTTGGGGCTTTTCCGTTTCGAGCTTTGTGATCTGTGTTTCGCTGGTGTATTCGAGTTGCAAAATGTTGTTGTACTCGCTTGCGGTTGCAGTGATCTCAATGAAATCTCCGAGCGCAACAACGTCCAAAACACCCGAGCCGTAAATCATCACGCCGGCAGCGCCATCGGTGATAACCACGCCTCTGGTATTTGAGGCGACAACCAAACCTTGTACGGTATAGCTTTCGCCTGCTGTGTCAATTTGGCTAATTTCTTTATTCGCCTCAACGTCAAGCGAGGCGTTTGCGGCAAAGGCGGGTGCAACACAGTTGAGAGCCAATACCGCCGCAACCAGCATTACGAACAATACAAAACGTTTTTTCATAAATGTTTACCTCCTGAATTTTCGTTTTGAATTTGCTTAGCCTTTTTGTGCCAGAAATCAACTTAGCCCATTTTAGTGTACCTCCTTGTGATTTTTCCTTTCTACCATATATACCTCTCCAATGGTAAAAAATTTAAGCAACGTTTTCAAAAGCAAAAAATATCGAGCGAAAAATCACTTTTGTTCCCTGTTTACAACAGGAAAAATTACGCGCGACAGAAATTCGGCTTGAATTTTCCTTTCAATAGTAATACTTTTTGTTTCGGATAAAATTAAGCAAAATTTATATTTTCGTCGAAATTTTTTGTTTTTTTCGCAAATTGTCTATTCGCGACGACGAAATTTGAAGAATATTTGCGCCGCAATCGCACAACCGTAAGTGTGCGGTACGATTGAGATTGAGTTCGCTTTAACTTTACAAAGAATAAGTTTCATAATTTTTTACTATAATAATTATATTAGGTCTTTTGACCTAAGTCAAGACTTTTAACCTAAATTATTTGTAAAATTCAATTATGGTATATACCGAGATAATCAAAAACATAATGGAAGAGAATAATTTGAGCCAGCAAAAATTTGCAGACATTCTCGGAGTGAACCAAACAACAGTGAGTCAGTGGTTGTTGGGAAGAAAAAAGCCCGGTTTCGACAGCATACGCCTCATCTACGAAAAATTCGGAGTTGCTCCCAATGCCTTGTTCGGCATAGAAGAATGACAGTCAGCTGTCGGACAAGAGCAAAGCAAACACTTTTGCAATTTCCGCCTCTCAACGCAACCATTACCGACAGAATTTGACCGAGCAAATTTTGCTCGGTATTTTATATTATATGAGCATTATTTGCTTTTGTCAAGACTTTTTGAGCTTTTTTTGCTATTTTTACAAGTAAGGGAGTGATTTTTATGCTGAACGAAAGAATAAGAGAATTGAGAGAAGAAAGAAATATTTCGCAACGACAGTTGGCGGATCGACTTGGATTTGAGCGTTACACGGTGAGCAATTGGGAGCAAGGTCGCACCGAGCCGAACGTACGGCAATTGACGGCATTGGCGGACTTCTTTGAAGTTTCGACGGACTACCTGATGTGCAGAGCGAACGAGTTGGGCATTGTGGAAGTGACAAACGCTCTTCCGCCGCAACAAAAAGAGTTGCTTGGTTTGTTCGAGCGAATGTCGCAACAAGACAGAAACAGAATTGTAGACATTGCAAAAGTGATGTTGAAGTAAAAAATATATGCAAAACAAACGGGGGCGATTTTTCGCCCCCATTGCTTATTTTTGACGTTGCGGCAAGCAAACTATCGGCATTGCCGCTTGGAGCGGAAGTACTCCGTAAGCAATGCGGAACACTCCTTTTCCAATACGCCGCCCGACAGTTGCACTTCGTGATTGAGCGTGCGCCCCAACAATTCCGCTACGGGAAGGCACCCCTCGCCGCTAAGGTCGTACGCTCCGAAATAAACGTTTCGCAAACGGGCGTTGTAGCACGCGCCCAAACACATAACGCACGGCTCCAACGTGACGTACATATCGCAACCCGTCAAACGCCAATCGCCCAAACGACGGCACGCGCGCCTGATTGCCACAAGCTCGGCGTGTTCGGTTGCGTCGCGCGAGGAATTACGCCTGTTGTGCGCAAATGCTATCGCTTTGCCCTCTTTTACGATTACCGCGCCAACGGGAACTTCGTCCTCTCGCGCGGAAATTTGCGCCTGTTTGAGGGCTTTTCGCATAAATTTTTCGACGTCGGTCATACGGTTTCCTCGTAGCGCGGAATGTGTTCGCCCTCGCGATACCTGCCCTGCTCCAACAGCTCGGCAAGTTTGTCGAGATTTATTCGGCTATTGATAGCCTTGATTGTTTCGGGATTTATTTTTAGAACTTTGCGGTCGTAGGTGAGCAAGCCGTTTACCTCGTCCTCCACGTCGGTCAATTGAGTGTACACGGCAGCCGACAAACCGCGCGTTATCCAAGGGATAACGTCCCTTTCGTACAGTTCGGCAACGCCTGCGTTGTACTGTTGCAAATTGTCAAACTGCTTGTAACTGTACGTATTGTCCAGATTGGCACTGTGCGTTTCGTCCTTGTAGCTGTATCCGCCAAATTCCGTCAGGCAAACGGCGCGTTTTTTGTCGGATGGAAGCCGCAATTTTTTGAAATACACGTGTACGCTCTTCACGTCGCCGCCGCCTTGATCGTGCCAACCGCTTGCGTGGTCCACCGTGCGGGTAGGATCGAGCCTTTTGGTAAGCGCGGCGATTTTGTTTGCGTCAAACTGCCCCCAACCCTCGTTGAACGGCACCCACATCGCAACGGAAACGCAGTTGTAGAGTTGCTGAATCATCTCGGTGTACTCTTTTACGAAAACGTCGCGACTTTCCTGCTTTTTTCTGCCGAAACGGGCGTAGTTGCCGTCCTTGACGTTTATGCCGATAAAGGGCGCGTAGGCGGTGGTCCATCTGCCGTACTTGGTGCCGCCGTTGGGCATATCCTGCCAAACCAACATACCCAACCTGTCGCAATGGTAGTACCACCGAGCGCACTCTACCTTGACGTGTTTGCGCAACATATTGAAACCCAAGCTCTTTGCCGTTTGAATATCGTAGATCAACGCCTCGTCGGAGGGGGCGGTGTACAGTCCGTCGCACCAATAACCTTGATCCAACACACCGTTGTGAAAATAGGGCTTGTTATTGAGCATTAGGCGCGGATATTTGCCCGCCATTTGACAGGAAAACTTGCGCATACCGAAATAACTGTCCACCTTATCTCGGCGCGATATGAGCTTCAAACCGTAAAGGTGAGGGTTTTCGGGAGTCCAAGGGATAAATTCTTTGTTGGGAAAACGCACCGTGACGCTGTTTTTGCCGTCGTTCTTGGCAATTTCTCTGTCGCCATCGGTGACGATAACCGTTATCGGCTCGTCGAAGTTGCACTGCGGTTCCACCACCACCTGCGCGTTGTCGAAATCGGGAGTGATTTTTACGGACTGAATGTACTGCGCGGGAACGCTTTCCAACCATACGGTTTGCCATATTCCGCTTTGCGGCGTGTACCACATTCCTCCGCGCGACGAAGATTGCTTGCCGCGCGTCTGAAAACCGCCGTCGGTCATATCGCGGACTTTTACCACAAGTTCGTTGTCGAAATCCGTCCTTACAAAGTCCGTTATGTCGGCGGTGAACGCATTGTAGCCGCCCTCGTGGTGACAAACAAATACGCCGTTGACGTAAACGTCGCAAACGCTGTCCACCGCGCCGAAATTGAGCAGAACCCTGTCCTTGACAAAGCTCTTGGGCAAGTCTACCGTGCGACGGTAAAACAAAATTTCTTTCTGCCGCAGTTGGTGTCCGACACCCGAAAGCGGACTCTCGGGAGAAAACGGCACCAATATTTTGCCGTGAAAATCGTCGGGCAGGTAGTCTTTGGCGGTTATTGCGTACTCCCACCAACCGTTGAGGTTGAGGTAACTTTTGCGTACAAATTGCGGACGAGGGTATTCCTGTAAAGGTTTTGCGTCCAAATTTTTGCCCCATTTTGTAAACAAATTGCGTAGCGACATTAAAAAAGCTCCTTTGTGTAAAAAATATTTTAGCACAAAATTTTTTCAATGTAAACCGTCACGGGTTGAGAAAAATCAAAATATGTGCTACAATTATGTCAAAGAGGAAACGGAAATGAGAACTGCGCCAAAATTTGAAAAAGTGTCTTTTGAAATATTTGAAGAAAACGGCTCGCGCCAAACCTACGACGGGCTGAAACTGCCTCGCCGCGCCACGTCGAAAAGCGCGGGATACGACTTTTTTGCGCCGACGGATATCGACATTGCGCCCGATCAAACGGTGACCGTTGCAACGGGAATACGCGCGTTTATGCCCGACGACGTGTGTTTGATGATCTTTCCGCGCAGCGGCTTGGGCTTCAAATACCGCTTGCGCCTGAATAACACCGTGGGCATAATAGACGCCGACTACTCGGACAGCGACAACCAAGGGCATATCTTCGTGCGAATGACAAACGAAAGCGACAAACCGTTGCACATTGAACGCGGAACGGCGTTTGCGCAGGGGATATTTGTGCGCTACTTGCTTACGCAAGACGACGACGTGACCGAAACGCGCAACGGCGGTTTGGGATCGACGTCCAAGCAACAATAAAGGAGTAAAAATGTCAATTCTGAAAATAATTTTGATCGTGACGGCGGCGATACTGTGCGCGGGAGCGTTGATTGCAACAATTGTTTATTGCGTTTTGCGTTCTGCGCGCAAAAACCGTGCAAACGAATCCCCAAAGAGAAACATACCCGACGAAAGAAAGGAAAACCCCGCCGCAAACCTCGCGGGCAAAGAGGGCGAACAAGCCGTTCAATGGTGCATTGGCAAAACCGTTGTCGGAAAACAGTACGTCTTTAACAATTACACGTTTTTTGCGGGAGTGTACAGCAACGAGATAGACCACATCGTCGTCAACAAACACGGCGTTTTTGTGCTGGAAACAAAAACTTTGGGCGGCACCGTTACGGGGACGGAAGAGGACGAATTTTGGCAACACGACAAAACAAACGGACAAACGGAAATGCTGACCAACCCGATAAAACAAAACGCGACCCACGCGGAGATCGTCGGAAAACTGCTGGACGGCGCGCCGATAATACCGCTTGTGGTTTTTGTAAAAAACAACTGTCCGCAAATAAATTCCGACAAAATCGTGCCGTTAAGCGATCTGTCGCGCAAACTTAATTACGGAAACGACCTGCTCGACTCCGCTCAAATGGCGCAATTTGCAAAGATATTGGAAGAGAACGACGCTCACCTTACCACGGAACAGCACTTGGCTAACATTCGCAGAGTAAACGATTGTCTTAAAAACGGAATATGCCCCGCATGCGGCGGAAAACTCGTCTTACGACAGGGCAAAACCGACGACTACTACGGTTGCAGTAACTACCCGAAATGCACTTTTACGCGCAAAAATCTCGACTGACAAAGATTGCCCCGCTGTTGCAAGCAAATTGCGACAACTTACACGACGCTAAAAACAACGCGCCCCGAAAAGAGGCGCGTTGATCTTTTTGCGATAATGTCTTTTGCAACGGTAGGGTCGGTTTTGCGTTGCGCAGTCAGTCGTGCAAATATTTGTACAGAGCTTCGGCGGCGGCGCGAGTCATACTCGGCGTTTCGGCTATTTCCTCCACCGTGGCGGCTTTAAGCGCGTCCATAGACTTGAATTTGCGGTGCAACTCGATACGGCGTCTTTCTCCTATCCCGGGGACGTCCTGCAACACCGATTTTACGCTGTTTTTGTTGTGCAACCTGCGAAAATAAGTGATTGCAAAGCGGTGACTTTCGTCGCGTATGTTGATAAGCAGATTGAGCGCGTAGCTGTTGCGCGGCAAAAAGGTCGGTTGATTTGTACCCAAAGTGTAGACTAACTCTTCCTGTTTGGCAAGCGACACAAGCTGTACTTCTACGCCCGCCTCTTCCATTGCCTGTCGCGCGTAGTCCAACTGCCCCAAACCGCCGTCCACGACGATGAGATCGGGAGTTTTGCCGAATACGCCGTCGTTCTGCTTCATACGTTCGAAGCGGCGAAGAAGCACTTCTCGCATGCTGGCAAAGTCGTTTGCGCCCTCGACGGTTTTTATTTTGAATCGGCGATATTGCGAAGAATCTTTCTGCCCGTTGGTAAACACCACCATACTCGCCACCTTATCCACGCCCTGAACGTTGCTTATGTCATAGCATTCCACGCGAGTAGGCAGCTTTTTCAGACGGAGCAACTCTTTCAGTTGAAGCACCGCGCCGTGAGTTGCATTGTACTTTTTGTCAATTGCCGTTTGGCTTTTTGTAAGATACTCCACCGCGTTGCGATAGGACATATCCACAAGTCTTTTTTTGTCCTGCAATTTGGGACAGTATATTTTGGTTTTGACGCCCGTTTTGTCTGTTATGAGATTTTGCAATTGTTCGGCGTCGGGCAACTGTACGTTGGTGTAAATTTCGCCGCAAAGTTTGACAAGTTCGCAGTACTCCGCCAAAAAACTGCCAAGGGTCTGCGCCTCGTCTATGCCCGCGTCGGATACGGCGTGATTTTCGGAATACACAACTTTGCCGCCCCTAATCATTAGGTGATTTACAACGCAGTTTTTTCCGTTGCTTGCCACGGCGAACATATCGTAATCTACAAATTTGTTGAGGACGACTATGCGTTGCTGACTTATTTTGTCTATCAATTGCAAGTAACGCTTGTACTCCAACGCCTGTTCGTATTGCATTTTTTCCGAGGCTTCGAGCATTTTTTTCTCCAACACCGCTCGCACTTCGGAGTCGTCGCCCGAAAGGAACGCAACGGCTTTGTTGACTATGCGACGGTACTCCTCTTTGGTAACCTTGCCTATGCAGGGGGCGCAACACTTGCCTATGTGATAGTTTAGGCAGGGACGAAAATTTTTGGGAAGTTTGGAAAAGTTGTTGTTGCACGTAATCGTCGGAAAAACGCTGCCCAATATCTCCAAAAACGCCTTTGCTCCGCCCTGCGTGATTGGTCCGAAGTAACGCCACTTGTCCTTTTGCAACTTGCGCGTGGAAACAAATTTTGGGAAATCGGCGTGCAGATCCACCTTTATGTAGGGGTACTGCTTATCATCTTTGAGCAAGATGTTGTAGGGCGGAGTGTACTTTTTTATCAAAGTATTTTCCAAGCTGAGCGCGTCCGTTTCGCTTGCGGTGATGATGTAGTTGAAATCGGCAACGTGGCTGAGCATAGCAAGGACTTTTTCCGTTTTGTTTGTGGAAGCGTGAAAATATTGCCGCACGCGGTTTTTCAGAATTTTTGCCTTGCCGACATACAAAACGTTGCCGTCCGCGTCGTACATAATGTAAACGCCCGGTTCGTCGGGAAGATTTTTCAATTTTGTTTGTATATCCACTGCGCCCATACTTTGATTATACCACAACCCGCGCCGAAAATACAATAAAAATCCCCAACCGCAGTTGGGGCTATTTCTAACCGAGAGTGTTGCGTTGGCTGTTGCGCGCATACGCTTGCAAAAGTCCGTTGAGCGCGAGATTTATCCGACGTTGCTGTTCCACAGTGCGGTTTTCGCTCAAACCCTTTGCCCGCAGAATTTCTCCCGCCTTGCCGACAGTCGCGTCGGTAACTTCGCCTCTGTTGAGTTTGTTGAGCGCGCTGACGGTATCTTCTACCACGGTTGACGGATTTTTGGGCGTGACGGCAGTCAACTGCGCCACAAACCGAGCGAAATTTCGTTTGGCGCGCCTTGTTTGCCTCCTGCACACGGCACCGTCCGCAAACAAAACAAGCGCGAACGCCAACCAAAAAACAACTTGCACCGCAACGTACAGCAAATTGCGATTTACGGCAACGAACACGGCGATATAACTGCTACACACCGTTGCCGCCGCCACAAGCAACCACAACGCAAGAGGTCTTTTGCGTTTGGGGACAAACTCAAAAACCAACGACGGTTTGTCCGTTTTGCAATTGACGAACACGCGCCACTGCCTACGGTAATCTTCCGTCAAATAGGTAACGTATAGCGCGGTTTTGGCGGGGTGCGCTCGCATAGATTGCGTACACACGCGAAATTTTTTGTTCTGCTTTCGGTAGGGATCGTAACCCCAATTGACGACTCCGAACAACAGTAACGACGCAAATACCGCCGACAAAACGGCTACGGCATTGCCGTCGAGAAAATTGACGACTTTCAAAAAGTAATACATATTTACCTCCGTTTTGTATTATTGTTGCCACTGACGGGACAAATAAAACAACGGAGGTAAATTTGATAAAATTTGTTGCTTGTGAAATCAGAACTCTATCAATTTGTTGTCCGCAACGGACAGCACAAAACAACGCACGTCCTTGACGCCGCAAATGCGCTCCACCGCCATACGGTAGCTGTTGAGTTGCGCTTTGTAGCGGCTGACGACAGATTGCGTGCGAGAGGTGTACTTGAAATCTACCACGGTGGCGCGCTCTTTTGATATGACGAGCAAGTCTATCACGCCCTGTAACATAACCTTTTCGTGAGGTCTGCTTTCGCCGTCAGTGAATAGTTCGTCGTAGTAGGCGTACAGCATAAAAGGTATTTCGTGATACGCCTTGCCCGTCTGCAACAGCCGTTGAAACTCGGGATTGCGCAACGTGTTGTAGATAAGTTGCACGTCCAACCGTTGGGCGATTTGCTCGGCAATTCTGCCGTCCGCCGTCAAAGAGGCGATACATTTGCGTATTTCGTTGACGTCCGCGTTGAAATCGACGTATTGGTACACTTTGTGATAGGCGGTGCCTACTTCGTTTCTGTTGCCGTCGGCAAGCAAAGTCTGTTCGGGCAACGGTTCTTCCGTTACGTCGATGTACTCCTTGTCCAACGCCGAACTTACCACCTTGAACGGCATTGACGTGGCTTCTTCGTGCGGATAGCGGAAAGAAATTTTTTGCAGAACCTCGTCCACGCCGACATTTTGTTCGCAAAGACTGTCTTGCCTTTCACCGTCCTCTTGCTTTACACTGTCGAAAACGCTTATTTCCACGCCCTTTTGCTCCAAATCCGTTTCGTCGTGCAACGCGCAAAGCAGCCAATCGAGGTGACTGCCCGCGCGGGCGGGTTGTTTGGGCAATTGAGTGAGCTGTTGCTCTTCCACGGTGGCGACCAGATCGAGGGCGAACTTGGCGCGAGTCATCGCGACATAGAGCAAACGCATTTCCTCTTCGCGCTGTTTGTAGGCGTTTACCGCGTCGCACACAAAGGAACCAACCGTTTCAAACTTCAACATTGAGTCAAAATCGTAGTAATCGACGGCGATCCCCAATGCGGAATTTGTTTTGAGCGCGAACCTGTCGAATTGAAATTTCGTTTCCAGACCCGCCACTATAACAACGGGAAACTCCAAACCCTTGGAGGCGTGCATTGTCATCATTCGCACCGCATTTGAAACGTTTTGCACGTCCGCTTCCTTTTCGTCCGTTTCGTCTATGTAGTACAAGAACTTGTCAATACTTTGCGCATAAGCCGCGCCTTTCAAACCGTCGATAAATTTGTACAGCTTGTCCAAACGCATTGCTCCGTCGGGAAACGCCTGTACGCGCATTGCGTAGTTTTTCTTTTGCAACACGGCAAGAGCCGTTTCGCAAACGGACGCGCTTTGCGAGTAGAAACGCAGTTCGTTCAAAAAGCCCAAGAAATTTTTTATTTTTCCCGCAATTGCCCGATCTTCGCCCTTTTCGGCGTAGCTCAGTAGCCGCTCGTAAAAAGGTATGCGGCCCTCCGTATCCAAGCGAACGGGAACAAGCTCCTGTTCGGACAACTCTCCGAAAACAAGGCATACGCCCACAAGATACACGTCGTTGTAGGGGTTGTCTATCACGCGGAAGAGATTTATCAAATCGCGCACTTCTTTGTTGGCGTAACTTTCCACTTTGAACGAGGCGGCAACGGGTATGTTGCGGCTAATGAGCGTGTTGTAAATATCCATAGCGCGAGAAGTCATTCCCCGCATAAGGATAACGACGTCCCCGTAACCGATACGGCGTGTTTTGCCGTTATCGTCGGTATACGCTTTGCCGACGTATTCGTTTATTCTGTTGGCAATCAATTCGCCCTGTTTTACGCCGTCGTCCTCTTGACCGCGGGCTGTTATGTCGTACACGGCAGAAAGGGTCTTTTTTTCGACGGGTATTTTTTTGAGAAAATCTACCCTCACCGACGGCGTTTGCAACTTCGGCTGAACTTTTCCGCACAGCATTGCCGTGTTTTTGTAGTCCACCTGCCCGAATTCTTTCGTCATCAAACCGTCGAAAACGACGTTTACAAAATCGAGAATTTGCACGTTACTGCGAAAATTGTCGTTTAGCGTTATCACTTTGCCTTGGTTTGTGGACAGATAGTTTTCTCGTTTGTTGACAAAAATGTCGGGATCGCACCCTCTGAACCCGTAAATGGATTGTTTTACGTCCCCTACCATAAACAGGTTGTCCTTTGTGGCAAGTTTGCGTATTATCGCTTCCTGCACGGGGTTTGTGTCCTGATATTCGTCCACAAAAATCATTTTGTAGCGGGCGCGTATGTCCGCAAGAGCCGATTCGTCGTTGAGCAATTTGAGGGTCAGGTGTTCCAAATCGTTGAAATCGACGCCGCCGCGTTGACGTTTTTCTTCAAAAAACAGCTCGTCGAAGCGTTGGACAAGCTCCGCCAACTTGTCCGTGTGGACGGTTGATAACTCCATTTCTTTCCACAGTTTTTCCAAGCGTTCGCCGCGGTACAGCTCCGAATACTTCTTTATCCGCTCGTCCAACTCCTTTTTCAGTTGACGGCAATGATTCCTGACGTTTTCTTCAAATTCAGGAACGGACGCGTTGCGCTTTTTGCTCGGCAGGGGGGATAGCTCCAATACGTACAGACCGTCCAACATTCCCTGCAAATCTTTTTGCAACAGCTTGCGCAAGACGGCGGCGTTGGCTCCTATTGTTTCGGCGTAGTTCAGTTCGGCGTCCTTTGCCCGCTCGTAAAGCCGTTCCCAATTGCTCGCCTGGTATTCGAGCATTTGTCGTATATCGCGGCATAAAGCCTCCGCGATAGCGTTATTTTCGTCCAAAGTGACGAAGTTTGGACGTTTTGAAGCGTACCAATCACCGAAATTTTCCAGACAGCAGGCAAAGTCGTACAAGCGCAACAACGTTTCGCGGAAGTTGTCCTCCCTGCGGTGCGTGGAAAAAATCTTGTACACTTCTTTGAAAACGCTGTCGTCCTTTGAAAAGTATTCCGCAAACAAGTCGTTCAAGGCGTTTTTCCGCAACGCGGCGACCGTCACGTTGTCCAACACGCCGAACGACGGATCCAAATCCACTACATAAAAGTAATTTCGCAAAAGTTCCACGCAAAAAGAGTGCAACGTGCAAATAGAAGCCGTATCCAATTTTTCCAACTGTTCTGCGGCGCGGCGACTTTGCATTTCCGAAAGTTTGTCGGCAAGTTTTGCTTTCATCTCGGCGGCGGCAAGATTGGTAAAAGTAACCACCACCAATTCGGATATATCCACGTCGTCGCACACGATTTCGGCAATGCGCTCTATCATCGTCGTTGTTTTGCCCGTTCCCGCCGAGGCGGACACAAGCATATCGGCGTTGCGCAAAGTTATGACTTCCCGTTGCGCCTCAGTGGGGTTAAGCCTTGTTCCTTTCATCTTCTACCGTCCTGTCAATAGTATTTTTGTCCACGTCCTCGTTTACCTTGCGCGCGTTGTAGACGTAAACGTCGCCGAAATCGCAAATATCTTTGTAGTCGCAGTAATCGCACGCCTTTTCGTAAGGATTAACGGCGGCATAGCCCTTGCACATAAGTTTGCCCGCGCTTTGTATAAGCGCAAACGCGTAATTTACCTGATTGTCGAATTGCCTTTCCTCCAACAGCCGCGTTCTGCCGCTTTGCATATTGAAATTGCCGTCCGCTTTGAGGGACAAGCCCAACTTGGAACTGCGCCCGTTGGCAAGATTTCTGTCTATTTGGCAAGCAACTTCCACGTCCGCCAATGTTCTGCCGTTAAAGCGGTAGTCCTCTCCGCTCGACGCGTCGGAAAAACTGTCGTGCATATTGAAGTAGTAAAATCCCGCGGGGCGCATACCGAGCAGATCCTGTACTGCGCGTACGTAAACGGGCAATTGAAGTTTTTGCCCGACGTACAGTTCCTTTTCGCCGTAGTGGGCGGCTTTTGCGCCGCTTTTGTAGTCGATAACGATAAAACGTCCGTCGCACACGTCCACGCGGTCGATTTTCCCGACAAGGTTAAATTGCCCTCCGTCGAAACGGACCACAACGGGCGGCAAATCGTTTTTTCCGCCGAAGCCCAACTCCGTTGCGCGGTTTACGAAATCCGAATCTCTCAATTGCTTTTTTACCACCAAGCACATTCGGATACTTTCCGATTTCAACTGCGAAAGTATGCCCGCCATTTTTACGTCGTTTTTCAAGCCGCGGTAAAAGTCGTCCTGCATTGCCAGCTCGAACTTCTCTTGCGCAGCCTGCCGAGTAGCTTCGTCGCTCTCGCTTACGTCCATATCTCTGACGTACCTTTCCAGCACGGCGTGCAAAACGTCCCCCAAATTGGACGATTTGAGTTCCGACACCGTTCGCGGTTTGACGTTTAAGCCGTACTGAACGTAAAAACAATAGGGACATTTGAAGAAATCCGTAAGCTGGCTCACGCTCGTGGCGGACTGTTTCAGATACAGTTCGCTCCCGCGCGGCACGTAAATTTCCCTGCCGTCTTGGGCTTGTCGGTATTCCGCCAAAACCTCTCCGTACAGTTTGTAGAGCGCGCCGAAAGAGGGAACGTCTACGGGCTTATGATCCCGCAATTTGCCGCTGTTAAGCACAAATTTAGCCTTAGCTTGCTTTTCCGTGTAAATATCTTCGTCGGGCTTTTCGTTCGGAGTAAGTTTTTCGCCGCCAACGGTAAATAAATTGCACAGCTCCTTTACAAAGGCGGAAGGCACCAACCTGTCCGCACCGTCCGAAACAGTGTAGGAAACGTACAGTTTTTTTGTCGGCTCCAACAACAACTGAAACAGACTGAAACGTTCGCGTTTGTTTTCGGTGAAAATGCGCGGCTCGACGTTTATTCCGCAAGATACCAAGTCCTTTATATTTCTGTCCGTAAGCAATTTCGTGTCGCTTTTTACAATGGGCATCGCGTCTTGGTTTGCTCCCAACAAAGCCAAAAATTTTACGTCGTGCTTGCGCGCCTTTGCCATATTGGTAAATATCACACAGTCGTTATATACGGGAATGACGGAAATCTTGACTGCCGCCAAGCCCACGCCGAACAGCTTGATAAATTCGTCCAACTTGACGTACCTGTCGCCCAAAACACGCTCCGCCTGCACAAGAACGCTTTCAAATTTATCGGCGGCTTGCAACGTAACGCGATTTTCAAATTCCATTCCTCTTTGCCGTTGTTCTTCGGCAAGAGCTTCGTTTTTTTCGTTAAGCCGAGAGTACTCGATAAGACGGCGCACAAAGGATACGTACTCTTTTACAGTGGCGGAGTTCGGGGCTTTAAGCGTACAATAAAGAGCGTTAAATCTCTCTCGTAGCGCATTTGCCCTTTCGTACTCGGGGTCGCCTCGTCCCAAAGAAAATGCGTCGTAACGGTAAGAAACGTTGTACTTCAAGCAGTAGTTTTCAAACAAAAACACGTCGTTTTCGCCCTGTTGCGGATCCGCAAACAGACAGTTTTTAACAAAAGACAACACATTTTGCAGTTTTCCGTTGTTGCGGCATAACGTCAGGTAATCCACAACGTAACGAGCGTACGGGTGATCAGCCAACACGTATTGTCTGTCGCAAAAGTAGGGAATATCGAACTCGTCGAAAATCACCGATATGGCGTTTGAGTACTTTGCCACATCGCTTGCCACCGCGTACACGTCGCGAAATCTTCCCCCGTCGCGAACGTATTGCCTTATTTTACAAGCCAAGGCGTACACTTCTTCGGCGCGCGATCCCCCCTCGAAAACTTCCGCAAAGCCGTTTGATTCTATCGGCGACGGCTCGGTGTATCTAAAAAGATTTTCTCCTATTTGACGGGCATATGCGTGCGAGTAATGCCCGCCCTCTATTTCGTTCGGCACGATACCGTTTTGCCGACACAACGCGCGTACGCCGTCGTAAATATCGTTGAGATACAGCCAGCCGCTGTCCCGCGCAACGCAACAAGCGACGGTTACGCCCAAGCTCTTTTTCATCAACTGTTCGATAATTGCCAATTCCTGCGCGGAAAAGTTGTCGAAATCGTACAAATAGAAATATCCGTTAAGCGCGTGATCTCCCGTTTTAAGCGCGTCGCACAGCAAATCCATCTTGTCTGCCGAATCGATAAATCTGTCGTTAGTGTAGTCCAGATAACTTTGGTAGATCAATGCAATATCGTTTATTTTACTGCGTACGCCTTTGGGCAAATCGGCGCGCAACATATTGGGCGTTATGCGGCAGTACTTCATCATACTTACCGTGTCGTACATATTTTCCACAAAACCTTGCGTGTCCGTTCCCTTTGTGTAGCAAGTGAGCCGATCGCGGTTGTCTTTGATTATTCCCGACAACGCCATTATACCCGCCTGCTTAGAAAGATATTCAAATTTGGGCAGTACGTCCGCCGCCAACCTGCGAAACGTCTTGACCTGTACGTTAAAACTGCCTTGCAACGCGCGCAAAACGGCGCGTTCCGCTTCGAGAGAAGCGCGATCGGGGACTATCACCGTGTGAACGACGTCGAGATTGCTTTTATCTATTCTCGACAGCACGTCCATTACGTATTTTTCCGCGTCCGCCATTGAGTTTGTTTTATAAATGGTAATCATACGGGTATATTATAGCATTTTACGTCGATATTTGCAAGGCAAACATATTCCGAAAATAACGCTTGGCAAAGAAACCGTTATATGGTATAATACTATATCATACAATACAAATTTGTCGTTAAACATATTGTTTGCCGACTTGAATAACGGAGTTGCAATGAAAAGAAAATTTGCATTATTGTTGTTTTTGCTGTTGACCGTCGTTACAGTGTTGTCGGCGTGCAACAGCGTCCCCGCAACGGGCGTAGCGGTTCGTTGGGCAGGCAGGAATGAAAGCCACACTTTCCGCATAAGTTTGGCTGATTTCCAGAAAACCGACGCAGACACAAATAAGCCGACTAATTCGTTTGCCGTCTACCACGACGACACCGACGGGAAAGACTACCGCAAAGACGTGTCGCCCGTCAATGAGGTGTTTTCCGCTTTGGACGAAATACGCCCCGTAGCCGTTGACGGAACGTACGTTATCAACATATCTTCCGACGCGGCGAATAGCTCCTGCACGGCAACGACGGAACAAACCATCTATGCGCAGTATGCCAAGGTTTCCGTTGCGCAAAATGGGACGGAACTGAATTTACCCGACTGCGACAATTGGGAACAGTTGGCAGAGCGGCTTGCCTCTCCCAAGGAAATTGCCGCCACGTCGCTTACGGAAGCCGACGACAAGGTGATCTTTAAGTCCACTTCTCGCACAAGCGTAACCTTTTCCGATAACACGCAACAGCCCATTTCCTCTTCGAGTGAAGTACACGGCTTTTACATCGGTTTGCTGAACCAACAGGTTTCGGAATACAAACTTCAAACGACTTACGATTTTTCCAATTCGCGCAAACCCGTTGCCAAGGTGGTATGCAATGACGTCGAAAAGGAATACGCTTTGGCTCGCAACACTTCAATTATCGACGCAAATCAATTGTTGTTGTACGTGCGCAGTCTTGAAAAAACCTCTACAAGTTTTCAAGACACGCCGAGCGTTCGGATATTCAATTCGCTGACGGGCGAAACGCTGCCCGCCTCGTTCTCGTTTACGTACGATTTTGCCGCGGTGATAACCGATCCGAGCCGCACAGAGGCATCGGAAAAGCACGTGAGTATGAACATTGTCTACGCAACAGTAAACGGTCACCACTATATGGTACAGGAAAACATTCCCGACGCGGCGGGAATTGACAAAACAAACGCAGGGACGACTCCGATGTACACCACAAACCGTTTCAGAGTGGGCTATCTCGCTTACGAATTGGACAGCTACACGGACGCGATTTGGAACGCGCTGAAACCGTCTTACGGTGAATAATTCGCGTTTGTCGCGACCGACCCCAAAATACATTTGCCCTCTTAGGAGGGCTTTTGTTTTTGCTTTTTCGACTACATTGTTGCAAAAACTTTTGCGGCGATATTTAATATCGAAAAATTGCACCCCCATTATAAACAAACGTGCCTAAATTTACTTTGCCGAGCGCAAGGAATTTATTATAAAATTACAGTATTTGATTGTTGTGTTGGGGTAACTTTGATAAATAACGAGCAGAACAAGAGTTTTTTGTCCTAAGGCTATCTTGCGTATTTGCAGATTACAAGTAAACAAAATTTAGCCACATTCTAATATATTGACGAGCTTGTATCCGATAAAATTTTGCGCCTTTTTAATGCGTTTCCGCAAGTTTCAAGTCGTGGCTTTCTTGCCGATATGATCGCCTTTTTCGGTCTTGGCGAGTACTTATCCGAGCGAATGACTCTCCCTGTAAATGTCGCAGAAAAGTCTTTGCGAAAGTTTCCTTTCAATGAAAATATTTGATATTATTTTTTGTTTAAGACGCGAAACGTCGGAGTATTTGTATTTAGTTTCTCAGTTTTTTGCGGAAAATCTAATATTATTACGTCGCCGTTATAACGATAATACAACACAACGTCGGACGAGTCACGTTCAATTTTTCCGCAGTAGTTACATAATCAATTACTATAATCGGTGACATATCCGTTTTCCAAGCTGTTTATTCCGCTCTCCGCTATGGCGTTGAACAATTTTGCAAGAGATAAATACCTTCGCGATTTGCCTCAATATTTTTTTCGCCTATTAAGTACTTTTATTCTAACATAAACATTGTTTTCCTAAATATCATCGATATTGTAACGTAATTTATTTGCGTATCCATTTTATCTCCTATTTTTCCGAACTGTTTCATAAAATCTATGTCGCAGTTTTCTTGTTGCGCGATTGCCGTCTTTCATATAAGCGGCGTTTCAAGTTGGAATAAGTGCTTACTTTTTTTGACAATATTTAATGTATCTTATTTCATTACCATCGTCAACGGCAGATTGCAACGGGTTGCACGCTTTGAGGTGCAAGTTTAAGTAATGCCTATTGTCTGACGAAATGTAGGATTTCCTTGTTGCCGAGTTGTTCCCTTGCTCGACAATTATGGCGTCTGAAAGTTTTATTGACTTTTTCGGCGTTGTTTAATAATGAAATATTATATTATATTTTTCATTTTATACGTATGTATAAATCTTGCGCCATTAAAACCATTTGGCGCAGAAAAGAAATTTTAATAAATTATATTTTGCGCCGCTAAGCATCTGATAAATGCTTTGCAATTTGTTCGTAGAGTCGTGCGACTGCGACTTTACGATCAAGGAAATTATATAGGCGATAAACGCCCTATGTCAAATCAATTATTTTAATAAACAACGCGCCACAGCAATGTATTCCAACATATAATTGTTGCGCAAAGGTATTTCCAATCAATAAGTGGGTGATTTAGTCAATAAAAAGCGGAGAAATTGAGATTTTACATTATTTTACGCCGTCTGAAAACATATGAAATACATAGCAGTTCGTTTTTCAAGTTGCACCGCTACGGGTACGCAATCAAATGATTTGGCGGAAAGCGAACGACCCGTGACGAGTCAGTTATTAACCCGCAACGCGCAAACACCATATAATTTTATCAAATTTTTGTCGCACCAAGCTATTTAGCAATCAATAAACGGTGCTTGGTGCCACCGAAAACGTCAAATATAAAGGATAGCGAATAGCACGCCAACCGATAATTTAACATAAAAAGGCAAGGCGCAAAACAAAAAAGCGTGTTTCACGTGAAACATCGCCGCAATAAACCGTATTATATGGCGACAAAATAGGTTCATCAATCTGATAAATAACAACCGCTTGTCGCGAACAAAAACATAATCGATATAATACATATCCCAACCCACCGCTTAGTGGCAAAACTACTTTTTCAAAAAAGTTTGTTTCACGTGAAACAAACAAAACAACCCTATGGGCAGGAGATAAGCAGGTTTCTTTCAAGTCACACAAAAATATCGGCCGAAACGAATACCGCAAATTCACGAGCCGATCGACAATTATACTTTATTGCACACTGCAACTCCACCCGCTTTCATCAAAAGTTTCACGTGAAACAGATCCGTCGCGTATTTATAATTTTACACAATGGAACTTCGATCAACAAAAATCAGATTGTTTATCAGACAGTGAAAGTATACAATCGACAATCACGACGTTCAAACAACACAACGAGTTCGCAGGCTTACAAAACACAAAGAATTAACTGCCAAGTCAAAATAAGAAAAAATACGCCTAAAATCTCTCAGAATGTTATATTTTTACGCCCCGAAAAATTATTTTTCGTTTGAAAAATTCTGATAGAACGCCTCTTTCAGCCAAGTTTTATAACATAATTTACCGCGTTTTGTCAGCTGTAAAACGATCGTTAGACCGACGATTTTGTTTCACGTGAAACATACAAGTTGAAATTTGTTATAAGTAATCGGAATACAAAAGCCAATAAGTAATTATGGAACAAACATCAAGGTTTGTGTGTTTCACGTGAAACGGATAAATTTATACGAATAAGCGGCAAATGACGGAAGCACAACCGACTCGTTGTTTTTCTTACAATCTTCGTCAATTCAGCATTTATCAAAGTGAAGTACAAACAAAAATGAATTCCAAGCCTCAAAACCATTACAATCAATAAAGTAAGCACATATCCGCAAAGCAGTGTAAACTATATTTGTTAGCTCAATTGATTGAGCGAGATTGGTTGCAAAGAATTTGTTCAGTTCAACAGCCAAGCAGTCAAAAATTGAAAAGCAGTGCCAAAATGTTTTTTTACAGCCACTAAAAAACCACAAAAAATAGAAAAATTTCAGGCGCAAAAAAAGTTTTTATTGAAATTTTAATTTTAGCGCAAACAAAATTTCTTTGCGCTACCGTCACATTATTATGTCTGTCATAGTACATTTCTCTATCGACAATTATCCATCTGCGAATAAGCAAATTGCTTATACTAAAATTCAAAAATGAAAAGTGCCTGTTAAATTTCGCGAAATTCCTTACAATAAACATACAAACAAATCAAACCCTAAGGCACAAAAAACATAGCGCACAACAAACCGTTCAAATAAAGTTACAGGCTGATTGCTTGCAAACGTCGCGCCGATTGTCTGCAAACATCATAGGACAGGCAAGCAGTCAAACTATCATTTTATCACAATTTATTTTCGGCAATAAACTCACAAAGAACCCCTATGACAGTCGTGAGGTTTTCGGCATATAAAAAAGCCTGTCGAACTGACAGGCTTGGATAATACGGTTTTACGCAGGCATAACGAACAGGGGCCAGCCAAGAAGATTGGAAAGGAATGAGCCGAGCAAGTTCGTGTTATGGAAGAACTTCAACACTGTCGTTTGCGCGACAAAATTCGTCATCGTAACGGCGACATCTCCCAAGAACCGCGACAAAATCATTTCAAACAGCGAGAATACTATCCCGATAACTATCACGTACGTTATTGCAACGGACCAAATTATGCCGAATATCTTGTCGATTGATTTGAACACGACAACGGAAGTGATCTTTTTGAGCAAGTATTTTACGCCGAACAACAGATACTTTATCGCCAAATAAAGTATCAACCACATAGCAAACTCAACAATTACGTTGACGATTATTTTGCCGAAGAAATTGCCGATCGTCAATTCAAGACCCGTCGGAGCCAACATTGCTTCCATTCGAGCGAACATATTCTCCGCCATTCCCGACAAAACGGAAAGATAACTGCCGCTGATAGCCGCAGTCAATTCCTCGGCGTTTGTAACGACTTGCGTGTACATCGGCTTGCTGAACCAACCCGAAACCTTGCCGATAAAGGAGAGCATAAATCCCGCGTTGGCAAATAGCGGATAAAGCACAACAACCAACACGATTGCGCCCGCAAAGGAAACCAACCCGACAAGCGGACGGGAAAATTGTCTGCACATTCCGCATATGGCACCCACAATAAGCGCGATGGCAAATATCAAGCATATTCCGATGTCTACAAAGACGGCCACCAAGATTGCCTCCTGTCAAAAATAAACTGCGTTCACATTTAAGTAACGATGTTTTGTATATATTATATTAACATAAAACCCAACAAAAATAAAGTGTTTTACAAAAAATGCAAAAATATTGTTAAAAATTTTCCTTTCGACAATTTTCGCGGCGGCACAAAGGTACTTTTCGGCATTGATACACGCTCAAAAGGCAACACTTTTACAAAAAAAGGAGAAAGGTATATGACGGAACTAAGTATTTACAGCGCGGAGGACGCGCAAAAATTTGAAATCGAATTACGCAACAGGATCAAAAAATCGCCCGTGTTTATGTGTATTGGCACGGAAAAAGTCTTTTCCGACAGCCTCGGACCGCGCGTAGGCACAATACTGAACGGAAAAATGAACACGCCCGCTTTTATTTACGGAATGTGCGAACAAAATATCACTGCGGAAAATCTGCTTTACTGTTACAATTTCATAAAGGCGTTGCACCCCGAATGTCAAATAGTAGTTATCGACGCCGCAGTCGGTTCTGCCGAGCAAATCGGCAAAATTCAGATAAGCGACGGCG
Source organism: uncultured Clostridia bacterium (assembly GCA_947625115.1). Taxonomy (GTDB): domain Bacteria; phylum Bacillota; class Clostridia; order Christensenellales; family CAG-314; genus Fimimonas. The sequence goes on along the minus strand of CANQND010000022.1, from coordinate 2,323 downwards.
GGATTTACCCCGGCGCGGCAACAAACAAAAACCTGCCGTCGGTGGGCGATCTTGGTATCGTGGGCATAGTGGCAGAACGCGGAATGAACGATTTTTACACTCTCAACTCCGAAAAAGACAAGCTCGTTGCGCGAGTTGCGCAATTTATCGCGGACGGAATAACAAAAAGCCGCACCGCGTGATTTCCTCATAAATCAAGGAGTGGGGGGGGCCGATATTTGCAAAAAAGTTTTTACTCCAACCGCGTCGAGTAAATATCTCAAAAATACAGATACTAACCGAAATAACTTACCGCGTATAAAATTTGACATAATGTAAGTATTGTGATAGAATGTATTTGTATAATTATATGCAGAAAGAAAAATCGCTCTTTGCATACAAATAAGCAGTTTAACGCAAAATTTCTTTTTGAAACCTTTGCGTAAAGGAGTAAAGACGTGGATCAAAGAAAAACCAGAACAATCATTTATATAGTTGTAGGCGTTGTGTTGGCGGTACTGCTTGGCATACTTCTGTGGCAAGTACTCGGCAGTGCAACGACAACGATAAACGAAGTAAAATTTTTTGAAAACCTCAATAACGGCAATTACAAAGAGGTTTCTCTCAATATCTACAAAGTTGTCGCCGTTACGAAAAATAACGCCACGGAAACTTGCACGATCGTTGACAGATCGCTTTTTGACCAAAAAATACAGGAATATCTCAGAACGAGCGGCGATTCGGAGCTCGAATACAATGTTGCGGACCCCAACGCCACAAGTTGGACGGACTACATCATTCCCGTACTTTGGATAGGTCTGATAATCTTGTTGGGCTTCATTATGTTCCGCCAGATTGCGCGTCAAAACAATCAAAATATCGATTTCGGACGTAGCAAAGCGCGCGTTGTGCAAAATATGAAAGTGCGTTTCAGCGACGTTGCAGGCGCGGAAGAAGAAAAAGAGGAATTGCAGGAAATTATCGACTTCCTCAAAGACCCAAAAAAATTCAGCGATATAGGCGCGCGTATACCCAAAGGCGTGTTGCTTGTAGGGCCTCCGGGAACAGGTAAAACGTTGTTTGCCAAAGCGGTTGCGGGCGAAGCGGGCGTGCCGTTCTTCTCTATGAGCGGTTCGGACTTTGTGGAAATGTTCGTAGGCGTTGGCGCAAGCCGCGTAAGGGATCTGTTCGACCAAGCAAAAAAGAATATGCCTTGTATCATTTTCATCGACGAAATAGACGCAGTAGGTCGTCAACGCGGCGCAGGATTGGGCGGCGGACACGACGAACGCGAACAGACGTTGAACCAACTGTTAGTGGAAATGGACGGTTTTGAAACAAGCACAAATATAATCGTTATGGCGGCGACCAACCGCGCGGACATACTCGACCCCGCGTTGCTTCGCCCGGGACGTTTCGACCGTCAAATCTACGTAAACCGTCCCGACGTCAGAGGGCGCGAAGCGATACTCAAAGTACACGCTCGCAAAAAGCCCATCGGTCCCGACGTCAACTTCCGCACCGTTGCGCGCATAACCGCGGGCTTTACGGGGGCGGATCTCGAAAACCTGCTTAACGAGGCGGCAATATTGGCTGTACGCGAAGGCAGACGCGTAATAACGATGGCTGACGTAAACGAGGGTATCAATAAAGTGGTAATGGGGCCGCAAAAAAAGTCGCGTTTGGTAACAGAACCCGACAAGCGCATAACCGCCTACCACGAATCGGGACACGCGATACTCGCTTGCAGTTTGAAGTACTGCGACCCTGTACACGAAGTGACCATCATTCCTCGCGGAATGGCGGCAGGCTACACGATGACCCGTCCCGAAAACGACAACAATCACGTAACCAAGCAACAATTGTTGGACGACATCACTATGACTCTCGGCGGACGCGTTGCGGAAGAATTGATAATTCAAAACGTCAGCAGCGGCGCAAGCGGAGATATCAAGGCTCTGACTGAAAAGGCTCACCGTATGGTTACCGAATGGGGTATGAGCGACCGTATCGGACCGCTGTTCTACGGCAGTGAGGGCGAAGTGTTTGTGGGCAAAAACTATCAAACCGAAAAGAGCTATTCGGACGAAATTGCCAATATCATAGATGAAGAAGTGCGCGACATAGTAGAAAGTTGCCACAAGCGCGCGACGGAAATTCTCTCTTCAAAGATAGACGTTCTGCACAATATGGCGAGAGTTTTGATTGAAAAAGAAACTATCCACACAGAAGAAGTGGGTATGCTCATTGAGGGTAAATCGGTGGAAGAAGTGATCGCTTATATGGAAGCGCACGAAACGGAGGGAACGCCTGCGGCGCAACCCGCTGTTCCCGCTCCCGCCGA
>CANQND010000021.1 GCA_947625115.1 uncultured Clostridia bacterium | reverse complement strand
GGCGAAAGACAGTGATTTAGAATACAACATCAGTACCGCAAAGCGTCTGCTCTGCGTGCTTACAATAATTGCGTATTTTTGTGGGAAAAATTTTCGGCAAAACACGTCCAAATTCGTCCGTAAAACTTTTGTCGAAGGCGGCGCGGCAAGCGGCGTTTGTGGTACAATTAGTGTCTGCAAAGGGGGTAAAAACAATGGCTCGCAAAATTGTTATCACGGGAGGCAAAGGCGGTGTTGGCAAGACGACGGTGTGCGCAAATCTCGGTATCGCGCTTGCTCATCGCTCCAAGAGGGTGTTGCTCATCGATTTGGATATGGGTTTGAACAACCTTGACGTGGCAATGCAGGTGGAGGACAAGGTGGTGTTCGATTTGGTGGACGTGGTGGAAAATCGCTGTCGTCCGTCGCAAGCGTTTATTCAGGACGTACTTGAACCGACGTTGTACGTTATGCCCAGCTGTCACCTCGCCAAAAGACAAGTTACGGCGGAACAGATAAAGCGAGTGGTATCTCGCGTGGACGAAAATTTCGATTTTGTGCTGGTGGACTGTCCTGCGGGTATCGACGGCGGATTTCGCCGAGCCGTTGCCTGTGCGGACGAGGCTATCGTGGTGGTTACGCCGCACCTTTCCAGCGTGCGCGACGCGGACAAAACTATCTCCGAATTGATCGCCGACACCGTTGTGAGCGTGGTGGTAAACCGCGTGAGGGGCGACCTCGTTGCAAGCGGAGAAATGCTGTCCGCCTTTGAAGTGTTCAGCTTGTTGGGGCAAAACGCTTTGGGAGTTCTGCCCGAAAGCGACGACGTAAACTGCAACGTGAGGAGCAGAAGCGCGGCGTTTGACATTCTTGCGGACAATCTTGTAACGGGCAAATGCGAGTTGTACGATTGCGTAAGTCACTACAAAGGCGTGTTGGGCAGATTTCGCCGCAAAATGAAGCGCAACAACGTGTGAGGCGGCAAATGAGTTCAAAACAATTCAAACGCGCCGAGGCAATGGTGTGCGCCGACAAATTCGGCTTGCGCGCCGCCGACTTCGCCTCGGAGCTGGGCAGGTTTGTGTCGGCATATATGGACTACGACGGTTTGACGGTGGAGTTGACTCGGGGGACGAACGCCAATCTCGTTGTAACCGTTTCGGTAAAAAAAGTAAAACCCACGTTGCGTATGTAGGCATATTGCCGCGCTTCGTTGCGTATGGTATTGTGTGTAACGGAGGTGTAAACAATGGATTTTGACGGTGTAAACAGCGTTGTGTGCGACGCGGAAGAAAACGATTGGTTGGACGTATCCTACTCGGAACGCAACTATGTGGAAGAACCCAAACGGCAAAAAAGCCGACCCCATTTCAAATTCAAATGGAACAAATCGCTTAAAATTGCGGCTATCGCGGTGTTGTGCGCGGCTGTTTTGGCGGCGTTGCTTTTCGCGGACGGTCAATTTGCCAAAGACGTTTTCAAAACGGCAAAAGCGGCTTTCTCCTCTACGCTGTTCGATTCGGTTCAGCCTCAACCCGTAACGGCTACCGTTGCTATCCCCGCCAACGCCGACCTCGTTGACGTTGTTGACGGCGTTGCCACCTTTAACGGCGGCAGAGCGGCGTTATCCTTTACAGACGGCGTGGTTGCCGAAGTGGGCGAAAACAGCGTTACGGTGTCTTTGGACGAGGAAACCTGCATTGTGTACGGAAACCTTTCGGAAATTTACGTTGCGGCGGGCGACGCGGTGAAAGCCAACGCTCTCCTCGCCAAGTACGACGGCACCTTTACCGCTTGCGTAACCGTAAACGGAGTTGCCGTTGCAAACGTGATTGCCAGCGACGAAAATCTGACGTGGAACGTCTGAAAATAAAAATAGAACCGAGCTTTTGGCTGTTTGTTGTGGCGGCGACGGTATTCCGTCAGGGGTACTTCGCCGCTATGTATTCGATTGCGGTGCTTCTGCACGAAATTGCTCACTACGTTGTGGCGAGCAAACTTTTTTACCGCTGCAAGGAAATACGTCTGACGTTGTTCGGCGCGGTGCTTTACGGCGATTTCAGGGACGTAAACGGTCCCGACCGTATCAAGATCGCGCTTGCGGGACCCGCCGCAAACATGTGCTTGTGCCTGATGTGTCTTGCGCTGTGGTGGTTGCTCCCCGATAGCTACTACTACACCGAAACGTTTTTTTCCGCCAACCTCACAATGGCGTGCGTAAATCTCTTGCCGTGCTACCCGTTGGACGGCGGCAGGGCGTTTACGGGCGTTTTGGAAAGGCGGCTCGGTTCAAAGGCTCTTGCGCTTACAAAACTGTTGACGGTGGTAATTTCGCTGTCGGCGTTCGGCGTGTTCGCGCTTTCGCTGTTTACCGACGTAAAGCTGTTTGCATTGGGCTTGTTTGCGATAGGTCTGTTTTCGGGAGCGTTCGTCAAGGGCGCGCAAACCTACGAACGAACCGCGTTTGTGGACCGCGATCGCTTTTGTAAAAAGGGTATGGAAAAAAAGACGTTGGTTTTCAACAAAAAATGCGCCTTGCGGGACGTTGCAAAACGTATGCAAGGCAACTTTGTTTACTGTCTGGAAGTGGTGGACGACGATATGCGCCTGTTGGCTGATTTCGACATCGCGCAATTGGAACATCTCGTCATAACTTCGCCGTTGGACGCGCCTCTGGAAAAGTTTGTCAATCCAAAGTGACCGCCGTAGGCAACGTGTTGTAACGCTTGTTGAGCAGGCAGTACAGCGCGAGAAACAGGCTTACCGTAGCCCAAGCGAGAGTGTACCACTTTACCAGCGACAGGGCGGAAATCGCCAACATAAACATTGCCGCGCCCATATACCACCAAAATCTGCGTCGGTTAAAGGCTATTTGCGCCGCAAAGCGCGTTTTGCCTATCGTTTTGGGACAGGCAAGCTCGGGCAGACGGTCGCTCTGCTCCAACAGTTGGTACAAGTTGGCTACGTCCGCGAAATGCGTAGGCAGGCGATCGTTTGCCTCTTTGAGCAGGGTCTTATCCGCTTTGTGCGCAAAAAGGTACAGCTTGTCGCAACCGTTGCGCTTGGCTTGCACAACGGCGCGGGCAATCTCCTCGCGCGACGCGCTTTCGGTGGCAAAACGTATCGCAACGTAGCTTTTTTGTCCGTTTTTTTGGGCGGTGAAGTTGTCGAAATCTATTTTTTCCGTTTCAAATCGGTAGTAGCGGAACATCTCCTCCAACAGCGCGGAATTGTTTTCGCCGAAGCGCAACGTTTCGCCCAAGGCGTAGATTTTTTTCGCTTGCGCGCGCTTGGCTTGCTTGCGGTTGTACAGGGCGTTTTGCCCGCGAAAAACGATGTAGGCGGAAGCTATCGCCACGACGGCGGACAGCGCAAAGGATAACGCGCCGTTCTTTGTGCAGTACACAACCCACAAAAAGCACAGCAAAAACACTCCCAACGAGGAAAACAGCGTATTCAAAAATTTTGCCATACTCATATTGTTTACATTTTTGACGTATTTTTATTGAAATGTTTGCAAAAATATTGTAGAATAATAGTATGAAAATAGGTATTTTCGGCGGGACTTTCAATCCGCCGCACAATACGCACGTGACAATGGCGCGCGAAGCGGTAAAACAGCTCGGCTTGGACAAACTTGTCGTTATGCCCTGCGGCGATCCGCCTCACAAGCGGTGCGACGTTCCCGCAAAAACGCGGTTGGAGCTTGCTCGGTTGGCTTTCGGCGAATTTGCCGAGGTTAGCGATTGGGAAGTTGTTCAACGCGGCAAAAGCTACACTTTGCGCACGTTGCGGCACTTTGCCGAGATCTGCCCCCAAGCGGAATTGTACCTGATAGTGGGCGGCGACAGCGTACGCAATTTCGGTTCGTGGTACCAACCGAAAGAGATCGCCAAGCTGTGTACCATTGCCGCGGCAAACAGGGACAGCATCGCCCTTGAAGAAGTTGCGCGCAACATTAAGCGCGATTTCGGCGCGGAAATCGTTTGGTTGCAAACGGAACCCACATCGCTAAGCTCCACCGAGATACGCTTGCGGTACCTGTTCGGAATGGACAACTCCTGTTACGTACCCGCGGCTGTGGACGACTACGTGCGCGCCAACGGCTTGTACTGCGAGTACGGCGCAATGGTGCGGTCGGTAAATGGCTACCTTACTCCCGAACGCTTTCTGCACACCTACTACGTGGTAAAGCGCGGACAGGAAATATCTCCGCCCGAACTTAAAGAAAAGGCGTTTGTGGCGTGTCTGCTCCACGATGTGGCAAAGTACATTCCCAAAAGCGACTACGCCAAGTACAATTTTTGTCAGGGCGATCTGCCCGACTCGGTGGTACATTCCTTTTTGGGCAGTTGCGTCGCCCGCAGGGATTTCGGGATTGAGGACAAGGATATTCTCGACGCGATAGCGTACCACACAACGGGACGTCCCGATATGACCGCGTTGGAAAAAATCGTGTACGTTGCCGACAAGACGGAGGACAGCCGTCCTTATCCCAAGGAACATTTGAAAAAGGGCGACTTGAACGAGCAGTTTGTCGCCTGTCTGATAGAGGCGTACCAAGTGTGCTTGGAGCGGCATTGCGACAGTATGAGTCCGTTGAGCGAGTTGACCGTGCGTTGGTACTGCCCCGAAACATTCGGGCTTAAACCGCTTTCCGCCGAAGAAATAAGTAAATTTCAATATCTACAAGGAGAAAAAAATGACAACTAACCAATCCTACGCAACCGTTGAGCAAATTTGCCAAGCCTTGGCAAATAAACAGGCAACTAACATAAAAATCGTGGAGATAGGCGGCATAAGCGACCTTGCCGACTACTTTGTGATATGCTCGGGACGCAGTATTCCGCAGGTAAAAGCCATATTCGACCACCTCGAAGAGCAAATGGAAAAGCAAAACAAATTTGCTTTGCGCAAGGAGGGCTACTCCGAGGGACGTTGGATAGCGGTGGACTACGGCGACGTGATAGTGCATATTTTCCACAAAGACACGCGCGAAGTGTACGGTCTGGATAACCTTTGGAACAACGGCAACAACGTAACCGACTACGTTTCGGAAGAGGAAAAAAGCGACTTGGGGTCGAAAAATTCGTAAAAAAAGTGAGGTTTGCGATATGATTTACAAAACAAACGGCGTTTGTTCGCGCGAGATAAATTTCGACGTGGTGGACGGCAAAGTGGTAAACGTCAGGTACGTGGGCGGTTGCAACGGCAACACGCAGGGCGTTGCGGCTCTTGTGGAGGGAATGGAAGTACACGAAGCTATCCGCCGTCTTAAAGGGATAAAGTGCGGTATGAAAGGAACTTCCTGCCCCGACCAGCTTGCTATCGCGTTGGAAAACTACCTTGCCAGAGAATAGTGAACTAAGTCGCTCGGACGTTCGCCCGAGTATAGTGAAGTTTGCCGCTGTGCGGCAAGAGAAGTTGTGCTATCGCACAGTGAAGTACGCCTTGCGGCGTGTGAAGTTTGCGGCGTTGCCGCAAGTTGAGGACGGGCGTAAACGCCCGAACTGTTTCCACTCCCCGACCACCCACCCCTGTTTGCAGGGAGTAGGTCTGCAACTGTGACAAAAGACCGTCCCCGTCACGGCTATGCCGTTACGGGGAAGGGGGACCACGCAGTGGTGGAAGAGGAATACTTGCGATAATTTTGGACGAAAGAGTTTCGACCTGAAAAGCAAGTAATATATTGCAAAAAATTCCCTTTGTATTAACAAAGGGTTTTTCTATTTTAGTGGCAATTGTAGTAAAAAGTTAGTTTCGCATTTGCTACTCATTTAACCGAGCTTGTTGCGTATATCCCTCTTCCACCGCCTAACGGCGGTCCCCCTTCCCCGTAGTTTCGCGTTGCTCACCGACGGGGACGGTCTTTGGGGAACACGTCTTGCGGCGGTCCCCCTTTCCCACGTCGCCGCACGGCTTTGGTTAGCACCAAGCGCGCAAACGCGCTCGGTACCGCTAACAGTCGGCGGCTCCTCTTCCCACGCAAGTATTAGCTTACTTGCGCGGGGACCCATTTTACACGACGGGGACGGTCTTGGAGAACACTCCTTACAGCCTTTCCTCTCCGAAATGTTTCTGACGGAGTTTTTTTTACGGCAAAAGTCGGTGTAAAAACAACAGCGTTGTATCTTTATGCCTCGCGCGTTAAACAAATTTCTTTACAAATTTTTTTATATGTGTTAAAATAATAAATCGTGAAAACAAAGTATTTGCAATTTACCGAAACAGACCTGCGCAAAGCGGGAGATCTTATCCGCAACGGCGAACTTGTGGCGTTTCCCACCGAAACAGTGTACGGTTTGGGCGCGAACGCATTGGATATCGAAGCCGTCAAGCGGACCTATGCCGCAAAGGGACGTCCCGTGGACAATCCCCTTATCGTGCATATACACGACAAATCGCAAATATACGATATTGCAAGCGAAGTTAGCCCCGACGCTCAAAAGGTGATAGAGCGCGTTATGCCTGCGCCCATAACCGTTGTTCTGCCCAAACGCGACGTTATCAGCGGCGTTATCACGGCGGGTCTGCCCACGGTGGCGATACGTATGCCCTTGTCCGAAGAGGCAAGACGTTTTCTTCGCGCGGCTTCCGTTCCCGTAACGGCACCCAGCGCAAATTTGAGCGGACGTCCCAGCCCCACAACGTGGCAACGCGTGGGCGAAGATATGGACGGGCGCATAGCCGCCATACTGTGCGGACAACCGTGCGAGGTGGGTATCGAGTCCACCGTGTTGGATTTGTCCCGCGAACAGCCCGTCGTCCTCCGACCGGGAGCGGTTTCGGCGCAATTTCTCGGGGAGTTGCTGGGCAAAGAGGTAAATGTGCTTACCGACCCGACTTCCAAAGTGAACAGCCCCGGCGTAAGGTACAAACATTATGCTCCCTCCGTCCCGATGGTGTTGGAGTTGGACGACGATTTCGACAAACTGCGCGATTTTTACGACGAAAAGGTAAAAGAGGGCTACAACCCCGTACTGTGGGTGCGCAATCCGTTGCGCTACGGCGATAGGAATGTTGCGGCAATGGGCGTGGACGACAAAGCCGTTGCGGCAAATCTGTTTGAAACGTTGCGCAAGTTGGAAAAGAAGTACGATTTTATCATCGCAAGTTTCTGTTGGCGCAAAAACAGCCCCTACGACGGTCCCGCCGCGCAGGGAGTGTTGGACAGGCTTTTGCGCGCTTGCGGACGCAACGTCATTTGAGGTGAAGTATGAAAATATCTTTGGCAAGCGATCACGGCGGTTTCGAGCTTAAAACGCAGATAGGCGACTACCTTAGGAGCTTGGGACACACCGTAGAAGATTTCGGCACGATGAGCAAGGAGAGTTGCGACTATCCCGATTTCGCCAAACCCGCGGCGCAAGCAGTAGCGCAGGGTAGGTGCGAGAGGGGCATTGTGGTATGCACAACGGGCATAGGCGTATCGATAACTGCCAACAAAGTGCGCGGAGTGCGTTGCGCGCTGTGCGTAAATCCCGATATGGCTCATATGACGCGCGCTCACAACAACGCAAATATGATAGCGTTGGGGCAGAAGTACGTTGATTTTAGCACGGCAAAACGCATTGTGGACGAATTTTTGAATACAGATTTCGACGGCGGCAAACACGCCCGCCGCGTGGACAAGATCGAATCGGATAACTGAGGTAAAAATGATAGACGAAGTAGTACATTCCATCATCGAAGCGGAGGACGAGGCAAAACGCCGCATAGAAAACGCCGAGGCGCAAGCCGCCGAAATAATTTCCGAGGCGGAACGCAAAGCAGAGCAAATACGCAAAGAGGGTGCCGAAAAGGGCAAAACTCGCTTTCGCGAAGAACTTGCCAAGGCGGACGCCGAGGCGCAAAAGGCGGCTTCGCAATTGCTTGCCGAGCGCAAGGCGCAGGCGGACGGTCAGTTGGAAACGCTCAAACAAAACGCCGAACAAGCGGTAAAATTCATTTTGGAGTCTTTGTAGGATAATATGGCTATCGTCAAAATGAAAAGGCTAACTCTGATAGCGTTGAACGCCGACAGAGATAATATTTACAACGCCGTTGCGCGTTGCGGCTTGGTGCAGTTGAAGCGCACCGCCGACATAGACAGCCTTACCGCCGCGGATAAATCGCAAGAGCGCGAAAAGGTCCTTTCGGATATAGCCCGCGTGGAGGAGGCGATAACTTTCGTTTCCGAAACGGCGGAGCGGTACAACGCCGCGCACAAGGGCAAGGGAAAGGTCGAAGTACCCAAAAACGGCTTTGCGCGCCCCAAGACGGAAATAGATTTCGATTGCTATCTCGGGTTCGGGCAACGCGTAAGCGAAACGGAACGCTCTTTGGAGGAAATTTACGCCCTCAAAAACAAGCTGTCCGCTCTCACGTTGTCTTTTAACAAATATCAGGCGGAACTTAGCGGGCTTAAACCCTATTTGGAGCTTACTCACCCCGCGAGTTGGTACCGCAACACCGAAACTGCCGTAGTGCAGTTGTCGCAGTTGCCCTCCGATCAGACGGAAAACCTGCTGAAATTGGCAGAAGAGTACCAAACCGTTACCGTCGAACGCTTGGGCGGCGACGCCAACCTGACTTTGGCGGCGGTTGTCGCGCACAAGAGCGAAAGCGCGTTTTTTGAAAGGGCGACGGCGTTGGGCTTGACCAAATGTCCGCTGTCGGGCGACGTGTTGCCGCGCGTTACTGCGGAGGATATCGAACGCCGTCTTAACGGAATTTCCCAAGAAATTTCCCGTTGCGTTGCGGATATAACGGGCTATGCCGAGCGGATCCCTCAATGGAAAGTGTACGTAGATTGGCTGTTGCTCTGCGACAAAAAACTTGCCGCCGACGGCGACGTGCGCGAATCGGATTTCGTTTTTGTGTTGGAGGGGTTCTATCCCGCCGAAAGCGAAGAAAAAGTTGCCTCCGCCTTAGAAAGCGTCACCGACAAAATTGTACTCAGGTTCTACGAAATAGCCGACGACGAATTTGCCCCCACGCTTGTGCGTAACAACAAATTCACTCAACCGTTTGAATCGGTAACCAATTCCTATTCGGTTCCCGACTACCACGAGGTGGACCCCAACCCCGTTATGTCCGTGTTCTACTTTATCATCTTCGGCTTGATGGTGGCGGATATAGGTTACGGGGCGGTGCTGTTGGCATTGGGTATTTTTGCCACCTTTGCGATAAAGCAAAAAACGGGTCTGAAAGTTATGTTGCAGATGTTCGGCATTTGCGGCGTTTCGGCAATGGTTGTGGGCGCGCTGTTCGGAAGCGTGTTCGGCTACACCTTTTGGGACAAGATTTTTGTCGATCCCGCGCACCCGTTGCACAGCGGCATAATTCCCAACCCCGCCGACTACCCGATGGTTATGATGATATTGAGTCTGTTGTTCGGCGTGGTACATCTTGCGGCGGGTATCGCTTGCAATATGGCGGTAAAAATCAAGCACAAACAGTACCTTTCCGCTTGGCTTGCCGATTTCCCTTGGATAATAGTGTTCCTTGGCTTTGTGCTGGCGATATTCAATTTGGCATTGGATATGGCGGCGTACGAACCCTACAACGCGTTGCGCTTGCCCGACATTGTGTCCCAAATCGCGCTTTACGTGTGTCTTGCCGCGTTGGCGGTGGCTCTTGTGTGCGCGGGGCTGGGTACCAAAGGCTTTTTGGGCAAGGTGATAAAAAGTTTCGGCAGCGCGTACGGCATAATAAACTATTTCAGCGACATAATGAGCTACATTCGCGTGTTCGGGCTTATGTTGAGTTCCGCCATAATGGCGTCGGTGGTAAATCAACTCGGCGCAATGGTTAGCGGCAACGGCGGTTTCGGATACGTGCTTGCGGCGTTGGTGTTGGTGTTTGCGCACATATTCAATCTCGCTATGGGCGTTTTGAGCGTGTACATTCACAACGGCAGATTGCAGTACGTGGAGTTCTTCGGCAAGTTCTACACGGGCGACGGACAGTTGTTCGTCCCGTTCGGTAGCGACGCCAAGTACTCGCTTATCAAATACGACAGTGTTCCGAACGGCAGTTCGGCTGTAAAATAACTAATAAAATTCCAAACGGAGGAAAACAAAAAATGACAGGTTTAACGATAGGCATTATAGGTCTTGCTCTTACCGTGTTGCTGTGCGGCGTCGGCTCGGGCTTGGGACTTAGATTTACGGGTAAAGCCGCGGCGGGCGTACTTGCCGAGGACAGCAGTAAATTCAGCAAAGTGTTGGTACTTTCGTTGCTCCCCGCAACGCAGGGTATCTACGGCTTTCTGATTGCCATTCTCGGGGCTAACGCGTTGCCTACGGCGGCAAACCTCAGCGGACAAACAGCCACTTATGCGCAGATAACCGCACAGGGTTGGAACGTGTTTTTCGCGTGCATACCTATGATGTTGGGCGGTATGGTTTCCGCTATCTTGCAGGGACTTAGCGCGGCGACTACGATAATCGCGGTGGGCAAGCGCAGCGAGATAGGCACCAAGTCCATTATATTCCCCGCGATGATAGAGTTCTACGCATTGCTTGGAATGGTTGTTTCCATAATGATGTTCAACTACTTCCCCGTAGCTAACGTAAGCGAAATCGTCACCCGTCCCGAAGTACAAGAAGCGGCAAAAGAAACGGCAAGCCTTTTGGGCGGGCTGCTCGCCTGAATTGTTTGAGGAAGAAATGAACGGTCAGGAAAATATCATAAACAAAATATTGTCCGACGCCGACAGCCGTTGCGCTTGTATCGTCGCCGACGCGGAAAAAGTCGCGCTTTCTACCGTACAGACTGCGGAACAAAGCGTGCGCGACGACTCCGCCGCTTTGGACAAACGCATTGCCGCTATGAAAGAGGAGCGTGTGCGCAACGCGCGCGCCAACGCCGAGCTGGACGCAAAAAAGTACCGTCTGCAAATACGTCAGCAGTTGATTTCGTCCTGCTACGACGAGGCGTACAGACGTCTTGCCGCGCTCAACGAAGAGGATCGGTTGGATTTCGTGGGGGGATTGCTCTCTCGCTACGCCGAAGAGGGCGAAACCGTGTACATAACAAAAGCCGACTCCAAGTTTGTCACGCAAGGGTGGCTTAACGGTTTTGAAAAGCGGCTAAAACTCGGCAACAGGTTTATCCACGCCGACGGCGGCGTTGTGCTGGAAGGCGACGGCTACGAAAAGGACCTCACTTTGAAACGCGTAGTGCAGTATCTGCGCGAACAAACGGAAAGCGAAGTCGCTTTGAAGTTGGGAGTGCGCAATGAGTAGCGAACAAATTTTCGCAAACGGGCGAATTGCCGTCTTGTCCAACAAACTTTTCGGCAAAGACAAATATATGCGCCTTGCGGAAAGCGGCAGTCTTGCGGAAGCTCTCAAAATTCTTTCCGAATTGGGCTATGCCGCGTCGGACAGCTCGGACTACGAACGCGTTTTGCGGGAGGAGTTGGACAAAACTCTCGGCGAAGTAAAGGAATTGTGTTGTTCGCGCAACGCATTGGGCTTTTTGCTGTGCAAGTACGATTGCCACAACGCCAAGACGTTGATGAAAGGCAAGTATATGCGCGAGGACTTGGTTTCCTATTGCTTTACCAACGCTACTTTCGCGCCCGAGCGAATGAGGGACGACTTCAATTCCGACAATTACGGCGGCTATCCGAAGAATATTGCGGAGGCTTGCGACGCGGCGGACGCGGAGTTTGCCAACGGCAATCGCAGTCCGCAAGTGATAGACAAACTGCTCGACAATGCGTATATCGCCGAGTTGAGGCGTTTTGCAAAGGCTTCCGCCTCGCGGTTGCTCTCCAAGCTGTGCGATTTGCAAATAGATTTTGTAAATCTCACGTTGGTCGCCCGACTAAAAAAAGCGTGCGCGCCGCGCGAAACGTTGCGCGAATGGTTCGCCTTTGGCGGAAGCGTCAAGCTCGACTCTTGCGAAAAGCTGTTCGACGGCGACATCGGAGTTCTGCCCGAAGCCTACCGAAAACTTTACGGCAAAGAGGAAAGCGAACTTGTCTTTGCGCGTATGCGCCGAAACGTAATCGACGAATTTGCCGACCCGTTGACGATTCAGCCCGCGATAGGGTATTTTTACGACAAGCTGTGCGAAACGGAAATGGTCCGCCGCATACTTGCCGACGTCAAGCGTGGCGCGGACAAAGAAAAAATAAAGGAAAAGATAAACGCCTATGCCTAACAAAATTGCAGTCATCGGAGATAAAGACAGCGTGCTTGCTTTCAAAGCGGTGGGCGTGGAAGTGTTTGACGCGGCGACCGCAAGCGAGGCGCAGTCTTTGCTCAAAAAACTCACAGCCGAGCGTTACGCGGTGGTGTTCATCGCGGAGTCGCTTGCCGAGCAAATTCCCGAAGCTCTCGCCAAAGCCAAGTTGCAGGCGTATCCCGCCGTCGTACCCATTCCCACGGGCAAAGAACCGAGCGGGTTCGGTATGCAAGGTATCAAGAGCGACGTGGAAAGGGCTATCGGCGTGGACGTAATATTCAACAAAGAGGACAAACAATGATAGGAAAAATAGTAAAGGTCAGCGGACCGCTCATTGTGGCGGAGGGGCTTGCCGACGTGGAAATGTACGACGTGGTAAAAGTTTCGGACAAAAAACTCATCGGCGAAGTTATCGAGTTGCGCGGCGACAGAGCAAGCATACAGGTCTACGAGGAAACGAGCGGACTGAAAGTGGGCGACGAAGTGGTATCTACGGGCGCGCCGCTTTCGGTGGAACTCGGACCGGGCTTGATCGAAAGTATTTTCGACGGTATTCAACGTCCGTTGGACGTATTGATGAAGTTTTCGGGCAACCGTATCGCCCGCGGCGTGGAGGTCAACTCCCTCGATCGCAGTCGCAAATGGCATTTTGTCCCCGCCGTCAAGCAGGGCGACAAGGTGGTTGCGGGCGACGCGTTGGGCTTTGTGCAGGAAACGCAGGTTGTTCTGCACAAAATAATGGTTCCCGTGGGCGTGAGCGGCGAGGTGGACTTTATCGCCGAAGAGGGCGACTACACCGTTGCGGAACTCATCGCGATAGTGGACGGCAAGGACCTCACAATGGTACAGCGTTGGCCCGTCCGCAAAGGGCGTCCCTACAAATCCAAAATGGCTCCCGATTTG
Source organism: uncultured Clostridia bacterium (assembly GCA_947625115.1). Classification (GTDB taxonomy): domain Bacteria; phylum Bacillota; class Clostridia; order Christensenellales; family CAG-314; genus Fimimonas. The sequence goes on along the minus strand of CANQND010000021.1, from coordinate 10,998 downwards.
CCAATGGTTACGGGACAACGCGTGATAGACACGCTTTTCCCCATTGCCAAGGGCGGCGTTGCGGCAGTACCGGGACCGTTCGGCAGCGGCAAAACCGTGGTACAGCACCAACTTGCCAAGTGGGCGGACGCGGACATAATCGTCTACGTGGGTTGCGGCGAACGCGGCAACGAAATGACGGACGTTTTGAGAGAATTTCCCGAACTCAAAGACCCGCGCACGGGCGAACCCTTGATGAAGAGAACGGTTTTGATAGCCAACACCAGCGATATGCCCGTTGCGGCGCGCGAGGCGAGTATCTACACGGGCATAACGATTGCGGAGTATTTCCGCGATATGGGCTACACCGTGGCGATAATGGCGGACAGCACATCGCGTTGGGCGGAGGCGTTGCGCGAAATGAGCGGACGTTTGGAAGAAATGCCGGGCGAAGAGGGCTATCCCGCCTACCTTGCAAGCCGCATAGCCGAGTTCTACGAACGGGCAGGCATAGTGAACGTGTTGGGTAGCGGCAACACTGTGGGAGCCATCTCGGCAATAGGCGCGGTTTCTCCCCCGGGAGGCGACCTTTCCGAACCCGTAAGTCAGGGTACGCTACGCATAGTCAAAGTGTTTTGGGGGCTTAGCGCGCAATTGGCTTACCGCCGTCACTTCCCCGCCATCGATTGGTTGACGAGCTACTCTCTGTACGACAGCGCGCTTGCCGATTGGTACTCCGAAAACGTTGCGGAAGATTTCAACGCTCTCAAAACGGAACTCAGTTTTGTTTTGCAGGAAGAAAATCAGCTAAACGAAATCGTACGTCTGGTAGGTATGGACGCGTTGGGCGCGCGCGATCGTCTGACTATGGAAACAGCCAAGTCCATTCGCGAGGACTACCTCCACCAAAACGCTTTTCACGAGGTGGACACCTACTCGTCGTTGGACAAACAGTACAAGATGATGAAACTCATTCTCGGGTTCTACCACGAGGCTGTTGCCGCCTTGGACAAGGGCGTGGAACTGAACGATTTGCTGGCTTTGCCCGTAAGGGAACAAATAGGGCGCAGTAAGTACATAGAAGAATCCAATTTGTTCCGTTTCGACGAAATTCAGCGCAACGTCAAAAAGGAAATAAATGCTTTGATAAGCAAAGGAGAAGCCAATGCTTAAAGAATACAAAACCATTCGCGAGGTGGTGGGTCCGCTTATGTTGGTGGATCGCGTGTCGGGCGTAAGTTACAACGAGCTTGTGGAAATTCAGCAGGAAAACGGCGACGTGCGCCGCGGCAAAGTGTTGGAAGTAAACGGCGACCGCGCTCTTGTGCAGTTGTTCGAGGGTACGCAAGGTTTGAAAATTTCCACCGCAAAGGCGCGTTTTTTGGGCAGAAGTCTGGAACTTGCCGTAAGCGAAGATATGCTGGGACGCGTGTTTAACGGTATGGGCGAACCTATCGACGGCGGCGCGCCCGTTATCGCCGACGAACGTCTGGACATAAACGGACAACCGATAAACCCCTACGCGCGCGATTACCCCAACGAATTTATTCAGACGGGCATTTCGGCAATAGACGGTTTGAACACCCTCGTGCGCGGACAAAAGTTGCCCGTGTTTTCCGCAAGCGGTTTGCCTCACGCTCAACTTGCAGCGCAGATAGCTCGTCAGGCGCGAGTTCTGGGCGACGACGAAAAATTCGCCGTTGTGTTCGGCGCGATAGGTATCACCTACGAAGAAGCGGATTTCTTTATCAAAGACTTCAACAAAACGGGAGCAATCGAGCGGACCGTTATGTTCATAAATCTTGCCAACGACCCCGCGATAGAGCGTATCAGCACGCCGCGTATGGCTTTGACCGCCGCCGAGTACCTCGCCTTTGAAAAGGGTATGCAAGTGTTGGTTATCCTTACGGACATAACCAACTACGCCGAGGCTCTGCGCGAAACTTCCGCCGCCCGCAAGGAAGTCCCCGGACGGCGCGGTTATCCCGGGTATATGTACACCGACCTCGCCCAAATCTACGAGCGCGCGGGACGTATTCACGGGTTAAAGGGCAGTATCACGCAAATACCCATTTTGTCTATGCCCGAGGACGACAAAACGCACCCCATTCCCGATTTGACGGGGTACATAACCGAAGGACAGATCATTTTGTCGCGCGAATTGTACAAGCGCGGCTACAATCCACCGATAGACGTTTTGCCCAGCCTTTCGCGTTTGAAAGACAAGGGTATAGGCGACGGCAAAACGCGCGAAGATCACGCAAGCACAATGAACCAACTGTTTTCGGCGTATGCGCAGGGCAAGGAAGCAAAGGAACTTTCCGCCATCTTGGGCGAAGCCGCGCTTAGCGACACGGACAAATTGTATGCCAAATTTGCGGAAGAATTTGAAAAACGCTACATTGCGCAAGGCTTTACTACCAACCGCACAATACAGGAAACGTTGGATCTCGGTTGGGAATTGCTTACCATTTTGCCGCGTAGCGAACTGAAACGTATTTCCGAAAAGATGTTGGACGAGTACTACGACGCGGCGGCGTTAAAGAGAGAATTGTAATGGCGATAATGAACGTAAACCCCACGCGTATGGAGATGAAACGTCTGCAAGGACGGCTCAAAACGGCTACGCGCGGTCACAAACTGCTAAAAGACAAAACGGACGAAATGGTAAGACGTTTCATCGTGCTTGCCGAGGAAAACAAACGTCTGCGCGAACAAACGGAAAAGGAACTGTGCGCCGCGTTGACGGCTTTTGCCGACGCCCGCGCCACTTCGGACGCAAGGATAATCGACGAGGCGATACTTATGCCCTCGCGAAAGGTGGAACTCAACTGCACCAAACGCAAAGTTATGGGTATCGACGTTCCCGAAATGGAAGTGGACGACCACGGCGGAGAGCTGTACCCGTACGGTTTTCTCACCGTCACGCCCAAGTTGGACGACAGCTTGCGGGGCTTGAACGACGTCCTGCTCAAATTGGTACAGCTTGCCCAAACGGAAAAGACGTGCAATATGCTTGCCGTTGAAATCGAAAAGAACAAACGCCGCGTAAACGCCTTGGAAAACATAATGATTCCCCAACTTACCGAAACGATAAAGTACATAAAGATGAAGTTGGACGAAAGCGAACGCGCCGCAACGGTAAGGTTAATGAAAGTGAAAGATATAATAAATTAGTACTTGCCACTCCCCTTGCGGAAAGCTACTTGCAAGGGGTTTTGTTTTGCCGTGCGGCAACGCGGCAAGCGACGATGCCGACAAAACGCAAAAAATCGATATTTTTTGACGGGTCGAAGAAAAAATTTTATTTTTTTATATATTTTAGGGGAGTTTTGAACTTTTTGCGGTATTTATAAGTAGGAAATATTGTTTTTATCAGGTAAAAAAACAAATTTTTCCACAATGCGGAGTACTCACTCGGAAAAACGCAGAGGCAACAGGCGTATGGCTGATTGGTCGGATTTTATTCAACAAATAAAAAGTCAAAACGATATTGTGGACGTGATAGGCAGTTATCTCGAACTGCGGCGCAGCGGTGCCAATTTTATGGCGCGGTGTCCTTTTCACGGCGAAAAAACGCCCAGCTTCAACGTCAACCGCAATATGCAGATCTACAAGTGTTTCGGTTGCGGCGAAAGCGGCGACGTGATAAAATTTGTGGAAAAGTACGAGTCGTGCAGTTTTACCGAAGCGTGTGAAATTCTTGCCAAGCGCGCGGGAATACCGATGCCGCAAACTTCAAGCAATCGCGACGACGCTCAATTTCGCGAACGCAAAAAGAAGCGCGACCTGTACCTTGCGATATGTCGCGAAACGGCGCGTTTTTACTACCGCGCATATTACAGCGACGTGGGCAAAGTTGCGCGCGAATACATCGCAAAAAGAGGCTTTGACGAAGCCACCGTCAAGAAGTTCGGCATAGGTTACTCCCCCGACGGAACGTCCCTTGCCGATCACCTCAAAGGCAAAGGTTACAACGCCGAAGATTGCGTTGCCTGCGGAGTGTTGCAAAAAACCACGCGCGGCAATCTCGACGCGCTCAACAGGCGGCTTGTGATACCCATATTCAATATGCAGGGGCAGGTGATAGCCTTTGGCGGGAGAGGTCTGGACGAGTACACGATTTCGCGCGGCAAGTACAAAAACACTTCCGAAACGCCGCTGTTTACCAAAAAGGACAATTTGTTTGCGATAAACATCGCCAAGGAGCAGAAACAGCAAACGGCGTTGCCCCATTTGGTTGTCGTAGAGGGGTATATGGACGTGATAGCAATGTATCAGGCGGGCTTCAAAGGCGCGGTGGCAAGTATGGGAACGTCCCTTACCGAACAGCAGGCAAAGTGGCTGTCCCGCCTTGCCGATACGGTGTACATCTGTTACGACGGCGACGCCGCAGGGCAAAAGGCGACTGTGCGCGGAATGGACATTCTGGACAGAGCGGGCTTGGAAGTGCGGGTTATGACCGTCCCCGAAAAGTTGGACCCCGACGAGTACATAAAAAAGTACGGCGGCGAAGCGTTTGAAAAACTTATCGAGCAGGCTATGCCGTTGCCCGACTACAAATTGCAGTTGTTGGAAAGAGCTTTTCCCATAAACAGTTCGGACGCGTCGCAACGCAACAACGCTTTGCCCAAGTACGTCAAGGGCGCGTTGACGATGTTGAAGTCGTTGGACGACGTTAGACAGGCGCGTTACATAACGCAGGTATCTCTCAAAACGGGTTACAGCGAAGATTTTCTCCGCCGCAAATTGAGCGAAAACGAGGAAGAATTGCCGCAGATATTCGGCGAGGAACTTTCTCAGGAGGAAAAAGCCAAGTATTTTGTCGCCGCGTGCGTCTTGCGCGGAGAGGACTACGCCTCTTTGGAAGAAAAGCCCATTTGCAATTCGGCGTTTTTGTCCGCCCTGTACGACTATCTGCTCGATTGCCTTTCTAATGGGGACAAGCCGAGCGTAGATATGATGTACACGGTGTGTCCCGACGCCTCGCCCGAGCAGTACGGCAAAATTTTGGACGTAAATCTTTCGGCGGAGCGGCGCGAGGTAAACGAGCGGTACTTTGCCGAGTGCAAGCGGTTGATAACGGTGGAAAAACTCAAACGCAAGCGCGAGGAACTTATGCAAAAGATAAAGGAAAATCCCGATGACGCGGAGTTGTTGGCGCAGTTGGGAGAACTTAGCAGAAAAATAACTAACGCAAATTAGTCAGGAGGAAGTATGGAAATAACAAAACAATATCTTCAAAAACTTTTGGACGATATAAAAAGCGGCGGCGTTACGAAGATCTCCTACGAAGATTTGGAGTCGCGTTTGGAAAACACCGATCTGACCCCCGAGCAAAATGCCGAAATTTACCGTTTTTTGGAACAGAACGGTATCAAGATCGTAGACACGTTCGACAAGGACAACAGCAGTCTGTACCGCAACATCGGCGACGTGGCTGTGGACGACCCCGTAAAAATGTATCTCAAAGACATTGGCAAAGTGCCTCTTTTGAGCAGCGAAGAGGAGGCGGAACTTGCCAGACGTATGTTGGAGGGCGACGAGGAAGCCAAGCGCAAACTGTCCGAAGCCAACCTGCGCTTGGTGGTGTCCATTGCCAAGAGGTACGTCGGGCGCGGAATGTTGTTCCTCGATTTGATTCAGGAAGGCAACCTCGGCTTGATGAAAGCCGTGGAAAAGTTCGACTACACCAAGGGTTTCAAATTCAGTACATACGCCACTTGGTGGATAAGGCAAGCCATTACCCGCGCCATTGCCGATCAGGCGCGCACTATTCGCATACCCGTCCATATGGTGGAAACAATCAACCGTCAGGTGCGCGCGCAACGCGCTCTCTTGCAGGAACTCGGACGCGAACCCACTCCGCAGGAAATTGCCGACTATATGGGCATTTCGGTAGACAAGGTTGTGGAAATACAGAAGATCGCGCAGGATCCCGTCAGCCTCGAAACGCCCATCGGTGAAGAAGAGGACAGCCATTTGGTGGATTTCATAGAGGACACCAAGGCGGCTCCCCCAAGCGACGTGGCGGCGCAGGCTATGTTGCGGGAACAAATCATTCAGGCGTTGCACAAACTCACTCCGCGCGAGGAAAAGGTCATTCGTCTGCGCTACGGTCTGGACGACGGCAAACAGCGCACGTTGGAAGAAGTGGGCAAGGAATTTAACGTCACGCGCGAACGTATCCGTCAGATAGAGGCAAAAGCGTTGAGAAAATTGCGCAACCCCTCCAAATGCAAAAAGTTAAGGGACTATCTCGACTGATGAGCAAGCGTTTGGACAGGCTTGCGGAACTCGTGCCGAATTGTCGTTTGCTTGCCGACGTGGGGTGCGATCACGGCTACGTGGGTATCAGATGTTTGCAAAGCGGCAAAGCCGAACAAGTCGTTTTCATCGACGTGTCGGAGCCGAGCTTGCGCAAAGCCCGCCTGAACTGCCCCGACGAACTATATCCACGGGCAAGTTTTTTGCGGCAGGACGGTTTGGGCGAAGTCGCCGCCGATTGCGCCGTTATCGCGGGAATGGGCGGTTTGGAAATCATTTCCATTTTGCAACGGGCAACGCCGCCGAAACAGCTGGTTTTGCAGCCCAACAGAAACGCAACGGAAGTGCGAACCTTTTTGTCGCAACGCTACGCGTTTGTTTACGACGGTATGTTGCGCGACGGAAAGTACTACAATATGATACTCGCCGAACTGTGCGAAAGCCCCGCCGAACTAACTAAGTTGCAACTTGCTTTCGGCGTTACAAATTTATCCGCGCCCAACCGAGATTTCCGCAAATATCTGGCGGAAGAAAGGGCTAAATTGACAAAAATACTTGATAACTGCGACGACGCGCGCGTACGGGCAAAACTCGCGCTGGTACAAAGCGCGATCGCGGTTGTAGGAGGAACAATATGATTCAAAAGGAAATGCTTACATATCAACAACTCGACGGCGAACTCAATCGTATCGAAAGAGATTTGCGCAAAAACGAAAACTTTATCAAGCGCAGACAGTACAAGGCGGCAATGCAGGAATGTGAGGAAACTCTTGCCCGCCTCGAAGCGCGCGCCGTCGAACTCAAAACTCAACTTGCCGCCGCGCAACAGGCGGTACAGCGCATATCCGAGGTGATAGACGAACACACGCGCGAAGTAGGCACGTTGGAGGACGAGGACGAACTCAACTATATGAACAAAAAACTCAACGAGCAACTTGCCGAACTTGCCAACGTCGAAAAGGACGTAAAACGCATTTTGCACGAGGGCGAGGAGATAGCAAAGACTTTCGACGAAGTAAGCGCAAAACTGCCCCGTCTTGTTTCGGGGTATCGCAAGTGCGACGAGGAATTTAACCGCGCCGCGGCGGAAGTAAAGCCCCGCGTCAACGAGATCCGCGCTCAACAGGCGGAGTTGCGCAAGAGTATCGACGACAATCTGTTCAACGTCTACAAAAAGGTCGCCGACGGCGGAGTGTACCCCGTGTTTGTCCCCTTGGAGGACGGCACGCGTTGCGGCGGTTGCCGTATGGAAATGCCCAAAGCGGCTGTGGACGCGCAATTTGCGGGCAAACCGTATATGCGTTGCGAACATTGCGGCAGGATAATATTCAAACAGTAACTTTTTTACAAGTTATTGTCGATACAAAAGGTAAACGGCTATGTCCAAAGTAAAATCAAAAAAACGCAGAGTAATCGCTTGGTCGATAGTGGGAGGCATTTTTGCCGTAATTCTCATTCTCGTCGCCGTGTTCGGCATACGCGCCGCCGTACATAAAAAAGAGCCTGCCGAGCCGTGGGGCAGTTACGCCTTTGACGACGGCAACAAACAGTTCGATCTGGACTTGTTCCCCTCGCTCGTGGTGGAGGACGACAGCCTCAAAATAATGCAGATAGCCGACCCGCAGATAAAATTCGGCAGTTTTACGCGTGACCGCAAAACAATGGACCTGTTGGACAGGGCGATAGCAAAGGAACAACCGGATATTTGCGTGGTGACGGGCGACTTAACCTTGTCGGTGTTCACCTACGACGCGTTCAGATATTTTTGCGACTTTATGGAACAACGCCAACAGTATTGGACGTTTGTTTTCGGCAATCACGACAGTCAATTCGATTGCAGTAAGTACACGATTTGCGAAATGCTCAAACAGTACCGTTACTGTTTGTTCGATGTGGGACCGAGCGATATTCACGGAAAGGGCAACTTTCTCGTAAATATTTTCCGCGATAGCAAATCGGCGGAAAATCTTCAATACAGTCTTGTCTGTCTGGATAGCGGAATGTACCCCGAGGCGGAAAACGTTCCTTTGACCGATTGGGTGTACGATTGGATACGTCAGGATCAGATGGATTGGTACAATTGGGCGGTAAAAGGCTTGAAGCAATGCAACCCCGACGTGCAGAGCAGTATGTTTTTCCACATACCCATCAAGCAATTTGCGGATATGTACTACATTCACGAGCTGTCCGTAGGCAACAGCGTGCCGCAACAGGTTGCGGACAAGTTGCCCGATGTCACCGTCAGCGACGTAAAGGGCGTTGTGCGCGAAAGCGACAAGAAAGAAAGCGAATTTGTCTACGGCGACGACGGCTACACGGTGGGTATATTTTACCAAGGCAATGCCGAGGGCGTAACCGATCACCCCGACGTGTTTGAATACATCAAGCAAAGCGATTGCACCAAAGCCCTGTTTTGCGGACACGACCACGTAAACAATCTCAAAGGGTACTTTGACGGCATTTACTTGGGGTACGGCTTGTGTTGCGGTTATCACACCTATCCGTTTTTCAACAATCCGCTCATTCTCAAAGACAAAGTGCTGTACAACGCCAAGCTGTGGACGGACGAAAACGGCAACCAAATGGAAAAGGGCGTAACGGTGATAGAAGTGGACCTTTCTTCCGCCGCCTACGGCGCGTTGACCGTTACCGACCGCGCCGACAGCTACTACAAATAGCGCGTTTTTCGCATAGTGCAACCGATTGCACGTGCAAATATTTCAGATAAATTTCCGCTAAGAATAAACAATCAAAACATACGGCAAAGTTTTGGCTTTGCCGTTATTTTTACGTATATAAATATTAAAGCCGTGCGCGGAAAAAATTTGTCGCTACTAACGCGCCGCGCGGGAATTGGCTTTTTTCAGATCCTCTATCAACAACTTTATGTGCGCAGTCTGCTGTTCGGTCAAACCGCTCACCGAAAAACGGTCCTGCGTATCCAAATCGAGCAAATAGTCCGTTGACGTGCCGAAATATTTTGCAATGCGCACGAGCATTTCCACCGACGGTTGAATGTTGTCGTTTTCCCAATTGGACACGCATTGCTTGCTTACGCTTAGCGCGCTTGCAAGTTCCACTTGACTTATTCCGCGCGCAAGGCGCAATTTTTTTATATTTTCGTTTAACATATCCTGTTCTCCGTAAAAGCGTTGTCGAAGTTTGTCAAAAATTACAATACTATTGTACAAAATCGCTTGACAAACAATGAAATACTTTGGTATAGTAATAATGGACTGCACGGTACGCGACGGGGAAATTTTCTCTCCCGTTTTGCGAAAAGCTGTTTTCGCAAGGGCATTTTGCGGCTATGAGCGGAAAAGGCGGTTGCGGCGGTGCAAAAGCGCGATAATAGCGCGGCAATTGAATTTTACGCGCGGGGCATTTTTGTATTGGTGCGTTTACTTGACTCCGAAACGGAGTCGTCGCCACTATATAGTTGCCGATTTTGCGCAAATTTATTTGGTTTTGAGGCAATTTTCAACGTGCGATTAGCTTGCATACGGAGAAATTTGCCAAAACACTGTCTGCGAAAAACGCAACGTCAGCGTAAAGTTGAGGTCGCTCGGCAGGTATTTTACAAAAAACAAAAGCACAAACAGGAGGTAAATTATGTTTTTTGGTGTGGAAAGAAATCTTACGACAGCCGCAAGACGTATCGCAAGCGTTTTGCGCAAATTGGGGTTGAGCTTAAAGCGAGAAATAAAGGATAATCGCGTAACCTTTTCGGGGACAATAAACACCTTTGACAAAGACGTTATCATCGTTATCAGTTACAATGCCGCTAACGACGGTAGTATGTACGTAAGTTTTCTGCTCGACAAAATTCCCTTTAACGCCAAAACGCTCGAAGTATTGAACAGATACAACGAAAACAGTATCTATTGGAGAGCGTATGTGGACAGCGACGACAACGACATAAACTTCGATTGCGATCTTCCGCGCGTAAGGGTCAAGGACGTCAAATATTGTTTGAGAGAGGTGCTGGAAGCGTTTGTAGACGACGAAGGCGAAAAGTGTTTCAAAGAGCTTTCTGCCATACGGAATTAGCCTGCCGTTACAAATCGACGCAATTTTTACAACGCAAAAACAGGAAAAATTATGAGAAAATTTTATATCAAAACAAAAATCTTGCTATCCTTTTGATACTTGGATAACAAAATTGGAAATGCGGGCTTTCGGGTGGACCTACAAAGGTTTGGATACCGATTGGTACAACGACTACGACGTTTCTTTCGATTGGGATAACGACACGGCGACCGTCACCAGACGTCACCAAACGTACACGACGTTCAAGCGGGTGGAACCGTACAGTTACAACATATTCTTCAAATTTTGGGAAATGTTAATGGTGATACATTCTTGGATAAGACGTAAGCTCATTTGGCTTCTTTTCGGTTTGCTCGTTATTGTGTTCGGCATTTCCATCGTGCAATTGGTGCTTTCGGGCTATCTCGACCCCGTGTTTTGGATAGCGGTGGGCATATTGGGGTATATTTACGGAACGTCCCTTGTGTACGCTTTGTTCGGTTTCCTCACTCGTAAAATTTTCGGGATAGACCACAAGCTGAAAAACAGATTGGAAGCAAACGGTTACGAACGCGATCAAAGACTGTAACTAATCTGTCCCTAACCGACAAACAAAGCGACAAAACCCATTTTTGCGGGTGCAAATCAAGGTGAATTGTCAAACTAAGTGCAACACTTTGAAAGAAATTCATTAAATAAATCTATCGGTTTTCGGTAGTTTAA
>CANQND010000020.1 GCA_947625115.1 uncultured Clostridia bacterium | reverse complement strand
CAGGTACAGCGGTACGAGTTGATTACATTTATTTTCGATTTTAATACTAAACTTTTCCGATAACGGCAAAAATCGTACAAATCGGCAATGCTTATTCTTGCTTTTTTGCCGATTGTGTGCTATATTTACATTAGAGGTGATTTGAATGAAATACTTGTCCGTAACCGAAACGGCGAGGAAATGGAATTTGTCCGAACGAAGCGTGAGAAATTATTGCGCGCTGGGAAAAATAGAGGGGGCATTTTTGACGGGCAAAACGTGGAATATCCCCGAGGACGCGCAAAAACCCGAGCGAATAAATAAAAAAGTTACCGCGCCTGCCACTCTTTGGGAGGTACTGTGCGCAGAGAAAAACGCGAAACTTTCGGGAGGCATTTACCATAAGATACAGATCGAATTGACGTACAATTCCAACCATATCGAGGGGAGCCGTTTGTCGCACGATCAGACGAGATATATCTTTGAAACAAACACCATCGGGACGGAAAGCGGCGTTGTCAAGGTGGACGATATAGTGGAAACGGTAAACCATTTCAAGTGTATCGACCTCATAATCGAAAAAGCAAAAAAGCCGATAACGGAGTCGTTGGTAAAGGAATTGCACCGCACATTGAAAAGCGGCACAACAGACGCACGAGAATCTTGGTTTGCGGTGGGCGACTACAAAAAACTCCCCAACACCGTAGGCGATATGTACACGGCGACCCCCGAAGAAGTCCCCGAAAAGATGAAAGAATTGCTCTTTGAATACAACTCGCAAAAGGACAAGTCCTTAGACGAGCTGTTGGACTTCCACTATCGCTTTGAATGTATACACCCCTTTCAGGACGGCAACGGCAGGATAGGGAGATTGCTCCTGTTCAAGGAATGTCTGAAATACAACGTTGTGCCGTTCATAATCGACGAGGAACTGAAACTGTTTTACTACCGCGGTTTGAAAGAATGGAAAAACGAACGCGGATACCTGCGCGATACCTGTCTTGCCGCGCAGGACAAATTTAAGGTTTATCTCGATTACTTCAAGGTGAAATACTGAACCGAAAACGCACAATGTTAGTTTGCGTAAAAGCCGATTGTAGATAAACTATCCAAAGTTGCCAAGCAACGCTGTTTTACAAGTTATTTGACTTACTTTCAAAACAAAATCCGCGCGCAAATGCGGCTACCAAAAAACGGTTTGACCGACTGCCAAACCGTTTATTTTTTTATTTTCGATACCCGCGCAAAAAAGGGCGCGTAAAAGCGTTTTCAAAAAGTTTTGGTAGCTACGAGCGCGGTTAAACGGAGAAAGACTTTCTTAGGTCAATCCTCGTCGTCATCGTCATCGTCTTCGTCGTCCTCATCGTCATCGTCGTAGGCGTCGTCATCGTCGTAGGCGTCGAAGTCGTCCGTGAGGTCGTCGGGGTAGTCGTCCAATTCCGTATCGACGTTTTCTTCGTCCTCAAATTCGTCCTGCTCGAAGTCCTCGTCGTTTTCCAACTCTTCAAGAGGAATTATGTCCTCTTCGTCGGCGTCCTTGGTGTCCTCGTCGTCAAGGTAACTGCGCCAATCGTCGTTGTCGTCGTCCAACTCGGACTGCTGTTCTCTCTTGTAGTTGGCAAGGCAGTTTTCGCACATTTCCTCGTCCATTCCGATGTAGGACGTCTTGCAAACGGGACAAAGTTTGAGCGGTTCGTCGTCGTCGATAATGTCGTCCAACAGCACTATCTTGCTGTCCAGACCCAATTCGGATTTGCACACGTCGCACATTTCCTCGTCTTCCAATATATAGTTGAGTTCGCAACGCGGACATTTTTTATATTTACTCATCGTCATCACCTGTCAGTAAAAATATTTTATCCTTTTGCGCAGCAAATATCCCCGTAAAAAGGACGCTCATATATTAGTGCAAATAATGTACCATTATTCCGTGTAAAAGTAAACTGTTTTTCTAAAAAAAACATAAAAAAATTGACGGAAATTTTCCCGTCAATCCTTTTTGGACTCCAAAAGCAACGTTTGCTGTTCCACCGCGAGGTTGAGTTTTGTGGTGCAACCGACGTTTTGCAACCGTCTGAATCGGTAAACGGCTTCCGCCGTGGGCAGGTAAACGTAGTCGTTATTGAAAGACAGCGTGTAAAACGCGCCCGCTTTGTAGTGTATTTTGTTGTTGCCGAACTCCGCCGTTATTCCGCTTGCGTCGTGCGTCAAAACCGCGTCGCCCATATCCGCATATTTTTTGCCAACAAGTTTTTCCGCGCGGAAATTGCCCTCGAAACGGTAGTCCTGCCGCAAAAGTTCTTCGCGCACGCACTCCGCTTGCCAATCGTACCAAGCGGTTACCTTGTCGAATTTGCCCCCTTCCAGACCGCCGTACTTGTTCTGTCTTACGCTTGCGCCGCATTTGCCGCAAGTAAGAACGTCGCCGTGCGCCGTCATTGCAAATTCCTCTCCGCACTCGGGACACTTGTACAAAATGTTTTCCAAGCCCTCCACGAGGCGTTTGTCCTCTATTTCTATGCCGTTTTCCAATTGATAAGCGTAGTCGTCGTAGTTGAGATTGGCAACGATACGGTTGTAAATTTCCTCTACGGTTACGTCGTTTACTTCCTCGGGAGCGACTGCCAACTTGACGTTGAGGCGAACGGGTACTTTGCGGGTGCACTTGGTCCAACGGGGGCTGTACAGGTAGTTGCCGTCAAAACGCACCGTCACAAGGGGAACTTTGAGCATTTTAACCAATTTGGCAATGGCGGGTTTTATCGGGTTGGGACGTCCCACTACCGACAGCTTGGCTTCGGGATAGATCACAACGGGTCTGCCCTTGCCGAGTACATACTTTATGTCCCGTATCAAAGAGGTATCCACCACAAACTGCTTTTTTGGGAGAATACCCATATAGCGTATCGCCGAGGGCCACTGCGCCACCTGCGTTTCGGAGATTACAAAACTTCCGCATTTGGGGTACATAGACATTATCAGCCCGCCCACATCGGCGAACCCCGCGTGATTTGCCACCACGATGTAGGGCGGTTTGATGTGTTTCAACGCCTCTCCGCCCGAAAGTTTGGCTTTTTTGACAAATTTAGTCTTACCGTAAAAGGCTATTGCCGCCCCTATCAAAAATTTATTTGCAAGTTTAGGTTTCTTTTTTGCCATAGTATGCCTCGGCGAACGGTCTGCAAGCCGTCCGATAAAAATGCAAAATCTCCCACGGCTGTTGTGGGAGATTGAAATTGTCAGTTACTTTGTTGTGAAATATGCTGTTCAACCCAAACGATGTCTTCTTGCTGTACGCGACCGTTTTCCACCGCCCATTTTTTTACGTATTCGTCCGATTGAAGATACTCTTTCAGTTCGTTCAGGCGGCTTTCGTCCTCTTTTGCGGCTTCTATCAATTGATTCAGCTTGTCCGCGCGCGCATTGAGCGAACTCATTTGCATTAGCGTCACCAACAGCATGCACACCAACAACACCAATATCAACGTCAACGCCACAAACAATATCGCCGTTGACCTTTTGTAAAACATCTTGTTCATGTTGCACCGCCAAAGTTGTAGTGACCCAAGTATACAACAACGACGACAGTTTGTCAAGCGTAGTTGCGCATGTAAAATACGCGGTTGCGCACCCCGAAGCAAGCGCGACAAACAGATACAGCCTCACTTGCCCGTTGTTGACGGCAAGGTTCGTTATCCATATCAGCCACACGCACAACGCGCCGAAAAGACAATCGAAAACCGTCGCCGCGACCTTGTTGCGCAAAAGTCCGTCGCAAAACAAATAGGGCAAGCACAAAATTGCACCCAACGCCCAAAACACGGCGAACACGTACAGTTGCTCCGAGCCTACTCCCAAACTCACCTGAACAGCCCTTTGAGAGAAAGATCCCCGTGACGGTAGGCAAAAGAAGAAACGGTTGCCGTTTCCAAAACCGCAACGCCCTGTTCCCTGTCCAGACGCACCACGTTAAAACCGCTGCCCTTGACGTACAGCGTTTTGGTATCCAACTTGAATACCGCCTGTTTGTCGTCTATTTCCACCACCTGTTTGATACCCTTGACGGTGAGCGCGTTGTTGTCGTACAGCAAGCTGTGTTTGGATAGTTCCGCCATAAAAACCCCCTTGCACTACACTATGCAAGAGGGTCTTTTTTGATTACCGCGATTTACTTTTTGCTCAGTTCAAAGCCGTCCGCCTTGTCCCTTACCTCGTAGCCGCGACGCGCTATTTCCTCGCGCAGACGGTCGCTTTCCGCCCAATTCTTGGCTTGGCGAGCCGCAAAACGCGCTTGTGCAAGTTGTTGAACGTCGTCGGGGACGTCCTCTTTGGGCGGCACGATCTTGTCCAGATCCAGCGCGAACACTTTGTCGAAATCCAGAGCGAGATTGTACACGTCGCGGGACTTGGGCAACTTGACAAGGTTCCACAGCACTCCCAGCGCGAGAGGCACGTTGAGGTCGTCGTTTATCGCCGCGACAAATTTTTCTTTGTAACTTGCAAGGACGTCGGGGTCGGAGGGAACGTCGCTTGCTTTGTGAGCCAACAATTGAGCGCACAGCTTGCCGTATGCCGTTTTGGCGGCGGCAAGTCCGTCCCACGTGAAGTTTATCTTTTGACGGTAATGTACGTTGAGGCAGAAATATCTGAACTCCACGGGTCGGTAACCGCGTTGTACGACGTCCGTCACCGTGTACGTGTTGCCGAGAGATTTGCTCATTTTTCCGCCGTCGATGAGCATAAATTCGCTGTGCATCCAATAATTGACGGCTTTGTGTCCCAACCAACACTCGGCTTGGGCGATTTCGTTTTCGTGGTGAATGGGAATGTGGTCCACGCCGCCCGTGTGAATATCAAAGGTTTCGCCGAGGTACTTTTTGCTCATTGCGGTACACTCGATGTGCCAGCCGGGGAAACCGCGTCCCCAAGGACTGTCCCACTGTTGCAAATGGTTGGGGGCGGCTTTCTTCCAAAGGGCGAAATCAACGGGGTGACGTTTGAAGTCGTTTACCTCTACGCGCGCGCCGTGACGCTGTTCGCTGAGGTTTATCCCGCTAAGTTTGCCGTACTCGGGGAACTTCTCCACCGAAAAATATATGCCGTCCTCCGTTTCGTAGGCGTAGCCCTTGTCCAAAAGAGCCTGAACGATAGCTATCATTTCGGGAATGTTATCTGTGGCTTTGGGACAAACGGTGGGACGCTTGATGTTGAGCGCGTCGATGTCTTTCATAAATTGGTCGGTGTAGAAAGCGGCTATTTCCAACGGCGTTTTGCCCGTTTCGTGAGCGGAACGCTCCATTTTGTCCTCGCCGTCGTCCGCGTCGGAAACAAGATGTCCGACGTCGGTTATGTTCATTACCGACTTGACTTTGTAGCCGTTGTACTCCAAAATGCGGCGCAACTCGTCCATAAAGACGTACGCGCGCAAATTGCCTATATGCGCGTACTTGTAGACGGTGGGACCGCAACTGTAAATACCCGCCTGTTGCGGTTTCAAAGACACAAATTCTTCTTTTTTGCGTGTGAGCGTGTTGTAAACTCTCAACTGCATAATTTCCTCCGACAAAACTTTCGCTTTTACGCGTACAGTTACTACTGAAATATTTTAACACAATTTCCGCCGAGTAACAAGCGGATAACGAACAATTCCCGCAATCAACGGTTGCCCGTCAAAAACGAATGTAGCTTGGGGCTTAGCTTGCGAATACCGAAAGACAGCGCAACTCCCGCCGCCACAAAGAAAACGGGCAGACCCGCGTAGCACAACATATGCACCCAATCGGCAGAACAGGCAGACAAAGCCGATTCGTACGCCATATGCTGTAACGGTTCGTGAAGTATATACACAAAAAAGTGTTCCGTAGCGGCAACGGCAAACAATTTGCTTTGGGTAAGTTTGTCCGAAAGAGCGTCGTACAGCACGTACACCGCGCAAACGCCGCTTGCCGCGCACAGTTTGTACATCGCAAGCATAAGTAAGCTCGGCACGCCGAGCCTTTTGCCTACGGCGGCAAGCACCGTGTAGGCAATGCACAAAGACGCCCACACGCAGGGCAACGCTACCAAAATCCTTTTGTCGCGTACGGGAGCGTTCATTCCCGGCAAAACCACTCCGCGCACGGCGAAGTACGCGCCCAAGGTGAAAAACAGCAAGCCGTCGCAATTGGGCATATAGGGCAGAGTGTAGTCCAACGCCCAAGGTATCGCCGCCAGCAACGGCGCGCCCCAACGCAGATATTTAACCGCCAAGTACACTATCGGCGACAACACCGCAAGTTTGAACAAATCTTTGAGATACCACGCCTGAAACACAACGGGGTCGGTGAAGATCCTCCACCATTCTCCCCCGAACAGACCGCCCACCTTGCCGCTCAAAATGGGAAATGCGTCCCAACCCGCCGTTGTTACCAACAACGCGGCTATGCCCGTCCACAGTCCTACCCAAAACAGGTAGGGTACCAAGAGGGTGTAGGCGCGCTTGCCCAATTTGCGCAAATATCCCTTGAAAGTGAAACGCCTGAACGCGACAAAGAACAGATACCCCGATATGCAAAAAAACAGCGGCGTTGCAAAACGCGCCAAAGCGTTGCTTACAAAGTACTGTATCATCGCGCCGACGTGCAACCCCTCCGTTATCGTCGTGGCGGGCGTAAGAAAGGTATCGGTGTAGTTGTAGGCGTGAATGAACACCACTGCCACAATCGCGAAAAAGGACAAACCCGTCAACTTTTTGCCGAGATAGGGCGGCACCGCCTGCCGAGTGGACGAAGCGGATTCGGGCATATTTTCGCCGAGCGAACCGTTTGCTTTGCTCATAGCGCAACCTCCTTTTCAAAACGCGCATACCTTTGCGTAAAAACGCAAATTGAACGGTATCCGTTAAATATATTAACATAAAAACTCCGTTACAACAAGCATATACTTGGCAAAGGCGACAATTTTGCAAAAGAAATGTTTTTCCGCAACGGCAAAGAACCGACGTAACGGCGATACCGCAAAAAACAAAAAAGACAACGAAATTTCGCTGTCTTTTGAGTTTACATTTTTCAGCGGCAAATTCGCCGCAAACAAACCGTCAGACCGTCGTCCCAAACAATCTCCGTTTCGCCGCCCGTACGCGCAACGCTTTCTTACTCGGGTTGTTGCGTTTCCGTTGCGACAACTTCGGCAGGAGTTTCAACGGTAGTTGTCGTTGAGCCGTCGGGCCGTTGCTGGAAAAAGGCTTCTTCCGCCCTGTTTTTAATCACGCGCTTAACCAAACCCCTTTGTACCAATTGAAGCAGTCCCTCGTAGGGTTGATAGTAATCGACGGGAATCCTTTCCACGCGGCGCAACTCCAACTTGTTTGCCACGGTAGTTATCAAAACAAGTGATTGTTTGAAACGTTTGTCGTTTTTTATGCGCAACATCGCGGGAGTTTCGGAATATGTAGACGCATTTTGAACGGTTTCCAAATGTATGTCGCTTTCGGCATAGTCCTCAACGTTCAACGGGAAAAATACGCACAGCGTTTTGCCTCTGAACGCAAAGCGCACCAAGTACTCTCTGCCCTTTTTGAAAGATTCGCGCTTCCAACTCATACGGGATTTCACTCCCTTGTAGTTCAAAAGTTCGTTTTTGAGCAGGTTGTAGCGTTCCTTTACCCAATCGTCGGATTGTATCAACTTGGCGGTAAAACTTCTGTCGTAGCGCAAAATTCCGTCGAAATCATCTTCGTTGAGTTCCTGTTCTTCGGGGGTCGCTTCCGCCGCGACCGCTTGGACAATGGGAGGCTCGTTTTGCGGAATTTCGTTCTGTGCAGTTTCTTCTCGTACGGGTTCTGCCTGAACGACTTCTTCCCGAACAGGTTCTTCCTGCGCCTCTTGTGCAGGTTCTTGGACGGGTTCTTGTGCGGGTTCGGCAATCGTGATTGCGTAGTAGGTTGCCTTGCCCTTGTATCTTACGATAACGATTGACTTGCCCGAAATTTCCATATTCGGCTTGATGACGCACAGACCGTTAGACGCGCCCGTTTCGGCAAGACGCGCAAACTCCTCTTCCGTGAACACGTCCAACTGCGTTAGCGGCTCCGTCTTGGGTTTGAGGTTGTAGAGGGCGTTTACGGTCAGCCCCTCGCAAGTAAATTCCTCTCCCGCGACAAATTCGCGTTTAGCCGAGTTGCAATCGACAACAATGTCCGTAAGTTCGCGCTCGGGCTTTTGTTTGCGTTTTTGATTGCTCACGTTCACAATGAGGAGCGCGACTGCGGCGATAAAACACGCGGCGGCGACAGCGCATACCGCAAGCAAAATGATCAGCTCTGTTGAATTGACAAATAACATTTTTTATTCTCCTTTTTTATTTTTCTTTGTGATGATTGCCAAAATTATCAATGCACCCACTCCAAGCAACGAAATTGCCGCCGCGCCGAAGATAATGGGTAGAAATGCAACCCCGTCCACTGCAAACGCATACGCCGAAAGCCCGTCCGCTTCAAAGATAACGTAGTCGCCGTCACGCATGTATTCTATTGCCGACGCTCTGCCTACGCTTTGCAGAGAAAACTCTCTGTTTCTGAACTCTTCGGGAATAAGCAGTCGCACGGTCGCCTTTCCGTCAAAGGGCATTTCCACGCCGTTTTTGGTAAACTTGACGGAATACCGTTGCGAAAGCGCGTCTTTTTCCCACGCCCAAAGCGTGCGAGTTATGTCGTCGTCTGCGCGTTCTACCGAAAGTTCCAAATCGGGATCGAATCCGTCCGCGCTATCGACAACGAGCGTCGTGTTGCCGTTGTCGTCCTTGTATTTGAGGCTCGCTTGCAAAATGGTAAGCGTTGCGGTCATCTCGGCAAACTTGCCTGCGCCGTCGGAAAAAACAGCCGTTACGGAATAGACGCCCGGATCGATCTGCCCGTTATTTGTGTATGTCACCGAAATGCCGTCGGCAGGCGTCCCCTCGATGAAGATACTATGTTCATTGCCGTCGTAGGTCACGATGGCGTCCTGAAACGCAATGCCTTGCAAACTACGACCGTTATCCTCGATAGTGAGCGTTGCCGTCAGCTCGACAGGAACTTTGTAATGTGCGGGGTCGGCTATCGTGAACGTCGCCAATACCTCATAGACGCCCACATCGATGTGTCCATTGCCGAAATAAGTTACAGTAACGCCCGCGGGCAGGGTGCCTGCAATAACAAGGCTGTGCGGCGCGCCGTCGTACGTGTATGTTTTATCCTCAAACGTCACGCCCGCCATATCGTACTTTTTCTTGGTGACGGTGAGCGTCGCCGTTTTTCGCGCGACCTCGGCATCCGAACCGTCGGTAAAGATTGCCGTCACGGTATAAATTCCCGGCTCAATCGCCCCCGTGGTGTCGTCGTAGCCGTTGTTTCCCTCATAGGTCACTTTGAACTCTTCGGGCAGGTCACCGTCGATTTGAAGTTTGTGCGGCTCTCCGTCGTATTCCACGACCATATCCCCGAACACGACCACGCTCAATTCGGGTATCGTTGTTCCCGTTTCCAGATAGTCGGGCGTCGCGTTGCCGTTATCATCTTTCGCCCATACGGCGTAGAATGTCTTAACGCGGAACGTATTATCGCGGTCGGATAGCTTGTTGAACGCTTCTTCCGTTAAAGTAAACGCCGTTATAATTCCGCTCTCATCTTCAAGGCAGTCGATTATATTTTTCTTTTCCTCACTCCACCCCAAAAATATGCAACCCGTTCGTTCAATCCCATCGCCGTCGGAAAGTAAGAACGTCTCATCCAGCATATGATATTCTTCGGACGGAGGGTCGCTGCTCCCGCCGTTCGTATTGTAAACAACTTTATATTCCCGATAGTCGGCTATCCCGTTGGCGTTATTGTCCGGTGCCCACAGAGCATAGAGCGTTTGGGTATTATCGGGCAATGCCTCCGCCTGTTCTCTTGTCAAGGTAAGCGACGTTATGATGCCGGCACTCCTCTCCCCTGCGAGACTCTTGATAACAGAAAAGCTGTTTTTCCATTTGCACCACCCCAAGAATGTATATCCGGGCCATTCGACACCATCGGTGGGAAGTGTAACGCGCTCATCTGCCATATGATACTCTTTGGGAATTTCGCCGTTCCCGCCGTTTGCGTCGTACTCGATGGCATATTCAAAGAATGTCGTTGCCACCGCTTTTGTAAGATTGAGGTGAAGGGCGGGGCGCACCCAATTGGTGTTACTTACGTATTGGTCATCCCAACCGCCGCTACCGTCGAGGGCGATCGCCCTCGTCGTTGCCGAGTACGCTGAGCGGAGCCAAGCATAGGAACTCGGGTTTGAGAGGAGAGCAGTATCGGTTTCCCAAATGCCGTACTCGCCGCTTCTATTACGATTATCATCGCCCGTTTCACTGTGAGAGGGGAGCCACAAATAGTCGTTTTTCCACGCGCCGTATTTTTCATTCTCTTCGCGCAAACTATCTTGTAGACTATAATTAGAATAATCGCCGTACCCCCAACTCCCGCCTTCGCGCGGCGTTCCGTACGCTTCGTTCGGGTAATAATATTTGGTGTAGTATACCTGCTGCGCCGTTGCCTCGTTAAATTCGTCCTCTTGATAGCTCACCTGTGCGGGCGTGGCGATGTATTCCGTCAAACTGAGCTTGCCGTTGACCAAACCGTTTTCATCTCCTTTCATTGTAAAGCGGGCATATTGGTTGGCAAGGTCCTGCTCGTGGGGTGTTACATCGTTCTTGTTTATTGCGATATTTCCGCCCGCGTTTAATTTGTCCACGCGAATTAGACTCGTGGAATACATATTTGCAGGATATTTGTCTGTACCTTCACTTTCATCGTTATTGGCTCCCCAACCGTCGCTGGAAAACGTCGCCTGATTCTTTTGCGTGAGACCATTATATCCCTGGAGACCGTCCGACGAACGCCACAGATCGAGAATGACATCGCCGGTTTTAGACGTGGTGAGATAGACCGCGTTCCACTTTAAGCCGCCGAACTCAACAACAATATTGTTGCCGCCGTTCGCCGTGCGAAAATCCGCGGAAGTCGTTACCACTTTAGCTGCGTACTGCACGACATCGAACGAACTGCCCCCCGTAATGGCCTCGAAGAGAGCCGCAAGATTGTCACGGTCGAACATTTGGGTCTTATCGTTATAGATCTCCCCCACGGTGATCCATGTCCCGTCATCGCCGCTCGCCGCGTCCGCCGTACTTGCAGTCGTCTGCCCGAAAACAAACGCAAACGATAACGTAAGTATCAAAATAAGCGCAAGTACGCCGACAATACTTTCCCTTTTTGAATATTTTGTTTTCACACAAAGCCTCCCCGAAAGCAACGGATTTATTCCGTGTGCTTTCCCATAAAGAAGTTTAAGATTGTAGAACAAGACCGTAGAATAAGCTAATCTATGTACTTTTTTTACGACGGCAGGGAGCCGTCGTTTTTTCATTTGCAATCACAAATCGAAGAGTTTGCCGACCTTGTTCATCATTTCCGTTTTGTGTTCCATTAGCGAATGGGCGTATCTTTGCAACGTCACCGCAGGGTTTCGATGTCCCAAAATTTCCGAAAGCGTTTTTATGTCCATACCCACTTCCAATGCGCGCGTGGCGAACGTATGCCGCAACACATGGAAACTTTTGCCTTGTATGTTCAACTTTGAGAGGACGTGTTCAAACGACCTTTGATAAGAGCGAATTTGCGCCCCGTATTCGCTTTTTGCCGCGACGACAAAGCGTGCGCCCGTTTGCTTACGAATACGTTTGAGATGTTTTACTATTTGTTTCGGCAAAGGGATAACTCGCTCCGAACTTGGCGTTTTGGGCGTGTCGAAAACCTTTTTGTAATGCCCGTTTTCCCAACTGTCGTAGCAAGATTTGGAAACGGTTGCCGTACCTTTTTGAAAATCTATGTCCTCCCATGTCAGCGCGAGAAGTTCTCCTATGCGCAGTCCCGTGTAGAGGGACAACACTATTCCGAAAAGGTAGGACGTGTTGTGTTCCAAAACATAGCGTTCTATCTTTTTCTGTTCGTCTTTGTTGAAACACATTATTTTTTTCTGCCGCGACTTGGGGCGGACGATGGCGTCGGTGTACTGCCTGCTTGCAACGCCCAGCGCGACCGCCTTGGACAGGGACGATTTCAAAACAAAAACAATTCCGTTTACGGTGCTTGTAGCCAAGCCCCTTGCGGCAAGCGAAGCGGAAAAACTTTGCAGGCGCACGGCGGACAGCTCGTCCGAGCCGTATTCGCCCAATGCGGGAATTATGTAGTTTTCCGCTTGCCTAAGGTACTTTTTGTACGTACGCTCTTTTGTGGAAGTTTTGACGTAAAGTTCCAACCATTCATTTAACCAATCTTTGAATAACATTTTGTTTCTCCTATTATTAGATTTTGACGCTATTGCGCTACGAATATGATACTTTGCCGTTGAATTTTTTGCATAAAAAAACGCCCCTGTTCTGTGGAACGGTTCACAAACGGAGTTTTACTTATTTTGTGCGGAAAAGAGCGCGAAAAGTGTTACTCATCGGCTTGGGGTGCGCGCTAAGGCAAAATTCGAGATGTAGTCATTTAGCTCGTTCCACGCGCGGGGCAAAAGCGAAGCCTGCTTGCGCGGTGCGGCGAAAACACCTTTGTCAAATCATTGCAAATATTTTGCGCGTGTGATAAAATAAGCAATGGACGGTTTGCTGTGCAAATCGCAACGACAACGACGAGGTAAAAAACATGATAGATGTTAATTTGATAAGAAACAACGCGCAGGCGGTGCGCGAACGCTACCTCAAACGCGGCAAGGACATAGACTTTGCGCCATTCCTTGCGTTGGACGAAAAGCGCAAAACGCTCATTGCCGAAACCGAATCGATGAAAGCGCAACGCAACCGCGTTTCGGCGGAAGTTCCCAAGCTCAAAAAGCAGGGTTTGGACGTATCCGCGACCATTGCGGAGATGAAAACGCTGGGCGAACAGATTGCGCAAAAGGACGCGGAATTGGACGAGGTAAACGCCAAAATACGCGATTTTCTGTTGCGCTTGCCCAACTTGCCCGATGAGGACTTGGCGGCGGGCGGCAAAGAAAACAACCGTCCGATAAAGACGTTCGGGGAAAAACCTCGTTTCGACTTTCCGTTCAAAAACCACGTGGATCTGTGCAAAGACCTCGGGCTGATCGACTACGAACGCGGCGTTAAACTTGCGGGCAACGGCAGTTGGATCTACACGGGGTTGGGGGCGCAGTTGGAATGGGCTTTGCTCAACTACTTCATAGACAGTCACCTTGCAAAGGGGTACACGTTTATGTTGCCGCCCTATATGCTCAGTTACGAATGCGGGCTGACCGCGGGACAATTTCCCAAATTCGAGGACGACGTGTACCACATTTCCAACAGCGAAAACAAGTTTTTGCTCCCCACTGCCGAAACGGCTTTGGTAAACCTTTTCCGCGATGAAATTTTGTCGGAAAGCGACCTCCCCAAAAAGTACTTCGGCTACTCGGCGTGCTTCCGCAGAGAGGCGGGCAGTTACCGCTCGGAAGAGCGCGGAATGATACGCGGACACCAATTCAACAAAGTGGAACTGTTCCAATACACCACCCCCGACAAATCGGACGAAGCGTTCGAGGAAATGGTATCGATGGCTTGCGGACTTGTGGAGGGCTTGGGCTTGCACTATCAATTGAGCAAACTTGCCGCAGGAGATTGCTCCGACAGTATGGCGCGTACCTACGACATAGAAATTTACATTCCGTCGATGGACATCTATAAGGAAGTAAGTTCGGCGTCCAACGCCCGCGACTACCAAGCTCGCCGCGGAAATATGCGCTATCGCAGAGAAAGCGACAAAAAGCTCGATTACGTACACACGCTCAACGCCAGCGGTCTTGCCACCAGCAGAGTGTTCCCCGCGTTGTTGGAGCAAAATCAACAGGCGGACGGCTCGGTCATTATTCCCGAGGCGTTGCGCAAATATATGGGCGGTCTGGAAAGGCTTACCCCCGTCAAAAAGTAAAAAAAAACATATACCGTTAAATAGGTGAACAATGACTGAACGCGAAAAAATGGTAAAGGGTTTAATCTACGACCCTGCCGACAAGGAACTTGCCGAAAGGCGTCAATACGCTCACAAGCTGTGCAGTCGCTACAATGCGGCGGAAGAGGGCGACCCCGCGCGCGACGATATTCTCGGCGCGTTACTGCCCCACCGCAACGGCGCGTATCTGCAAGGACCCGTCTACTTCGACTACGGTTACAACACCTATTTCGGAAAAAACTGCTACGCCAACTTTGAATTTACCGTTTTGGATTGCGCGACCGTAACGCTCGGCAACAACGTTTTTATCGGGTGCGGAGTGAGTTTGGTTACGCCCGTACACCCGCTGTTGCCCAACGAGCGCGCAATGTACCTCAACGAGGAGGGTGTACTCACAGACAAAGAATACGCAAAACCGATTGTTATCAGCGACGACTGTTGGATAGCCTCCAACGTGACGGTGTGCGGCGGCGTTACCGTGGGGAGCGGCAGCGTGATAGGCGCGGGTTCGGTCGTTACGCGGGACGTGCCGAGCGGAGTGTTTGCCGCGGGCAACCCCTGCAAAGTGATACGCAAACTCACCGAGGCGGACTCCATTTACTCCAAAAAGAAGCAAAAATAGCAATTGTTAGAAAAAATCCTACCCCATATTGCTAAAATGACAGCAGAAAGCCGCGCCGAAGTTTCGGCGCGGCTTGTTTTGTTCGCAAAAGGTTTAACGGGTCAAGCCCTTGATCACATCGCCCGTTATCGGGTCGAAAACGTACATCGTTTCAAAGTCGAACTTCACTGCGATTTCGTCGGAGGGAGTTACGGGCGAATTGGCGTCCAAGCGAGCAACGGTATCTTTGCCGCAGAAATCGAAGTGTACGCTGTACTCGCCGCCAAGCAGTTCGCAAATTGTGGGTTTGGTAACGTACCAACCGTTGTAGTTTTTACCCTCGACGACCTTTTCTATGACGATACGCTCGGGACGTATGCCCACGGCGACAGTGCCGCCCTCCAAGCAATTACGCAACGCATCGAGCTTTTCGCGGGCGAGTTGCTCCTCTGCGGAGGGTCCCGCAGGCTCCTTGGATTTTTTGGCGAAAAGCCTCTTTATCTTGTCCAACAGATTTTTGCTTTTAACTTTTTTGTTTTGCGGCTGTTCGCCCGTTGCGGAAAGAATACGGTTGATCTTTTCGCGGGCGGTTTCGTCGAAGTCGGAGCAAATCTGCTCGAACTCGCGCGTCTTTTCGGCGTAGAACTCGTCGTAACGGCGGACAAACTCTTTGCCGACGGCAAGAGTAAAATCTCCGCAGGTCAACGTCGCCGCGGCGCGGTCGAAACGCATATCCCACAGGTTCATTGCGGGAGAACCGATAAACTTTGCCACAAACAGATTGGCGGGCGCGCTGTACACGTCCTCGGGAGAATCTATCTGCTGAATAAATCCCCTGCTCATAACGACGATCCTGTCCGCCATTGTCATTGCTTCCGTTTGGTCGTGTGTTACGTAAACGGTGGTCGCGCCGATACGGTTGTGCAACTTGACTATCTCGCTACGCATTGTGAGGCGCAACTTGGCGTCCAAGTTGGAAAGCGGTTCGTCCATCAAAAACACGGGTACGTTCTTTATTATGGCTCTGCCCAAAGCCACTCTCTGCATTTGTCCGCCCGAAAGTTCGCGCGGCAATTTGTCCAGATAGGGGGTCAAATCCAACTTTTCCGCCGTTTCGTACACTTTCTTTTTTATCTCAAAGGGAGTGAGTTTGCGCGGACGGATAACTTCTTTGCCCTCTGCGTCCACCACGTGGAAACTTTCGTTAAGCGCAATGCCCTTTTGTTGGTTTGCGGAGCGTTGAGCCTCTTCTTGGCGTTGCAACTCCGCAAGCCACTGTTCGGCACTGTCGCCGAAACGCGCGTACAACTTCAACAGGCGTTCCGCGCCTGACAAGGAGATATTCAAAGCCGTTGCAACGCGTTCGGCACGTTTGCCGCCGCGCTCGACGGATATTTCGCTCAAAAGTTGAACGAGCGCGGCAAAATTGCTCTGCTTGACGAGCGTTTTTACCTCGTTGCAGGAAAAGAGCGTTTCGTCCGTTACGGGCGCGGGATACTTGTTGATAGTCAACGGGAACGCGATGTTGCCGAACACGTTCATCTGCGGGTACAGCGCGTAACTCTGGAACACTATCGCCATTTTGCGGTCTTTGCACGGTTTGAAATTGAGCAACTCCCCCTCCATACGAATTTCGCCAGAGGTTATGTCCTCCAAGCCCGCTATCATACGGAGCGTTGTGGATTTGCCGCAACCGCTCGGTCCCACGATAACGATAAATTCGTTGCGGGCGATGTCCAGATTGAAATTGTACACAGCTTTTTCGCCGTTGGGGTAAATTTTTTCTACGTTTTGTATTGTTATAAATTGTTTGTCAGAAGTCATATTGTCAACCCTTTATTCCGGAAGAAGCCATTCCGTCTATCATTTTGTTTTGCGTAAACAGGAACACAATTATTATCGGCAGCATAGCGAACACGCTCGTAGCCATTGCAACGCCCGTGGTAGCCGCAGAAGCCTGACTGTCGGTAAATTTGGTAAGACCCATTGTCACCGTCCACCACTTGGACGTTTCGCCCGAGAAGATAAGTTGCGGCCAATTGAGGGAGTTCCACGCCCCCGTGAAAGTAAACAGCACGATGAGCAAAATTGTCGAGCGCGCAAGAGGTACGATTATCCTCATAAATATCTTGAAATTGCTTGCTCCGTCGCTACGCGCGCTGTCCACGATATCTCGCGGTATGGACAAAAAGAAGTTACGCATAAGCAACATATTGAATATGCCCGAAATGCCCGGCACCACTATCCAAAAATAGATGTACGCGTAGGAACCCGCCGCCGACTGAATGGACAATCCGTTGCGGATTGCCGCAAACATAGCGAACATCGGCGCAGTGCCGATAACCCCGGGTACAGCCATCCACAAGTACAGCAGTTTTACAAACACGCGTTTGCCCTTGAAGTCCAAAAACACCAACACAAACGCCGTCAGCAAATCCAACAGCACCGTCAAACCGACGTGAGCCAACGCCGACCAAAGGGAGTTGCCCAACCAAGCGAATATACGCGCGTCGGAATCGGAACTGAGGAAAGATTGGTAGTGAGCCAACGTCCACTCTCCCGATGAGGGCAGGAGCGTTTCGGGGTGAGTTTGCAAATCGTATTCGCTCTTGAAGCTGGTACCCACCATATACACGAGGGGCAACATCCACAACAGCGTTACAAAAAACAAAATTATGAAAGAAACGGTTTTTTCCTTGCGGATCGTCCGTTCCGATTTCGAGAGCAATTTGCCCGTTTTTCTACTCGACATTGGATCCGCCTCCCGTTGTGCTGTCGCTATCGGCAAGAACCGCAATTCCGCGTTGAGCGTCCGCAGTCAACCGATTGTATTCCGTAACGTACTTGTCGGTACGTTTGCGCTCTCCCATCACTCTGCGTTCTACCGTGCCGAAAATCATAACGATAATGCCGAACACTATCGCCGCGGCGCAGATGTAGCCCGTCATATTGACGTAGGAGGAATTTTTCAAATAGTACTGAATGAACATCATCGGGGACACTATCTCCTGATCGATGGTGTTTTCCGCCGAGTGCAACACGTAGGGCTGACCGTACAAACCGAGGTAAGCTATCAACGTGTTGAAAGTGCAAATACCTATCGACGACTTAATGTTGGGCAACGTTACGTGTACGATACTGCGCCAACGACTGCCGCCGTCCATTTCGCAGGCTTCGTACAAACTTTTGGGAATGTTGCGCAACGCGCCCGAAAGTATCACGAAATTGGTACCCGTCTGCCACCAAATACTTGCAATGAATATTACCAACCACCGCAAAAAGTCGCCGTCGAACGGTTTACCCGAAAGCCACTTGATCTCCGTGCCGAACAGCGCGTTGAAAAAGCCGAATTTATCTCCACCGAACAGCGAACCGAAAATGATACCCATAACGGAAACGGAAATAACGCTGGGCAGGTAGATGACCGCGCGGAAAAACTTGTAACCGGGCGGGTGCAAGTTAATGAGGTACGCCAAAGTCAACGGAATGACGATGAGCGTGGGTACCATAACTATGTCGAACAAAAACATGGTGCCGAAAGATTTCCAAAATTTGAGGCTGACGGTGTTGTTGAAATTGAACAGCGTTTCGTAGTTGTCAAAACCGACAAATTTGTTGCCGTCGGGCATAATGGGATTGTACTTCATAAAAGAAAACACAAAGCCCATAACGCACGGAATGACGCTGAACAGCAAAAACACCGCCACATAAGGCACTAATAAAGCAACGGCAACGCTGTTTTTGCGTCGCTTGCTCTTTTTCATTTCTCTTTGTAAATTTTCTAAATCACTCATAATGTTACCGCGTTGCGATCGGGCGGGACAAATTCGCGTTCGTCCCGCCGCGCAACGT
Source organism: uncultured Clostridia bacterium (assembly GCA_947625115.1). Lineage (GTDB taxonomy): Bacteria > Bacillota > Clostridia > Christensenellales > CAG-314 > Fimimonas. The sequence continues at coordinate 5,972 of CANQND010000020.1, read as the reverse complement.
CCAAATTAAATTTCGTTAAGGTCGATTTCGTCGTTAAATTCTCTTTGGATCCTCGTCAATTTGTCGATTATGCTGCTTTGAGGGTCCACAAGCGTTTCTCTGCCCAGCTTTTCCACGTACGAAAGCACCGTGTTGTAATGGCTGGTCAAGCCCATACACACAAAGTTGTCGATGTTGGGGTAGACTTCGTTGATAAAGCGTTGGCAGTAGGCGTCGTTTTTGTACTCTTCCGTTTCGCTGACGGCTTTGCAAGCGGTTATGTGTCCCGCTTTTGCCCACTCGGTGCAAATGTCGATGTTTTGCGTAAACCAACGGATAAACTCCAATATCGCCGCTTTCTTGTTGATATCCTCCACCAATCTGCTCATCGCAAAGAAGTGAGAGTCCACAAATATCTTGCCTGCGTCGTCCGAGTCGGGGTCCATAGCAAACCAATTAGCCATAGAAGTGTAACCGACGGCCTGCTCGAATTGCTCCTGCGTCATTGCGTGTTGGCGCGTGTACAGCTCTTCCATATTGCCGATAAGCCACGGATAGTACATCAAGAACAATGCCTCATCATCGATAAATTTATCCTGCGCCACTTCGCGCCCGATATTGTCGTCAAAGGGCGCGTACTTGACCGTTCCGTCCGAAGCCACCAAGTCGCGCAAACTTGTGATTGCGTTTGTAAAGGCTTGGGCGTTTTCCGTAGCGGTCCAATTGGCTCTCTTGGTATCCGCGTCGTACAGTTCGCCGCCGTTTTGCATTATCGCAGTGGTAACGACGTAGTTGTAAAAGTGCTTTTGCGCGTCGCCCGCGGGCCAAGCAATGGCGTTTTTGCCGTACTTTTTCACATAGGCGTCGCACACTTCCAACAACTCCTGGTGATTGGTGGGCAGTTCTTTACCCAACTCCGCAAGCTGTTCTTTGTTGTAGACGACAACCATACTTTGCGCGTCGCAGGGAATGGAAAAAATTCTGTCCTCGTAACCCAGCGACGAGTACTGCGTCAAGCCCTCCGAATATTTGTCCAGATCGATTTCTATGCCCGATTGCTCCATAAGTTCGGGATCGAATGGCTGAATGATCTTGTTTTCGGCAAAATATCTGTGTCCCTTTTGGTGCGACATAATGAGGTCGGGCGCGTTGTTCTTGGAAGAAACGCGTTGCGCCACGATGCTCTCAAAGTTCGATTGACTTTCGTTTTCCACAACGATGTTTATCTTTCCCCTGTACTCCAAATTGAACCGCTGTATCAAGCTGCTAAAAGTGTTGCGGTCGTCGCCGCTGACAACGGTTACCAATTTTATCGTGACGTTGGGGAAATTGACGCTGCCGTCCTCGTTGAACTGCAATTCGCCCGTGGTTGTCCACCACTCGTTCGTTATCACGTTGGGGTCGCCGTCTTTACACGCCGTCAACGCCAAAGTGAGGCACAGTATCAACGCGCACAACAACGCGATTATTTTTACTTTTTTCATTTTGTTACTCCTTTCAGTTCTTGGTCAAATAGATGACAAATCCGCTGTTCTGTCCCAAATCGATGTTGAAACTGTCACTTGACGCGTACTGCACGGCGGTTTTGTCAATTTCGTTCTTTTGATCGGCACCCATTGCGCCGTCCTTGTACAGCCAGCCGCTCCAATTGCCCTCTCCCAAAAAGGAGAAGTCGAACTTGACTTTGCAAACGCTCGTCGCGTCCAGACCGGAGTTGACTCCCGCCACAAACCAGCTGTCGCCGCAACGCACCGCCTGACAGTAGTATTCGTCAAGCGCACCGCACAAAAACTTTGTGTCGTCGCGCGCGGTGGGGATAGCTTTGTACAGATCCTGTATCGGCTCGTACCTCAAATTGGTGAGGGTGTCGCCTACCGTCGTCATTCCCTCGAACAGGAAAGGCAACGCAATCATAAAGCCCGTAGTAAAACGGTGTTGCATTGGCTTTACAAGGGGCGTAAAGTCAGACGGTCCGATAACGTTGCGCGTGAACAGTTCGTTCACCACGTCGCGCGCGGATACCGCGCTCTTTTCCGCTCCGTAGATAGCTTCGCGGTTGACGACGTTGGGGTACACGCGGCGTTCGCCTGTGGGTTTGTTGCAACCGTGGCAGTTGACGATCAATTGGCGTTTGGCGCACTCTTGGTAGACCGTTTCGTACCACTCCATATTTTTGCTGTCCTCGCCGCGGTGAGTAGGCATTTGGTGTCCGTCGTCCATTTCGCGTTCGCCGTTCCAAAAGTCCAACTTGATACCCGACGCGCCCATTGCTTTCCACTTGTCCAAAGTGTTGCACATAACGTTGTAGTCGGCGTTGGCAAAACTGCGAATGGCGTCGCCCCACACGATGAGTTTTATCCCTTTTTGGTTGGCGTACCGCACAAACGCGTCCCAATTGGCGGGTACGCCGTCGGTGGTGATACCGTCTTGTTGCAAGTTACCTTTACTGTTGCTGTCGGCAAGCTGATCCGAAATGTTGTAGTCCGACTCCCAACTGCCGTCCAACAGCAAATATTTCCACCCCATTTCGGCACATTTGTCCAAATAGGCGGTGTGAATGGCGTAGTTCTTTTGGTCCTTGGCGCGGTACACTATCCAGCTCCAACACGTCACTCCCGGGTCTACCCATTCGTAGTCGTAAATTTCTTGTTCCTCTGCGGAAAGTTCGTCGTAGTTGTCGGGTTTCCAATACTCCGCGTCGTCGTACACTTTTTCCACAAGTTCGCTTTCGGTAACGGTGGCAAGGTCGCCCGTTATGCCCACTCTCCAAGGAGAGGTAAAGGGCAAACTTACGTAGCCGTCGTCCTCTATCGAGCCGCCCGCCATTGGTACCGTTTGCAATTTCAGTTGGTCGTCATCGCGAGTTGCCTGCAACATCGAGCCGTAAAAGCCGCTACCGACTAATTCCGACTCGGTCAACAGCGAGTACACATCTCCGTCGGGGCTGTACAACACGGGGAACACAATTTGACTGCCCGAGTCGATACCGCTTGCGGGGACGTAGTTGTAACTGCCGTTTTCGTAGGAAAAGGTGTCGATATTTTCGTTTTTGAGCGGGTCGATAACCACTATTCCGCCGTCGGGCGCGTAGGACTGCCGCCACACCAAAGAGGAACTCGGCAACGCAAAGGAAGTAAGTTCGCTTTCGATCTTGGCTTGGTCGAATTTACCGTCGATTGCGTCCAACTTGTAACGTAGCGCGTAGCCGTCGTCGTAGGCGCGCACAAACACGTCCAAAACGTACTTGTAGCTTTCAAAGGTGAGTTGCAACTCCATTGCGTCGTAGTCCACCTGAGCGTGCTTGCCCGTGATGTTGGAGTAACTGCCCTGCACGCGGCGTTGAGCCTTTTTTTCAAAGGTGAGCAAGCCGAAATCGTCGTCGCGCACCTGCAAGCCCAAGGGGGATTTGGCAAGTACGGCAACGCCGCCCTTTGCTACAGAGCAGTACAAGTTGCTGTCGCTGTCCATACCTATATCCACTTTAATCGAGCCGTCGGGAGAGGCAACCTGCCAAGACTGCGTTTCCACCGCTTCCTTAGCTTCGGTGTCGGCGTTGTTGTTGCACGCGACAAAGACAAACGTCAAACTTACCGCCAACAGCGCGAGGCACACGTACATAAATACTTTTTTCATATCAATATCCTCCGTTGGCAAATGTGCCGCGCAGTTTGTCGCCGATAATGCGAACGATGTCTTCTATGCCGTCCTTTGCGGGCAACGCGAAGATGTTGTCGAGATAGCCCAAGGCAGAGCCTGTCCCCGCAATTTCGGTAACAAGCGGTTTGCCGAGAATGTACCCGTCCAAAGTGTACAGATCGTTCGGGTCGGGAATGACTGCGTTGAGCAACTTTATCACGCCCGTTTCGTCGTTAGCTATCGCTTCTTGGCTGAAAATGCTCTTGTCGGCAAGTTCCTTGTTGAGGGGGATAACGCCGTATTGAGCAAATCTGTCGGCATGGCGCACCACGTAGTCGGCGAATATCGCGCAAGCCGCGTACTCTGCGTCCGTTTTCGTGGAGGTGGAACCTTGATAAATTTGGAAACCGATTGTGTTGAGTGGTATCTTGGAACTCCACTCGTCGTCATTGTCGGTAAACATATTGGATATAGGCAGTACGCCCAATGTGTCGCTGTTGATGAGTTTTATCGTTTCGTAGAGGGTACCGCTTTGCTTGTTATCCTTGTACTGATAGAGGTAGTCCTCGTACCAAGAGATAACCCCCACCAGCGATTTGCCGTCGCGTACGTCTTTTATCACGCGCCAATCGTTTTTGGTGCTGCGGTCTATCTCGCCGTTTTGCAGATAGAAGCTGCCTCCCGCCGCGCCTGCCGCGCCCAACAGTTCGTAGAGGTTATCGGCGGCGGTCAATGCCGCGGCTTTGCCTTGTTCCGTGTTCCAATCGGTAACGTAACTCTTGGTTGCAACGTCGTAACGGTAGTACGGCGCGCCGTTCTGCACAAACGCCGCCATACTAAGCCCCTCGCGGAAAGGCCAGCTGTTGTTGAGCAACAGCGGAGTTTTGGTTGCATTTGCCTGCTTGAAGTTGACAAGCACCTCTTTCAATTCGGAGAAGTTCGAGGGAAGTTTTCCTCCGCCGTACTGTTCCATAAGTTGCTTGTTGTAGATCAAGAACGGAACCTTGCCGCCCAAAGGAATGGACCCCAAACCACCGTACAAGTAGGAGTCGCCTATCGCGTACCAATCGTCGCGATCGTAGTAGGAAACGTCGATATTGGCAACGTCCAAAAGGTGGTTTATCAAAATATAGTTTTTGTAGTTGTTGTTGGTTTCGGGGATTTGCTGTATGCGCAACTGAAACCTGTTTTGTTCGGAAATGCTTGCCGTGTGCAACGGTTTAACTTTGAGGTGGAAATGTTCGTTGCCCTCTTCGTCGGTGTAGACGTTGCCGGGGCGATTGTTGAATTCCTCCACAAGTTTGTTTACCTCTTCGCTTACGCGTACGCACAAGTCGAAGTTGCTTTGCTTGCAGTACACTTCCAATTCCAGATCTTCAAAGATGATGTCGCCCTTTTTGAACAGGACGTCGCCCTGCTTTACGCCGTAGTCGGGGTAGTCCTTGTCCGCAAGCACGTCCTCGGTGTAACGCTTGGTTGCGCCGTCAAACTTGTAGTTGGCGTACAGAGTGAAGTCGCTATTCACCTTTTCGTTGAAGTTGTACCTTTGAGTGCAAGCCTCGTCGGTGTACCACCCCTCCACTTCCATTCCTATCTTGTCGATGACGGGCATTTGTTCGGCTGTGAGTACGTCGCCGTCGCGCAGAACTATGTTTCTGTAACGGCGCGCGCCGAGATAGTTGGGTTCGACCGTGACAACGCACGCCTTTGCCTGTTCCACCCAAGAGGCGTACAGCGTTACATCGGCAAATACGCCCTTGGCAAAGTCGTAGGCATTGGCGCAATCGCTGTCGGCGTACCACCCCGCAAACTCGTAGCCCTCCCGCGTCGGAGTCCAATCCGACGCGGCATAACCTGTGGCTACGGTAAGTTTACGTGTGGAACCGTCTTTCAGGTCGTAAGTAACCGTGTAGCTGTCTTTGAGTTGCTGTTGACAACCCGCCAACACGGCGACCGACGCCAACATACATATTGCCAAAACTATGCAAATAAATTTGTTGAATTTCATTTGGTTCTCCGTAATATTTTGCGAACTAAGCCGCTGCGGGGACTTTGATCAAACGCACTTCGTAGGTGCCGTGACCGAGAACAAGATTGCCGAGTTTGAGGTAGGTCGTTGCCTCGCTCAAAGTCACAGTAGATTGATAAATCAATCTCTCGTCTAAGTCTTGTTTTGCATTGCTTATTTGCTTGTCGCCGTCCGCAACAATTTGAACAACGTATTGTCCTGCCTCTAATTGTTTGTCTAACTTGCACAATGTATCTGCGTAATTTGCATTGTCAAGTTTGAGAGTGAACTTTGTCATTGTGGTCGATTGACCGTCCGTTTCGGGATAGGTGGTATCGCTTGTGCTTAC
>CANQND010000019.1 GCA_947625115.1 uncultured Clostridia bacterium | reverse complement strand
CCGACCACTCGTGCGGCGGTATGTCGCTCGGGCGTTCGCCCGAGGACAGCGAAGTTTGCCGCTGTGCGGCAAGAGAAGTTGTGCTGTTGCACAGTGAAGTACGCCTTGCGGCGAGTGAAGTTTGCGGCACTGCCGCAAGTTGAGGACGGGCGTAAACGCCCGAACAGTTTGCACTATTGTACGCAGGGAGTAGGTCTGCAACTGAAATATAAACCGTCCCCGTCGTTGAGCAACGCGAAACTACGGGGAAGGGGGACCGCCGTTAGGCGGTGGAAGAGGAATATCTGCAATAAGCTCGGTTAATACAACAACGAAAACAACTTTACATTACAATCGTTACTAAAAAAGAAACTCTCTTTGTGTTGAAACAGAGGGAGTTTTTAATAATATATTACTTGGTTTTCAAGTCGAAACTCATCAGTCACCTAACGGTGACGACTGCGTTGGGGCGTTAGAAAAGCCCCAACTTGCCCGCGCCCACGGCAAAGTGTCCACAGGACACGTTTGCTTTGCGTGGCGCGCTCTTGCGTCGTCAAGAGAAGCCTTTATGTGCAGTTACCGACTTGCTCCCTGCGGACAGGGGTGGGCGGTCGGGGGACCTTGTAACACAGGGAACGAGGGTGTTCGACCAAAAATAATCTGCAACGACGGCGGCGTGAGTTTATTTTTTTTGTTGGGGCTGGTGAGCGTGTTTGCCGCAAAATAATCTGCAACGAGGGTGGCGAGGAAGTTGGTTTCATATATCCCTCTTCCACCGCCTAACGGCGGTCCCCCTTCCCCGTAACGGCGTTGCCGTGACGGGGAAGGTTATTTAGGCGGTTGCGGACTCGTCACCCGAAGCGAAGCCTTTTTGCGGCGAATATGCGAACCGTAGCCCCCTACAAAACTTCATCGCCGACCGAAGCGAAGCCTTTTTTGGGCGAATGCCCGAGCGACAAGTGGTCGGCACAGTCCAAACAATGTTCCGCAAAGTTCGGGCGTGTACCGAACCTTTGCGTCCTTGCGGGGGTTGGCGGGGCGGTACACTCCCCGCCGGAAGTGTCTTAGGGTACCCGCGCAAGTACGCTAATACTTGCGTGGGAGAGGAACAGCTGACTGACAGCGGCACCGACCGCAATTTGTGCGGTTGGTGCTGTCTAAGGATAGCTGTGACGAGTTCCGCGCGTGTAGCGCGAACCACTTAGTCCGACTGCGGCGGCGCGTAAGCGCATTGGTTCAGGGTGTACTCTATATAAAAGATAACCGACCTCCGCCGAAGAAGTCGGTTTTCTAAATGTTGTAAATTTCACCGTCGCTTGCGCTTGCGTTAGCGTAGCAGCAAGCAAGCGACCGCCGCACGATTGGTCGGCACTCTTATTCTTTTGCCTTTATTATCTCTCTCGGTTTGGATTTGCGTATGGCAAGCAGCGGTGCGAGGGCGGCAAGCGCGGTCAGCACCAAAACGACGGCGGCGTCCGTCAAGGCTATGTCCCAACGGAAAGTTATCACGTTGAGTCGGCGCATAAACACGTTATTGGCAAGTTTCACAAAGCCCTCTGCGAGAATGGAATTGCACAAACTTGCGCCGAGTGCCATTGCCGCAACAGAAAGTATGCACACAACTACGCTCACCGCAAGCATTTGCAGAGCGAACATCAACGCAAGGTCTTTGGTTTTGCCGCCGAGAGCGCGCACAACGGCAATTTCGTACATATTTTTGCGCACGCTTCCCGCGCCGAACCCCGCAAGAGTTATCGCCGCAAGGGCGATGAGTTACAATTGCGATAAATACAAATATGTCCGTAAACACCAACGTGGATTTGGAAACGGTGTACAACGCCGTAACAAGCGGATTTTTGACGACGTAGGTCAATTCTTCGCCCATATCGTACACTTCCGTAACCTTAGACATATCGTCGAAGTACAGCGCGTAGGGAGCGTTGCCGTACTGTTTGAGCAATCGGTACAGTTCGGGCGAACAGTTGAAGCCGCCCACGCCGTCAATGTCGTCCAACAGTCCCGCTACGGTAACTTCTACGGTGTAGTCGGGAGCGTCGTTTTCGTTGCGAATGTAGTTGTAGCGCGAAAGCGTTATTTTTTTGCCGACGGCTTCTTCGTCATTTACGTCGTTTACGTCAATACCCATAAGTTGCGCGTAGACCGAGCGCGCCAGCCGTATTTCGTCGGGTTCGAGGTCGAAGTTGCGGTAGCTGTAACTTTTGTTGACGACTTTCCTATCCCCGTAGGTTATCTCCATTGTGCCGTAGTAGACGGAGCGGGGACAATCCTCGTCGTCGGCGTAGGCTTGGTAGAAATCGGGGTTAAAGGAATAGCCGATGTTAAGGGTGGAATTGAGTTCTTCCAACAGTTTTGCATATTCTTCGCCGTTCGTTTTGACGGAAAAGGTTTTGTTTTGTATTTTTTCTATCAATTGGGCGTAACGCTCTTTGTAGCCCGTGTAGATAACGCCCGCCGCCCTGAAATGCGCCAAGTGCATACCGCCGTTGGTTATGGTGGCGTAGGGGTCGTCCCCTGCCGTTCTGAAAGTGGGATCGTAGGCGAGTATGCTATCGGCGATGTAGTCGGTCAGCAGTACCGCCGCGCCCTCCGTCTGCAACGAACCCGAAAGCACCCGTAGTTTGCCCTCTTCGTCGCCGTACAGTTTGGAAAGGAAATCTTCGTTGGTAACAAGCACTCCCAAGCCCGAGCCGCAGTAGAAATTGGCGTAGTTGGCTTCGTCCTTGGGCATATGGTATGCCTCTATGTCCCAAATGAGGTTGCTCCCGCCCGTGTGCGACATCAATGACACGTTGTACAGCGGGTAAATTTCCCCTTGGTAGCCCGTGGAGCGGAACGCCTCGATGTCCGAATCGGGAATGTACGTCAGCTCGTCCGTTACGGGAGTGGTGTTTATTTCGCTTATGCGGTGCGCCTTTTGCAAAATAAACGTTTTGTTGCCGTCGCTTTGGGCGACAAGACGGGATATTTCCTCATTGGCGGAAAATTGCGTAAAAAATTGACAAACGCCGAGTACGGCGATAATAAACACGACGGACAGCACCGTCAAAGCAATGCTTACGGCGCGTTTTTTTGCGAGCATTGCAAAGAGCGTGCGCCAACCGCAACGGCTCAACGGCTTGTGTTTTATGCGTTCGGCAGGCGCGGCGTGTGCGTTTTCGGCGGCAACGGTGGGAAGAAAACGCCTGTTTTCCTGCCTGATAGTCGCCTTTCCCTGTTGTATACGTCTGTTTATTTGGGCAAGTTGCTCGTCGTTGAAAACCACGCCTTGTTGAATTACTATTTCCTTTTCGCCGAAAGATATTTCACTGCAATCGGGATTGCGCGAAACGTCGCTTATCACCTTGCCGTAAGATAGTTCTATTATCCTGTCGGCGTACTGCTCGGCGTCGGCGCGGTTGTGCGACACGATCACTACGAGAGTGTTTTCCGACAATTTTTTAAGCAGTTGCAAGACGGTTTGCGTGCTTTTGGCGTCCAGATTGCCCGTCGGTTCGTCGGCGAGTACCAATTTGGGGCGTTTTGCCAAAGTGCGGGCTATCGCAACGCGCTGTTTTTGTCCGCCCGAAAGTTCGTCGGGCATTCGGGAGGCGTATTCCGCCATATCCACCTGTTCGAGGGCTTCGTCTGCGGCGGAACCGTCATCGTCCCCCTGCAATTGCAACGCCAGCGCGACGTTTTGCCGCACGGTCAGGCGTTCCAACAGGCAGTAGTCCTGAAAAATAAAGCCCACGTAGTCGTTGCGGAAATTGTCGAAATCGCTTTCTTTGAATTGGGAGAATTTGTTTCCGTCGATAACGACGTCCCCGCCGCTCAGTTTGTCGCAACCGCCCATCATATTGAGCAAAGTGGATTTGCCGCAGCCGCTCTTGCCCACGATGAACACAAAACCCTTGTCGGGCAGAGTAAAACTCACGCCGTCAAGCGCAATCGTTTGCTTTTTTCTTTTTCCGTAGTAAATTTTGGTAACGTTTTGCAGTTCTATCATAATGCGTATAAATTTTGCCGATAACAAGTTTTTCGGTTCTGTCTGTCAGAAACGTCAGAGTGTGAAAGTAAATAGAATATAGAAGCCGACTTCTATGTTAAATCGGAGTTTCGCGCACAGATGGCGAAAATTCCGTCGCAATGGGGCGTTAGAAAAGCCCCAACTTGTCCGCGCTCACGGCAAAGTGTCCACAGAACACAACACAAAAATTGTTACAATAGTTTTCTCTTGGGGGCAAGAGAACGCGCCCGAAAAGTCAATGCGTCCACAGGTAGTAGTTCTGCAACGGCACACCAAGCCTTTTCTTGACGACGCAAGAGAAGAGGGACCGCCGCAAGGCGGTGGTTGAGTTTCGACCTGAAAAGCAAGCTACATATTGCAATAATTTCCTCTCTGTAAAAGCACAAAGTTTTTGTTAAAGGTAATTGCAATATACAGTTAATCTTGGTAGTCGAAACTCATCAGTCACTTTCAGTGACGACTGCGTTGGGGCGTTAGAAAAGCCCCAACTTGCCCGCGCGGATTGCAGGTAGGTTACTTGCTTTTCAGGTCGAAACTCATCAGTCACTTTCAGTGACAGCTTCTCTTGCGTCCCCAAGAGAAGCCTTTATTTCAGTTGCGAACTTATCCCCTGTGGACAAATTTGCTTTGCGCATAGCGCAAAACTTCACTGTTCTCGGGCAAATGCCCGACCAACTCACTTTGCGTATGGTCGGGCAATAAGTCCGTTATTTTCGGTTGCGCGCCCAAATGCGCATACGTTCGGAGTGGTCGAGTATCTGTTTGCGCAGTCGGATAGAGGTGGGGGTAACTTCCACAAGTTCGTCGTCGCCGATAAACTCCAAACACTGCTCCAAACTCAAAATGGAGGGCGGCGTGAGCTTCAACGCCTCGTCGGAGCCGCTTGCGCGGTTGTTGGTGAGGTGTTTTGTTTTGCACACGTTCACGGTTATGTCGTCCTCGCGGCTGTTTTCGCCTACAACCATTCCCGCGTAGACGGGCAAGCCCACTCCCACAAACAGACGGCACCTTTCCTGCGCGTTAAACAGTCCGTAAGCGGTGGTGATACCGTCCTCCCAACACACAAGACTGCCGCGTGTGCGTTCCTGAACTTCGCCTTTGTAGGGTTCGTAGCCGTCCAACACGCTGGTCATAACGCCGAAACCTTTGGTGTCAGTGAGCATTTCGCTGCGGTAGCCGAACAGCGCGCGGCTGGGTATTTTGAACTCCAACTTGGTGCCGCCTTGGTTATCGGGCGACATATTTATCAGTTCCGCTTTGCGCATACCCAACTTATTCATTACCGCGCCGACGTAGGCGTCGGGAACTTCCACAACGAGGTACTCGATGGGTTCGCAGGTAACGCCGTTTATTTCTTTCATTATCACTTTCGGGCGGGACACGGCAAATTCGTAGCCCTCGCGCCGCATATTTTCTATCAAAATGGATAGGTGCAGTTCGCCTCTGCCGTACACTTTGAAGCAATCCGCGCTGTCCGTTTCTTCCACGCGCATAGACACGTTTGTTTCCACTTCGCGGAAGAGGCGCGCGCGCAGGTGACGGCTGGTGACGTACTTGCCCTCTTTGCCCGCAAAGGGACTGTCGTTTACCTTGAACAGCATAGACACTGTTGGTTCGTCTATGCTTACAAAGGGCAGGGGTTCCACGCAGTCGATGGAGCAGATGGTTTCGCCTATGTTCATATCGGGAATGCCGTTTACCGCAACGATGTCCCCCATACTGCCGCTTTCGCACTCAACGCGTTTCAAACCCTCAAATTGGTACAGGCGCGTAACTTTCGCCGTGTTGAAACTGTTGTTGCGGTGGCACAGTATCACGGGTTGCCCGACATTTATTTTGCCGCGGTTCACTTTGCCTATCCCTATGCGCCCGACGTACTCGTCGTAGTCGATGTTGCAAATCAACAACTGCAAGCCGCCCTCCGTTTCTCCTTGCGGAGCGGGTATTTCCGTCAAAATGGCGTTCAATAGCGGCTTCATATCCGTACTCGGGGTGAGCGTTTCGCTTGCCCAACCCTGTTTGGCGGAGGCGTAGATAACTTTGAAATCGAATTGTTCGTCGTTCGCGCCCAATTCCATAAACAGTTCCATTATCTGTTCGCGCAGTTCGTGTTCGTCAAATTCGCCTTTGTCCACTTTGTTTATCACCACAAGGGCTTTTTTGCCCAAGCCGAGAGCCTTTTTGAGTACGTAACGGGTTTGCGGCATACAACCCTCGATTGCGTCCACAAGCAACAAAACGCCGTCCACCATCGAGAGTATGCGCTCCACCTCGCCGCCGAAATCGGCGTGTCCCGGGGTATCGACGATGTTTATCTTTACGCCGTTGTAGTGTACTGCGGTGTTTTTAGCCAATATGGTTATGCCCCGTTCGCGTTCGATGTCGTTGCTGTCCATAACGCGTTCGATAACCGTTTCGTTGGCGCGGAAAACGCCGTTTTGCCTTAAAAGTTGATCCACGAGGGTGGTTTTGCCGTGGTCTACGTGAGCGATGATTGCTATGTTGCGTACGTCTTGTCTTGTCATTTTTTCTCCGCAAGTCAACGCTTTTGCGCCGACTTAATGATCGTGATATTCTTTGATTTATTCTTCAAAATTATACTCCCTGCGCCGTCGCTTAGTCAAACGAATGGGCAAAGACAACGCGCTTTTTTTTGATTTTTTTTGCCGTTGCAAGTTAAATTTACAAAAAATTTCAAAACGCAACCGCAAGTTTACATAAAGAAACTTAAAATCGGTGGCGTTGAGCGCGATTTTTTGATACAATGAAAGCACAAAACAAATTGTGAGGAGCAACGCGATGACGTTAGGCGACAAACTAAGCAGACTGCGCAAACAGCACAACTACACGCAGGAGCAGCTTGCCGACATAGTGGGAGTGTCCCGACAGTCGATAAGCAAATGGGAAAGCGACGCCGCTTACCCCGAAACGGATAAACTCATAGTTTTGTCCAAACTTTTCCACTGCACGGTGGACTATCTTCTCAACGACGATATGGACGAATCCGCCCCGTCCGCAACAGAACAAGCGAACAAGGGCAAAGCACTCGGAATGGGCGTGCTTAACTACGCTCCGTCCGTTCTTTTTCTCGTTTGGGCGTTGTCGCTGTGGGCGATGTTTGCCATAAATACTGTTAAGGGGGGGGAGATACCAATCTGTACCACGTTGTGGCAAGTAACGTTTGGTTGGATCTGCGCCCCGCGATGTGTGTGCTGTTGTGTTTTGCGGGCGTAGCCACTCTCTACGGCGCGGCAATGACAGTGTGCCGACGTTTTGCGGGCGACGCGGTAAACGCTCTGCTCCTTTACGTTAGTTACGCGCTGTATGCGGCGGTGTTCGGGTGCGGGTTAGCGTTGTTGGTGCAAACGGCGTATCTCGGCTCCGTCAAGGGCGCGTTGGCGGCGACGACGTTTGCCGTCACGGTGGTATTTGCCGCGTTGCAGACGGGAACGGCTCTTTTGAGGAGTTACTTTTTCGACACTTTGAAAAACGCCGCCCAGAAATTTTCGCAAGGGGTAACGCTTGCGGGAAAATGGTTTTGGGCAAAACGCGTTGTTACCTTTTCCGTCACGGCGGCGGTAGTAGTGTGCGTCACTCTCGCTGTGGCGTTGCCCGTAACGCTTTGCAGTCCTCTGCGTTTGAGCGTTGCCGAGAGCATACGTTTCGGCGAAAGCCGCCTGGAAGTACGCAAAAAGTTGGGCAGACCGCTGGACGTGACGGCTTTGGAAGAATATATGGATTCCTCTTCGGGAATCACGTCGGAACAGATGAAGAACGTCGATTTGTACTGCACGCCCAAAGCGCGCAGATATATCAACGAAACGTTGCGCCTGATAAAATTGATGGACGGCGACGCAAGACCGAGCGGCAACGAGTTGGCGATAGCCTCGGCAAAGCTGTTGCAGTTGAGCAACTACCTCTCCACGCTAAAAATGAAGAACCTCGCCGTCGAGTTCGACGATCAAGGCGTATGCTGTGTGGAATTTGACAACAAATGTAACGGTTTGGGCGCAGATCAAGCCAAATGGAACAAACGCGGAAATCACAAACAGCGCGTGGACTTGCTGGACGCCGCGTTGCCTTTCGGCACTCTTCCCGAGGAAGCTCATTTGAAATATCGCGTGTACTACACCGACGGCAGTTACCGAATGGACAGGACTGAAAACGTTTCGGGAGAGGGAAACTACAATGACGGTTGGCAGATAACGTGGAGCGACGGTTGGGGTACCTACTCCAAAAAGGTGTACGAAGAAGTTGCTTCCAATGGTATACGCGGCATTTCGGGCTACGCTTGCTTCGCGCTTATTCCGTTGGAGGGCGGCGGCTACAAACTGTCGCTGTCGCCAAGCGACGTTTACGGCACGGACAACTTCGATGAGTACCGCGAGCAAATAAAAGAAGTGGCGTTGCAAGAGGGTTTGACGGAAATCCCCGACGACTGTTTCAGCGGGATAAACTCGCTAACGGAAATCGTCCTGCCCAAGAGCGTCACGCGGATAGGCAAGCGCGCTTTTTACAACTGTATCAACTTGAAAGGAATAGCACTTTCGTACAATCTCACCGAGATAGACGACAGCGCGTTTGAGGGTTGTACATCGTTGCTGGTGACAGAGGGCGAGGCGGCTTTTCTTACGCGGATAGGCAAACGCGCTTTTTACAACTGTTCCCTTTTGGACGGTTGGAGATATATTCCCGACTCCATAACGGTCATCGACGACTACGCCTTTTACAATTGCAAATCGTTCGGTAAGTCGTGGCTGGGCGAGGATATTTATCTGCCGAGCAACGCGGCGGTAATAGGCGACGGCGCATTTCAGAATTGCATTTCGTTGAATAGGCTGTTTTGCAACAATTACTATTTGAGCGGCGGCAGAATGACAATAGGCGACTACGCCTTTGCCGGGTGTACGGGGCTTACTTGTGTGCAATTCAACGGCGGTAGAGATGGAGATACCACAACGTACGCTATCGGTTCGCATTGCTTTGACGGTTGCACCGAGCTGACGTATTGCTACATCGATGTGTACGGCAAAATTCCCCAATACGCCTTTGCCAACTGCACAAATCTCATTCATTTTGAGGATAGAACTTGGGGTTCCAAGGGCTTTCAGTATGTAACTACTATCGAAAGTTGCGCTTTCCTCAATTGCAAAGTGTTGGGAACTATGAGTTTCCGCGCGCTTAAACGGATAGAAGCGCGGGCTTTTGAGGGGTGCGACGAGGTTGATTTGGAAGTTCCCTATGTGAAATGGTCGGTAACAAACGGATCCTACACAACAACGGTAGATACCGAAACCGGTGCCATTTTCGACTTCCTCATTCAATCTTTTGTAGACTTCACTTGGACGGGCTTGGAATAAAACCGTTTGACACCAAAAAATTTCGGCAAACTGCCGCGCATTGAAAGTGACCCGTTGCGGTCACTTTTTTTGTGCGTTCCACATATATTGTCGTATAACAAAGGAGCAGACAAATGTGCGGAATTTTCGGGGCTATATGTCAAGGCGCGGTGTCAAACACGCTCAAAGCGTTGAAACTGTTGGAGTATCGCGGGTACGATTCGGCGGGGTTTGCCGCCAACAGGGGCGATGTTATCGAAATTTGCAAGACGGAGGGACGCATTGCCGCTCTCGAACGTCTGGCGCAAGGCGTTGCGGAAACGGACGTGGCGATAGGTCACACCCGTTGGGCAACTCACGGGGCGGTATGCGCCCAAAACGCTCACCCCTTTTTGTCGCCCGACGGAAGATTTGCGATAGTGCACAACGGCATTATCGAAAATTACCTCGATTTGAAAAAATATCTCGGAAAAAAAGTTTTCAGTTCGCAAACGGACAGCGAAACGGTGGCGTATCTGTTGGAAAAGGAGTACCGCGGCGACGTTCTCCAAGCCGTACTGCGCGTTGCGCAAATGTTGCAGGGTTCCTTTGCGATAGCGATAACGGCGGTAAACGAGCGCAAGCTGTACGCTATCAAAAACAAAAGTCCGCTTGTTGTGGGTTTCGGCGAGGGCGCGTACCTGTGTTCGGATATTCGTTGCATTTCCCGCTGGGCTAACTCCGTAGCGGTGACGCCCGACGGCACCGTTGCGGAAATTTCTCCCGACGGGGCGCGTTTTTTCCGTTTCGACGGCAGCCCCGTTGCGGTAAACTTTTTTACCCCCGAACAGGGCGAAAACGTCGCCGAAACGAGCGGCGACTTTATGCTCAAAGAAATTTACGAGATACCGCGCAAATTGGTCCTCGCCAAAAACGGGTACTTCGATAGCGGCGGCTTGAACCTGCCCGAGCGACGGGCGGGGAGTTTCCGCAAAATTTACTTTATCGGTTGCGGCACGGCGTACAACAGCGGTTTGCAGGTAAGCGCGGTGGCAAGGCAGTGGTTCGGCATTGACGTAACGCCCGTCATTGCAAGCGAGTTTGTCTACGGCAACTACCCCGTAGACGGGCACACGTTGGCGTTTTTCATAAGTCAAAGCGGCGAAACTGCGGATACGGTGCGTGCCGTCGAGCGCGTCAGAGCGGCGGGCGGATATGCCTACGCCGTCACCAACACGGCAAGTTCTTCCCTCACCTTTGCCTGCGATCGCACGGTGAACATTTGCGCGGGCGGCGAGTACGCCGTTGCAAGCACCAAGGCGTACAACTGCCAACTTGTAACGCTGACGTTGCTTATGTTGGACGTCGCTCTCGGGCGCGGCGCGATTTCTCGCCAAAGTTACAGATATTTTCTGCGCGAAATGGACAGCCTGCCCCAAGCCGTTATGCGCGCGCTAAAAAGCGATGACGAAATAACCCGTCTTGCCGAGAAAATAAAGGACGTTTCCGCGCTGTTTTATATCGGGCGCATAGCCGACTATCCCACGGCGTGCGAGGGCAGCCTCAAACTGAAAGAAATAAGTTACATTCACAGCGAGGCGTACCCCGCGGGCGAACTTAAACACGGCGCGCTTGCGTTGATGGACTCCGACGTGGCGGTGGTGGCAATTTCCACTTTCGACGCCCTTTCGGACAAAACCGCGTCGTCGGTAAACGAAATTGCGGCGCGCGGCGCGATGGTGATAACCGTTTCCGACAGAGTATTTGAAAATTCTCTGCCGCTCATTATCCCCAAGGTACACCCCGCCCTTGCGGGGATAGCGTCCGTCGTTCCGTTGCAGCTGCTTGCCTATCGCACGGCAAAGAGCCTCGGTCGCGACGTGGACAAACCTCGCAATCTCGCCAAATCGGTAACGGTGGAGTAGCCGAGCGACAAAACCCGTCGATTGTTTGCGCAAAACGGTTGACAAAAGAGAACGAATATTGTAATATATCATTATACCAATTGAACGGTATCGTTCAAGGGAGATAGCGGTGATCGCACACAAACGTAATGTTCTCAACAGTCAAAACGCTTTTTTGCGGTTGTCGATTTCGGCAGATTTTTGCGCGCGTATTTTGTTGCGCGCATTTTTTTGAAATAGCGGCAAGCGTCCTTTTGGGTGCTTGCTTTTTTTGTCCGTCGGGCGCAAAGCGCGATCGTGCAAAACCTATGTTATATAAATATTGTTTTTCGGCTCCGCGCGCCGTCGCCGAACGGAAAATGTACTTTACGGCAGTAAAAATACAAAAATTGGGTATTGACTTGACTTTGCCGTAATGATATAATTTATAAGGTTAAGCAGATTGCGACGGTGCCGAAAAGGTTCCGTTTCGGGTCAAAACCGATTTGCAGCGCGGTCGAATATTCGGAGGAATTTATGCTGGATCAATTGGCGTTAAACGATCTCAAACCCGTTGATATAATGTTTTTTGTCATCTTGGGCGTTTTGGTGGCTCTTGCGGTGGCAGTTTATTTTCTCATTCCGCTGTTCAACAAAAAACAGTACAAAGAACAACGCGAAAATTTGCACAAGAGAGAAGTCGCGTTCAAATCCAACCGTCAGGCTCCTACCGACGAACAACCTGCCGAGTTCGGCGAGGGCGTTGTAAAAGATAGCGAGGAAACACCTGCCGAAGCACCTGCCGCAACCGAGCAGTCCGCTCCCGCCGAAGAAACCGAGGGCAGCGGCGACTGATCTATGCGCAAGGGTAGATTATTTGCGAAAATCATCTATTATGTGTTTACCTTTGCGATCGGCGTGGTGCTTGCGCTCGGCTTGCCTTACCACTTTGTAAACTACACGATCCCCGGCGAATACGTTTCGGAACGGCTTCAATGCGACGACTACGATTCGGCAATGACGTTGGTTTCCGACGCGTTTGAAAGGGAACCCGTCTACAAAAGCGATTTGCCCGACGGCGGCAAGATAGTGTTGTTCAACGCGTTGCTCAGCGAACAAAAGGTCTTTGAGGACGTGGACGGTTCGCGGGCGAGATATTCCGAGTTGTACTTCGGCATTTTGGGCTTTGTGTACGGCACGACGCAACTCAACGTCTATTCCGAAAAGGACAATCTTGCGGCGTTGGAAGCGGAGCGCACCGACGGCAAAACCACTTCCGTCCCCCTAACAGACTTCGACGCCAACGGCGACGGCGTAAACGACGGCAACTCCGTCTATCAAAACAACGGCTACATAATTGCGGAAATCGATTCGCGCAAGGCGGATTCCGTGCGGAAACTGACGTTGAAAAACGCCGACGGAAGCGTGTTTTGGACGTCCGAACCCGTAAATTTGACCTTTGACGGCGAGTTCTTCGACGTGTTTGCACAGCTTCCGCTGTACAATCAACTCAGTTTCAACTACGTACAGCGCAACGCCGACACCGAAACGATAGCTCAACAGCTAAGCGACCTTATGCAGAGCTTTGTGGACAGCGTGGCGGAAAACGACGGTTTTCACATAAATCGCGAAGACGATCCCGAGTACAGCGCGGTGTACCGTCAGGTGGTAAAGCGCGCCAATGCAAGGGCGATACCGCTCATCATTGTGTACTTTGTCGTCATCTACGTTATCGGCGATTTCCTGTTGGGAAACTTTTACATAGTAAAGTTTTTCAAGTGGTTTTTGTTCAAAGTGTGCAAAATTCCGCGCAAGAAAAAGGAACCGAAAAAGGAAGAAGTGTTCGGTCACGACTATTACAGTATGGTAACTATGTCGTTGGATATTTCCGACGCGCAGGACCTTTCGGGTAGCGTGGAAATCAAGTACACCAACAGCGACGCCGAAGTAAAGTTTACTTTGCTCAAAGCGGAAAACTACACCGCAACGCAACGTATCAAAGCGGGCGTGTACGTCAACCCGTTTATCGACATCAACAGGTCTTTTGCCGCGGTCGATTTGCCCGACAACCTCGAAATTGAGGGGTACAGGGTGCAAAAAACCGTCAAGATCGTCCGCGTAGACTCCGCCTCGGGCAGTTCTCCGCAAGAGGATATATCCAACATTCAAGAGCAGGACTCCGACCATTTACGAGAGCCGCAGACGGAAAGCGACGAACAAACAAAACAAGAAAAATAAAAAGCGAGAGGTACAACGCTTATGAGAATATCAATTCAACACCTTACCAAGATTTTCCCCAGCCGCACCAAGGGCGGCAAAGAAGTGCATGCCGTGGAGGATATGTGTATCGAAATCCCCTCGGGCAAACTTGTGGGATTGCTTGGACCGAGCGGTTGCGGCAAGTCCACAACGCTGTTTATGCTGAGCGGTCTTGAAAATCCCACCTCGGGCAAAATTTTGTTCGACGATCAGGACGTAACGACTCTTGCGGCGGAAAAGCGCGGTATAGGTTTGGTTTTCCAGAACTACGCGCTGTATCCGCATATGACGGTACAGCAAAACATACGCTTCCCGTTGGACAATATGCGTATCAAAAAGGAAGAGGGCAACGCCCGCGCTCTGGACGCGGCTCGTTTGGTGCAGATAGAAGATTTAATGTCGCGCAAACCCAACGAACTTTCCGGCGGACAGCAACAGCGCGTTGCCATTGCTCGCGCACTTGTCAAGATGCCCAACGTGTTGCTTTTGGACGAACCTCTTTCCAACCTCGACGCGCGGCTTCGTTTGCAGACGCGTGAGGAAATCAAGCGTATTCAGCGCGAAACGGGCATAACTACCGTGTTCGTCACCCACGACCAAGAAGAGGCAATGAGCATTTGCGACATAATGGTTGTTATGAAGTTGGGCGTGGTGCAACAAATAGGCGAACCGCAGTCCATCTACGACGACCCCAACAACCTGTTCGTCGCCAACTTCCTCGGCACGCCGCCCATAAACATTTTCAAGGGGCGTATCGAGGGCGGCAAAGTTTACGTCGGGCAAGAGGCAATAGGCGAAACGTCCTACGACGACAGAGAAGTGTACGTGGGTATCCGTCCCGAGGGCTTTGTCTACGACGCGCACGGCGCGTTCACTCTCGGCGTAGACCACATCGAAGTTATGGGGCGCGACAAATCCGTGGTGGCTCTGCACGAGAGTTCCACCAAGCCCACCGTCCGTTGCATAATCGACAGCGACGTTGTGTTGCCGCACGAGGCTACTCAACTCAGATTTAACATAAAACCCTACAAACTATTCCTGTTTGACGCAGAAACGGAGGAGAGGTTGAAATAATGAAATTTCGTAACAGAAAGCCGAAAGAGGTTGAGGCGGATCTCGTCCTCAACGACGGCGTGCAGCTTTCACGTAAGGAAAAGTTTTTGCGCGCTTTCAAGGAGCAAAGCGGTTGGCTGTTTGTCGCTCCTGCGGTGATATTGATGTTGATATTCACGGCGTACCCGATAGTAAGCGCGTTTATCAATGCATTCAAGCAGGATCTGCGTATGACAAGCCTCGGAGTAACGGGTCAGCCGATGTACAACGGTTGGGGCTTTGACAACTTTGTGCGCGTGTTGAAAGGCGACACGGGTACGGGCGGCGCAAACTTCTTGCAATGTCTGATAAACACATTGGTGTTCACTTTTGTGTCGGTACCGCTAAGCACGTTGCTCGCGTTGTTGATTTCCGTCGCGCTCAACTCCATAAAAGCGGTGCAAAAAGCCTACCAAACGATACTCTTTTTGCCCTATCTTACCAACTCGTTGGCAATGGGCGCGGTGTTCGCAACTTTCTTCAAGATCGTCGGAACGCAGTCCTCTCCCGATACCGTCGGTATCGTCAACTTGGTTTTGGGTTGGTTCGGTATTTCGCCGATAGATTGGATGGGGCTTCAATCTCCCGCTTGGCAGTTGGGTTCGTTGAGTATCCCTTGGGCAAAGTACATCGTCGTCATTGTGTACGAAATATGGTCGGGCTTGCCCTTTAAGATACTGATTTTGTTCAGCGCGTTGCAAAGCGTCAACAAGCAGTACTACGACGCGGCGCGTATCGACGGCGCAAGCCGCAACACGATTTTGTGGAAGATAACCGCTCCTATGATCAGCCCGCAAATCAGTTACCTGTTGGTAACGGGCATAATGGGCGGTATGAAACAGTACTCGGCTATCATAGGTCTGTTCGACGACACAATGGGTCACGACTACGACGTCGGCACGATAGTCGGTTACATTTATCAATATCTCGACAGCTCCTACACGGGCTACGCCTTTGCGGCGTCGTTGATATTGTTTGCGATAATAATGGTTATTACCGCTATCAACTTGCGCGTAAGTAACAAACGCGTAAGTTACTGAGGGAGGAGAAAGATATGTTTGATTTGTTAGTGCTTTCTTCCGTAGCCGCCAATTGGTTGGTTGCCCTCATGGTTATCGTTATCCTCGCCGAAGTGGGCGTGGTGGTGTGGTTGGCGTTGAGCATACGCTCCCGCAAAACCGCCAAATCGGCTTCCGTCGTGGGGCAGTGGGATCTGTCCGCAGGCGACGAGGGTTTCGACGTGCAAAAGGTTCAAAAGCGCGAACGCGCCAAGAGCATTATCAAAACGGTGTTCGTGTACATTTTCCTCACGATATGCGCCGTGTTGGCGTTCCTGCCTTTCTATTGGATGGTCATTTCCTCCTTTAAGACGGAGGACGAGTACCGTCTGTCCTCTCCCACGTTTTTCCCGACGATGGGTTTCCAATTCAAAAACTACACCTCGGTAATAGCCCAAACGGATAGCAGCGGATCTTTCTTGCAGGTTCTCGTCAACACGTTGGTGGTGGGTCTTATTTCCACCTCGTTGGGCGTCATTATCACGGTTTTGACGGCGTACGCCCTTGCGCGTATGAACTTCAAAGGTAAGAACATCTTGTTCGCGGCAATGCTCGCAACAATGATGATCCCCGGCGAAATGTTTACGATAAGTAACTACGTTACCGTTTCCACGTGGAAGTGGAACGACACCTACACCGTGTTGATTTTGCCTTTCCTCGTAAGCGTGTACTACATCTACCTGTTGAGAAACAACTTTATGCAAATTCCCAATTCGCTCTACCAAGCGGCAAAGGTGGACGGCTTGTCCGATATGGGCTACCTGATAAAGGTAATGGTACCCCTCACCGCGCCCACGCTCGTATCCATAACGCTGTTGAAGTTCATCGGCACATGGAACAGCTACATCTGGCCCCGTTTGGTAAACGGCACCCCCGATTGGCAAATGATAACCAACTGGGTATCTCGCGGATTTACCGACAGAATGGGTCTGTACGGCGGCAGATACAGCGAAACGCTGGACACTCTCAAAATGGCGGCTGTCTGTATGGTAAGTTTGCCGTTGTTCGTACTGTTCATCTTCTGCCGCAAGTACATAATGCACGGCGTATCCAAGAGCGGTACCAAGGGATAACAACTTTCTACGCAACGCGTTGCCGCGTTGCGCCGAAGTTTATTTGACGGACTTTTTCGCACGTAGTGCGTTAAGTAATAAAAAACAAGGAGAAACAAAATGAAAAAAGCCCTTACAAGCATAATCGTTATCGTGTTTGTGTTGCTTGCGTCGCTTTCGATATTTGCGGCTTGCGATTCGACCGACTACGAAAAACAAATCATATTCTATTCTTCACAGGGAGCCAACTACGAGCCTATCACGCAACACGCGATAGACGCGTTTGAAAACAAGTTCCCCGGTTGGACGGTAAAACACCAACGCGTAGGCGGCTACGACGATGTTCGCGACAAGGTTATGAACGACCTCCCCGCAGACAATCAACCCGACATCGCGTACTGCTATCCCGACCACGTGGCTATGTATATGGAAACGGGCAAGGTACTCAACCTTTCCAAATATATCAATTCCACCGAAACCATTCTCGGCAAGGACGGCGAAGAGGACTACGCATATCCTATCGGTATGACCCTTGACGACATCGACCCGTCCTATCTTCCCGAGGGTTTGGCGAAAAACTACGATGGTTACGACCAAAACGGTTTTGAACGTGACGATTACGTAACGTTGCCCTTTGTCAAATCCACCGAGTTGTTGTTCTACAACGCAGACGCTATTGAAAGCCTAAACTTCACTCTTCCCGAAACTTGGGACGAACTGTGGGATCAATGTGAAACTGTGAAATACTTATACCCCACCTCAACACCTCTCGCTTATGATAGCGAAGCCAACTGGTTCATCACTATGTGCGAACAAAACGGCTGGCCCTACACTTCGGCAACGGGCGACCACTATCTGTTCAACACTCCCGAAGCGGCAGCGTGGTTGGAAGAACTCAAAGGACACTACGATGATAAATTGTTCACAACTCAGCAGGACTACGGCGGACAGTACACCTCCAACGTATTCAAGAAAGGTCTTGCAGAGGGCGGTTCTCTGTACTGCATCGGTTCTTCCGGCGGCGCGGGCAACCAAACTACCAACCTCTTCAAAACGGGCGTAACGCACATTCCCGGTACTGAGGTAGGCGGCGTACTCAACAGCAAATGTATCAGTCAGGGTCCCTCTCTCGTTATGTTCAAGAGCGGTCACGGCATTGCCAACGCCGACGAGAAGCAAAAGATGACCTTTATGTTCCTCAAAGAGTTGCTTGACCCCGTTTTGCAGGAAGAGTTCTCCGAAGCCAGCGGCTACAACACCGCCAGCCTCTCCGCGCGCGAAACTGCCAGCTACAAAGAATTCCTTGCCGATGATACAAATATCAAGGCATTAGCTGTCAATGCGGCTAACGCCATCAGCAAAGCGGAGAATTTCTTTACATCTCCCGCGTTCGTAGGTTCTTCCAACGCGCGTAACCAAGTTGAAAGTTTAATGCTCAACGCCTTCACGGGCAAGATGTCCCCCGCAGAAGCTCTTGCAAGAGCTGTTCAAAACTGCGGCGGAAACAGATAAAGGAAAGAAATTATGAAAAAAGTATTGTTGGCGATAGTCTTGGCGACGCTTATCGTAACGGCTTGTTTGACTTTTGTCGCTTGCGACAAGGAACCCTACGACAAGATAACGTTATCGCTCAAATTTAACTTGGACTACCAAAACAAGTCCTTTTGGACGGACGGCGTTGCCCAAGCCACGGTAAACACGTTGACCGACGGCGACACGACGACGTTCGCCCTCAAAGAGGGCGGTTCGGTGGTAATACGTTACTACGGCATAAACACGCCCGAAAGCACCACCAAAGTGGACAAGTGGGGCAAAGCCGCCTCTTTGTTCAACCGTCAATGCCTTTCCAACGCGGAAGAAATAGTGTTGGAAGCAATTATGGACAACGGCAGTCCCGAAAAAGAGGGCTACGGACGTTACCTCGGTTACGTTTGGTACCGTCCCAAGGGAAGCGAAGTTTTCAAGCTGCTCAACCTCGAATTGGTGGAGAACGGCTACACCGAGAACCATTGCACAAACACCCCCAAGTACAAGTATTACAGCTATTTCAAAAAGGCTGAGGACTTTGCCAAGAGCAAAAAACTGCACGTATTCGCTCCCGACGACGTGGTGGACCCGCTGTACTCCACCGACCCCATCGATCTCACATTGAAAGATTTCTGGGGCGATCCGGGTATGTATTACAGCTCCGAAACAAAAGCCGGCGCAAAAGTTCGCTTGGAGGCGTACCTGTCGGCTATCACCATCGGCGAAAATGACGGCGTAGACTTCACCGTTTCGCAAATAGGCGACGACGGGCAGATTTACAGTTTGCAATTGCATGCGGGCTACACAAGCTATAAGGAAGCGGATATGATTGTCGGCGATTTCTACAACATAGTGGGTACCATCGGCTACTACGGCGATCACTATCAGCTCACGAGCGTAACCTATGTTACTATCGCCAAGTACCAAAAGAAAACCCGCGACACTTACGTTACCAAATCCAACTACTATCTCATTTTTGACGGTAGTATGGGCTACACCGCCAACTACGGCACCAACCTCTACGGCAACTTTACGGTAGAGAGCATTTCCGACAACAACGGTCAGGTAACTATCACAGGCAGAGCGACCCCGCATTGGCCCGACGGGCGTACGGAGGGCGCAAAGAACTTCACTGTCAAGTTTACCAAACCCGCAGGCAACGCACTTCCATGGTTGGAAAATGTTGCCAAGGATAGCAAACTCACTTTGCAAGGCGTGCAGACGGAAGAGGGCGTGATAACAGTTTACGACGTTCTTCACGGAATTTCATTAGCATAAAAAGGAGATATTTATGAAAAAAACAATACTCATTGTACTACTTGCGGTACTGTGTGTTTCCTGTATCGTAACGTTGGTTGCCTGCAACTACGACGACATTTTGCAGAGCTACATTCTCAACGAAAACGGAGCCACGCTTGACGAGGACTTCTCTTTGCCCGGTTCCATTGCCGATCACAAAGTGTCTTGGACGTCCAGCGACGAATCGGCAGTAAAGATCACCAAGAACGGCGACGACTACCTCGCCAAAGTTACTATGAGCGAGGACGGCGCAAAAACCGTCAAACTCACGGTAAAAATGGGTTCTTCCACCAAAGAATTTTCGGTGACCATTCCGCAATTTGACGCGTACTACTTTGCCGAAAACTACGTTTTGCCCCAACACCTCAAAACCGTTGTAGAGCCTTTCCAACTCGCACGCGAGTACACGATAGGCGACAAAACGGCTACCATTTCTTGGAGCATAGACGACAAGGCTTCTAAGGACTACCTTACAATTACCGAGAGTGACGGCAAAACGATGTGCAACGTTACGCCCAACAGCTTGAAGCCCACGGCTTACCTCAACGCCAAGTTCACCTACAATGGCGTAGAGGCTCCCGCAACCTACCGCGTTACCGTGTTTGTCACTATGAGCGCGGAGGAGGAAATCGACAATTGGTATCGCAATTCCAATGTTTCCAAGTTGCTTTCGGGTTACATTGTGGAAATGGCTGAAAAGTACACGGGCGAGTACAGCAACACGACATTCTATATGATCGACGACACTTTCAAGGCGGGCTACTACGTGTATCACGGCGGTATCAGTGCCGACGAGGCTGCTCAACTTGCACGCGGCGTTCACGTAACGGTCAAGGACACAACCAACACCAATTACAGCGGTCTTATGGAAACCAACAGCGGCGGTACCGTTATCGTTGACGAAAAGTACGACTCCGACGAGGACGTTGCAAACGGCAAAGACAACTTCACTCAGGACAAGGGTTTGCCGCTTACCATCGAGCCTAAGGACTACGTTTACGATCTCGACAACGACCTGTTTGCCGATTCTTCCGATACGGCGGCTTACCGTTATCACCAATCCACCTACGTGCGTCTTTCCAATTGGAAGATAACCGAAATGGGCAAAACTCCTCAGGTGGACAAAACCGCAACTCTGTTTACGGTAGAAAGGGACGGCGTTGAAGTTTCCGTCGCCGTTTCCAAGAACATAAGAGGTCAGTACGAGGCAAAAGCGGGCGACGCTCGTTACGAGGCGATCTGCGCTTTGCAATCTCAGTACAAAGTAGGCGACTACGTTAACATCGTGGGTATCCTCGGTGCCTACTACGGTCCGCAAATCGCTCTTGTTTCTCCCGTAGACGTAACTGCGGGGACGGAAGACAAAACCGTATCTCCCGCCGTGGCAGTGAAAGCGGCTATCGAGCAAGTGGAGGGTGCTTTGGACGACGCTCAAATAGCCAAAACCACCAACGGTTGGATAATCGTCAAGTCCGACGGCGTAACGCTGCCCCGCAAAGTAGGCAACGTTACCATCACCTACAAACCCTCTTGGGATAGCCAAGCCGTTGTTATAGAACACGGCGAGGACGACTCCGAAAACGCTATTATCAAAGTTACACCCGGTATCCACGAACGTCTTAACATTCGCGCGACCTACACCAACGGCACCTACTCGGTAAGCAAGTACTTCGCAATCGAATCTCACAATTTGTCGGCAGAGGACGTTGTCGCCGAAGAGATAAAATTGGTGTACTACACGCTTCCCGAAGGTATCGAACTGTACCAGAACGGCGAGTTGAACCTTCCAACAGCCAGCTCCAAGTACAAGGACGTAACCTACAAGTGGGAGTTTGACGAGGCTAAAAACACGGCAGAGAAAGTCGACCTTTCGGGTATTACCCTTACGGAAAACAAACTTTCCGCAACCAAGGACGCTAAGCCCAACCAAAAAATTTACCTCAAAGTTACCATTTCGTTCGATGGACAAAATCAAACAAAGCCTGAAATGGCATTTAACGTCAACAAGGGCTTTGAAAAAACAACCGAACCCGCCGAGGGTACGTACAAACTCATGATGACTTTGGACGACGGCAAGTACTACTTTGCTACGGGAAGTCTTTCCGGTGGGTACTACTTTGCAACAAGCACCAATATGAAAGAGGCCGCCGAGTTTACCATCACCAAGGTGGGCGACAACCAGTACACAATTCAGGTTGACGGAATGTATCTTGAAATTCGCGCAAGAAACGACGGCAAGAAAGGCGTATCTGTTTACTTGGAGGACGAACAGACAGAGGGCTACACTTGGCAATGGATAGACTCGATGCAGAACTTCTTTATGGAAACGACCTACAACGAGAATAACGACAAGAATAATACTACCAAGGACATCTATTTCTTAGGTACTTACAGAGGCAGTAGCGGTAGTGTGTTCACAACGATGAGCGGTAACTACATTAAAAGAATTGCAGACAAATCAGCCGATGGTTCCTATACCCCCAACGGGGCTGAGGGCGAAAGTCAATGGGTTGCCTACTTCGGCACAATCTGATTTCCCCAACAGCAAAAACACAACCTCAACACCCAAGCGTTTCCGCGCTTGGGTGTTTTTCCTCCCCGCCGTTTGCAACTGCTTTTCCCCCTCCGTTCCTCTCCCCGAGAATAGTGAAGTTTGTCGCGGTGCGACAAGTGAAGTTGTGCTGTCGCACAGTGAAGTACGCCTGCGGCGTGTTAAGTTTGCGGCAGTGCCGCAAGTTGAGGACGGGGCATAGCCCCCACCGTTCCACTCCCCGACCACCCACCCCTGTTTGCGGGGAGCAAGCAGGCAACCGCTTATAAGGCTTCTCTTGACGACGCAAGAGAAGCTGTCACCGTTAGGTGACTGATGAGTTTCGACTACCAAGAGTAACTGTATATTGCCATTATCTTTAACAAAAACTTTGTGCTTATACAGAGAGGAAATTATCGCAATATATAGCTTGCTTTTCAGGTCGAAACTCATTCGTCGTCCTGCGGACGCCACTTTCTCTTGCGTCGTCAAGAGAAAGCTATTGTTCGGTTTTCGACTTATAACCTACGGACAAAATGCACAAAAACATTGAATAACTCTATACACAGTAAACTACTAACTCCCTGCAAACAGGGGTGGGTGGTCGGGGACCTTGTAAAACAAGGAGCGAGGGTGTTCGACCAAAAATAATCTGCAACGAAGGTACAACGTACCCGAAGCGAAGACTTTTTTGAGCGAATGTCCCGAGCGACATACTTCACACGCCGCAAGCGTACTTCATTGTGCGACGGCACAACTTCACTTTGCGCGTAGCGCAAAACTTCACTGCTCTCTGTTGCCCCTCGCGACTAATCAACTTTAACTTACTATTTCCCCTCATAAAGGCGTAGCGGGCTTGCATTTGAGGCGCGTTTGTGCTAAAATTGAGCTATGCAATTTTTTACCTCTCCCGTGCAGCTCACTTCGCATTTGCAGGAGCTGTATTCTCGTAAAAACGTTTCCGATCTCAGTCGCTACGGCGACGCGATCAAAAATTTTTGTCGCTTGTTCGGCTACTCGTCGGCAGGCATTTGCAGTTCGTCGGGTCGAGTGGAGTTTATCGGCAACCACACCGACCACAACGGCGGAAAAGTTATCGCCTGCGCGATAAATCTGGACATAATTGCGGCGTTTCGCCCAACAAACAACAATGTGATACGAATCGCGGGCAAAAATCGCGGTACGTTGCGCGTTGATGTAAACGAACTTGCACCCACCACGCACAACTTGGGTTTGGTAAAGGGAGTGGTGCGCTATCTCAAAGAAAACGGCTACAAAACGGGCGGTTTTGACGCCTACACCGACTCCGCCGTGCCTACGGGTGCGGGGGTCAGCAGCAGCGCGGCGTTTGAACTTGCCGTGGGGACGATTTTGTCCGTCCTCTACAACGACGGCGGCATTTCGCCCGATGTGCTTGCGCGCGCGGGTCAGTTTGCCGAAAACGTCTATTTTCGCAAGCCGTGCGGGTTGTTGGACCAAAGCGTGGTAGCCGTGGGCGGCGCGTTGGTGCTTGATTTCGCCGACGGAATGAGTTACCGCAGGCTAAACGCGCGCTTTGACGGGCTTGATCTCGCCCTGATAAACGCAGGCGGAAGCCACTCGCAACTTTCGTCGCTGTACGCGGCTATCCCTGCGGATATGAAAGAGGTTGCCGCCCTGTTTGGCAAAACGCGCCTTATTGATGTGGATCCGCAGGCGTTTTTCGACGGATTCGGCGACGTTTCGAGGCGGTTGGGCAATGATAAAGCCTTGCGCGCAAAACATTTCTTCGAGGAACAAGCGCGGGTGGAGGAGGCGGAAAGTTTGTTGCAAGCCCCTTGCCTTGACGTTGAACGGATAATTTCGTTGGTAAACGACTCGGGCGACAGCAGTCTTACGCAGTTGCGCAACTGCGCCGTGGACGACAACGACACCGCAATAGCCGACATTATTTCCTTTGTGCGCGGAATTTGCCCCTGCGCGGCGCGCGTTCACGGCGGCGGCTTTGCGGGTACCGTGTTGTGCGTTGTCCCCTCTCGCCACTTTGCCGATTTTTTGGCGCAAACCACGCAAAAGTACGGCGCAAAAAAGGTTATCCCGCTCAATTTGCGTGCGGCGGGAGCAAAAGTGTTTTAATTATTCCGACCACTTGTCGCTCGGGTATTCTACCAAAAAAGGCTTCGCTTCGGTCGGCGGTCGCAACAGTTAAAAAACCGTCCCCGTCGTTGAGCAAAATGGGTCCCCGCGCAAGTACGCCAATACTTGCGTGGGAAGAGGAGCCGCCGACTGTTAGCGGTACCGAGCGCGCTTGCGCGCTTGGTGCTAACCAAAGCCGTGCGGCGACGAGGGGGAAGGGGGACCGCCGTTAGGCGGTGGAAGAGGAATACCCGAAATAAATTCCCTCGCCGCCCTCGTTGCAGATTATTTTTGGTCGAACACCCTCGCTCCTTGTGTTACAAGGTCCCCGACCACCCGCCCCTGTCCGCAGGGAGCAGGTCTGCAACCGTGTACAAGGCTTCCCTTTACGACGAAAGGGAAGCTGTCACTGAAAGTGACTGATGAGTTTCGACCTGAAAAGCAAGTCGGAAACTGCTTTTGCCCCCTCCGTTCCACTCCCCGACCGCCCACCCCCGTCCGCAGGGAGCAAGTGAGCGACTGTGTATAAGGCTTCTCTTGGGGACGCAAGAGCGCGCCACGCAAAGCAAATGTGTCCTGTGGACACTTTGCCGTGAGCGCGGGCAAGTTGGGGCTTTTCTAATGCCCCAACGTAGTCGGCACTGCAAGTGACTGATGAGTTTCGACCTGAAAAGCAAGTTATATATTGTCAAAAATACCCTCTGTATTACACAAATGGTTTTTTGTTAAGGGTAATGTCAAATATAGTTTATCTTGTTAGTTTGTAGTGTGCGATCATTTCATTCAGATATTCGCACACTTCTCTAAAACGAGAGTTTACTGCATTGTTTGGTATTCGGACTACTGTTATCCCGTATTTCTCTATTGTTTCCGTGCGTATATTATCTTTGAGTATATTTTGTGGTTCATAGTGTTGACTGCCGTCCAACTCTATTGCTAACTTTATTTCGGGAATGTAAAAATCTGCAATATAATCTTCTATTACGTGTTGACGTTTTACAGAATAATTTGTTTTTTTGAAAAAGTCATACCAAAGGTGTTTTTCTTCCTTTGTCATATTTTTTCTTAATTTTTGAGATACTTCCTTTAATCTCGCACTATGTTTTACTAACATATAAAAATTTTAACAAAACGGAAAAACAAAATCAAGAGTTTTTGAAAGAATGTATTGATATAGTTTACTTCGGTAGTCGAAACTCATCAGTCACTTTCAGTGCCGACTGCGTTGGGGCATTAGAAAAGCCCCAACTTGCCCGCGCTCACGGCAAAGTGTCCACAGTAGTAGAAAGATGTTGTGTGTAAAGATACTCAATGTTATAGTGCATTTTGTCCGTAGGTTGCAAGTCGAAAACCGTTACAATAGCTTTCTCTTGACGATGCGGTGACCCCCAAAAGTTGGACAAGAAAAAGGGAAACAACTTTTGGGGGTAATTTTATGGAAAAACTTAAACAAT